>JAOTXY010000124.1 GCA_029862125.1 Gammaproteobacteria bacterium | reverse complement strand
CTGGGTGCATGCCGACACGGGCTCTTACGGCGCCGCTATCAGTCCCGACGGCAAACATTTGCTAACCGGTGAAATTGGTGGTTTCGCACGGGTCTGGGATTTGCAAAACAACAGGGTCAAGTACAGCGTTCAGCACGAGGAGGGTAGTGCAGGCGGCATCATCGCTGCAGCATTTTCCGAGCTCGGCGATGTTCTGGTTACGATCGAACAAAACTCGATTGCACGCTGGGCGGTGGAGTCCGGGCGTCTTACCGGTTACTGGTCCTGGCCCAACCTGACCGATGTCGCGGTTTCGGCGAACGGTCGTTACGCGTTGATTGGCAGCAAGGACAACCAGGCGGTTTATTTCGATATGGTTGAAGGCAAGATGCGCTACGTGTTTGCGCATCATGAAAAAGTAACCAGCGTGGCGCTTTCCAAAGACGGTCGTTTCGCGTTAACCGGTGCCGACGACTGGCATGCCAGCCTGTGGGATTTAAGCAACGGTGAGCACCGGTGGTCGAAGAATTTAAAATACAAGATCTCGCTGGTTGCTCTTTCCGATGACGGTGAGTTAGCCCTCGCCAATGCGCACATCGGCGATGCTCATGTTTATTCAACCGGCGGTAAAGGCAGCCTGGTGTCGCGCCTCGATGAAATCAGAATGACGCTGGTCTCGGCCGATTTTTCAAATGACAACCGAACGCTGGCCACCGGCAGGGCGGCCAAGGCTATCGATATCTGGGATGTCGCCAGCGGTAAACGTCGCGAAACCTGGAAGCCGAAAGTCAAACACAGGGTACAACCCGACTCCGCGACGATTCTCGACCTGAAGCTCGATAGTAACGCGAAAACGCTGATCTCCGAGTCCTCAACCGGCATCGGTCAGCGCTGGGCCGTCAACTGACGAAACTACCAGGGCGGGTGCAAAACTTTTTTGACGGGCAAAAAAGTATTCCACCCACCGTAACCACTGTCGGGGCGTTGCCGGAGTCAGGAATACCCATTAGAAAATTTCTCGAATTTCATCATTGCCTTGCAGCGGAAATCTCGTTGCTCGTGGCCATTACAAGATCCCCGCCTGCGCGGGGATGACGGCAATAACAATCATTCCGATTTGTCAAAGCACAAATAGGTATCTGTCATACAGCAAATAGGTAACTGTAATACCGCGGCTCGACCGGGCCGCGCAGGTCGCGGTATCCAGAGAATAACAGGATCCTGCCCTTGTAATGGATCCCGCGGTCAAGCCGCGGGATGACACGGGTTGAGCTCAACGGTCGGGCCGCGGGATGAACTAGTTGAATTTTGCGGTCAAGCGGCGGGATGACATTAAAGTACGGTGAAATTTCAGCCTGCTGTATAATCGCGCGATGGAGCGCATACAAAAATTTTTAGCCAACCAGGGGGCCGGGTCCCGGCGCCAGATTGATGCGTTGTTGCAACAGGGGCGCATCAGTGTCAATGGCAAGACCGCGAAACCAGGCGACCAGGTCGCAGGCCGTGAAAAGATCGCTATCGATGGCAAACTGGTACGCCTGCAGCGGCACGCTGCCAGGCCGAAGATCCTGATGTACCACAAACCGGTAGGCGAGGTATGCACGCGCTCGGACCCCGAGGGTCGCGACGACGTGTTTCGAAACCTGCCCGGCTTGAACCAGGGGCGCTGGGTCAGTATCGGACGGCTCGACATCAACACTAGCGGACTGTTGTTATTTACCAACGATGGTGAACTCGCTAATCGTCTCATGCATCCGTCGTACCAGATTGAGCGCGAATACGCAGTGCGCGTGCATGGTGCCGTCAGCCCTGCAATGCTGCAGCAACTGCGCGATGGCGTGGAGCTCGAAGATGGCACGGCTCATTTTGACGATATTATCGATTCGGGCGGTAGCGGCAGCAATCACTGGTATCACGTGGTGCTGAAAGAAGGTCGTAACCGCGAGGTGCGGCGCCTGTGGGAAGCGGTCGGGGTCGAGGTAAGCCGATTAACCAGGGTGCGCTATGACCAGTTCAAGCTGCCCAAGTGGCTAAAACCGGGCAAGTCCCGATTGCTCGATGAAGAAGTCGTGAAGCGGGCTTACCAGCGCCTGGGCCTGGCCGCGAAAAGCAGGGAAGTCCACAAACCGAGGCATAGACGTCGAAGGGCCTGATGGGATCGAAACCGATATCCAGGCTTTGCCAATCGGTGTTGCCACCCGGGTTTGAACAGGTTACCCGCCTGGGACCTGGTATTCAGCGTTTTCTCGAACAGAATTTACCGCAAACGGTGAATCAATCGGTGACCCTGCTCACCATCAACCAGGACGAAATCGTGGTTGCCGCGAACAGCCCGTTGGTGGCGAACTACCTGCGTTTGCATAGCAAGGAAATAGAACAGCAGCTGCGTGAAACTTTTAAGCTGGAGCAAGCCCTGAAATTCCGTACCCTTCCGGATTCGTTGCTAAAGCTTGATAACAACGAACACCGACCTCATCCGGAGCAGGTCAGTGTTGAGTCTATCGAGGCGATCAGGCGCAGCGCTGAATGGATTGAAGACGAGGAATTGAAGGCGGCCATGTTATCGCTGGCCGAGAGCCTCAAAAACGAATAGGTATTGGCCTTAGGGAGCTGCAGGATTAACTGTTGGTTAGTGATCATGGTTAGTGACACATTTTTCATAAAAAATATTCAAGAGAAATCAACAGGATAGCCCGTGATCTGTTGTTTTTTTGCAACTTTGGCAAAAATTGTTGCTTTTATAATAATAAAAGCTTGAAATTGTTGTTTTATTGACTATCATGACCAGCGTAAATCATTTGCTTGATCACACATCGTAGCTGGATGACTTACTCTATTAAGTACTTAATATATAACTATGAACTATGAGGGTAATCTTATGAATTTTAGAAAAACTGCAGTTGCAACCGCAGTTGGAGCGACACTGGCATTCTCTGGTGTGGCACAGGCCGACGGGCATGAAACCTCTTTTTACGGTCGCATTAACAATGCATACGATTCGGGCGATCTATCTGGTGATGACAGAACTGACCTGAGCGGCATTTCTTCACGATTCGGCTTTAAAGGTAGTGCCCCAATCAATGATGATTGGTCAGCACATGGTCGTTATGAATTCGGGACTGTAACTGACTCAGAAGGCGTTGGTGTCACGGACACCAGGCTTGCTTATGTTGGCGTAACAGGTGCTGACTTCGGTACCATTAATGTTGGTAACCAATGGAGCACTTTCTATAACATGGTCGGTACGCATCTCGATCCCACGGTGTCTTTGGGCTATTACCTGTATTCTTCTGCTGCGGATCTACCTTATCGGGTATCTAATGCTATCCAATATAGCAATAGTTTCGGCATGGTTAATGTTTCTGCTGAAATTCGCCTTAACGAAGACGGTGGTGCTGATGTCGCTAATGGCACAGACCATAGCAAAGGAGCTGAAAAGATCGGTGAAAATGATGGTCATGCAATTGGTATTAGCTTCATGCCGATTGAAGGTTTGACCTTAGCAGTTGCCGTTGACAGTCAAGACGGTGTTGGAACAGCACCGGATGAAGACCGAACCGGCTATGTCGCAAAGTACGCGATGGATAATTGGTGGGTAAGCTTCGGTATCGGCGAAACCGACTATGATGGCGACGCTGTCGAGCAAACCCAAATTCATGCTGGTGCGAGTTTTGGTGACGGTATGTCGGCATTCATTGGTATTGGTGAGGTTGAGGCCGACGGCATTTCTGATGAACTTGAAGGAACCACATTAAACTTTACCAAGGTATTTGGTTCAAGTGGCTTCCGACTCTACTGGGAATATGTTGATCTTGAACTTGGTAGCGATAGCGGTGACCGGCAGCTACTCGGTGCTCGTATCGACTTCTAGTTGACTAGGTTTAAACAAGGTTAACTTGTTTTAAATTAAGCCGGGGCTTTTGCCCCGGCTTTTTTATTGCTCGACATATTTGTAAGCACAGTCAGGTGTTCAAAATTTAGAACCCGAAGGATCAGGCTGGGATAATATGATTGTGTTCTGAATCCAGGATCCCATGTTCACAAAGGATTGAAATAACTGGTTGCAGTTTTTGTTGATAATGGCGCCAGCGCTCCTTGGATCTTGTGTATATCCCCTGCCGCACTTGCCAGATACTGGCTGTTCTCACAGTCTTCATCGACTCCTCGCGATTCAGACAGGACTCCTCCCAGGGCAGACCAATCGCTTCTATTAAAATACGAATTTGATTTTCATTATCAGTCACCAAATCTTCATATCGAATATTGGTTACCTGTCGACCAAACAAATTGCGCCAATGAATCATCAATTTATGATACCTGACGTAGTAATGGCTAAGCGCTTCCAGATTGTAGACAAAACTTACATCTGACCCAAATATCTGGAAGTAGTTAGATAATATGACATCCAGGGGATGGCGTTGGCAGTTGACAATTGGAGAGTTCGGAAACAGTGCTTTTAGCAGCCATATATGCACAAAATTAAATGGCATTTTATCGGTGAAGTATCGTGTATTTAAGTCATGAGCCGCCCTGGTATTGCTAATATATTCGCGACTTTGAGCGGCAAGTTCCTCGACTGAAATATCAGGAAAATCATCAGGATAAACTCGAGCTACCGAAGCGAATTTTTCTAAGTTACCAATAGCCCTTTCAATTCCAGGTAACTCACCGCAGCCTGTCACACTGGAATGTCGGGATATTACTTGCTCGACGAGTGTTGTGCCACTTCGAGGCATGCCGAGGACAAATATAGGCTGTGTATCCGCTAGTTCTGTTACGACTTTCTCGGGTGGCAATGTGAACGTAGTCGAGACCCGGTCTATGTGGTCATAATATTTTTCTAAATCGATACTCGAGTTAGAGTCTTTAAACTTTAAGTCATTGCCGATTTTATAGGTATCAAATGCCTTATCATAAAGAGCGCAGTCGTCGTAAACTTTGCCTAAAGCAAAAGACAGATTGATAGTAGAGTGCTCATCCAGTCCACCACGGTTCCAGATATCTTCTATCGCCCGTATATCAGGATCATCTAGTGACTCGTAACGCTTTATACTGACAAGGTTCTTGTGAGCATCAGAATGGCAAGGATTGATTGTGAGCGAATCTCGATAAAACTTTTCGGCATTTTGCTTATCCCCAAGAGACGAGTAAACCATGCCGAGATTATGAAGATAGGCATAACTGCCCGGGCTCAGCGCGATGGCTTTTTCGTAACTGGACCGGGCTTTCTCGACTGAATCCAAATGATAGTAAGCGCCGCCCAAAGAATTCCATAACCCTGCATCTTTAGTATTGCGCTTAAGTAATTCTTTAGCCAGGTCGAGGACAGCAAAGTGATCATGGATCACTTCTTTTATAGAAAGCGAAAGACGCAATACCTTTTCATCCCCCGGATAATCGGATGCAAGGCCTTTAACAAGCTGATCTGCCAATCCATACTGTTTTTGATAAATCAAGCACTGTGCCTGTAATTCCCTTAGGGGTTTGTTTTCGGGGTCTCGCGCTTTAAGCGGCTCCAATAATCGATGTGTCTCATCGTAATTGCCCAGCTCAAGATTAACATTAGCTAAATTAAAAATGGCATGCCAGTCGTTGGCATCAAGCAGAAGTGCGTTTTCGAAACTTTCTTTGGCTAACTCAAAATCCTGGTTTTGTGCTTGTATCGAACCTAACAGGTTTAAGGCTCGAGGGTGATCAGGTTGAATTTTTAATGCTTTTTCAGCTGCCTGTATTGCCTGTTCGGTGGACCCAAGTTCCTTATAGGCAATACCCAGGTTAACCCAGGAGTCAACAAAACCCGGTTTCAGATTAACGGCCTTTCGATAGGCTTTTATGGCCTTTGTATGTTCATTTAGATGCTGGTATGACATACCCAGATGGTGCCAGACGATATGATGAGATGAATGCCGTTTGACAATTTTCTCGAATCCCTGTTTTGCACCTCGCGCATCACCCTGCTGCAATTTAAGTGAGGCGCTTTTAAATATAGCATCGAGATCATCTCGTCTTGCATTTGACTTCATCGTTTGATTATCTCATTCTCAGGGAAGAAAACTATACATGAATACTATTCTCCACAGGTTGGTCTGTGATGAACGTATTGCACGAAACCAATTTGTGATGTTTCTTCCCTCAAACAGTCTTATTGTCCCGGTGCTTCGATCGTGACCAGGTCACCCAGCGCAATTTTTATTTCGGATAATTTGGGATAATGGCTGGTCTCGTGCATATGGTCTCTATAGTCGTTAATGTTTTTAATGCATATTAATGCGCGAACGCCAGGTTGTTCACTAGAGCTAAGACGCATTTCCAGTTTGTAATCCACATTGCTCGGCCCATCGAATTGCCAGATTGCCGATGCTACGTAGGTTCTTCGTCCTCCAACATGGTCATTACTTTCTATGACTTTGGTCACGTAAAAACGACCGGGAAAGATTACCTGTTGAGGCTGTCCTGCTTGGTTGATATCTTTAATTGAAATATAGCAATAGGGTGTAAAGCGATCAATATCACCTTTAAGAGTCTGCTTACCGTTGCGGAAGTAGACACGTGCGAATTCATTGGGGACTTGATATTCATGGTGAAGTTGCACGTAGGATCCCGGTTTCACTGCAGGTCGCTTGGATGTTGCTGAATAAGTGCCGCTGGCACAACCAGTTAGAAATATGACCAGGACAATCAGGGCAAGACCGGGATTGAATTGAGTGTTTGACATGAAATCACCTTTTGCGTTGATGCTAATTATGACAGCACAAGTTAGTTTGAGTTTTATTTTTTGGCTCAATCTCCAGATAGGCAATTCTGAGATGGGTGATGTAGAATGACGACTGCCTTTCCACCGGAGAATAAATACCTTGTCTGCCCGGGACCCGAATGCCGAAATTCATGATCTATGGCCGACTTCAGTGCTCGTCCGTTCGAATGAGCAACATGCGTCGATCAAACAGGATCTGCTCGACCTGTTTTACACCCACAGAGACAAGCACGCTAAGATGAGCGGTCCGGTTTTCGCCAGCCGTGACAATCTTTACGAGCTATACAAGGATCATCCGGCGTTTGCTGCGCTAATCCAGTTCATTCTCGATTCGGTCTTCCAGGTTGCCGCCCACGCCAACGGCAAGGCGTGGCAGAACTCACAGAATATCGACGTCAAGCTGACCGGGGTCTGGTTCCAGATCAGTAACGCCAATGGCCTGCATGAAACCCACGTGCATGGCAATTGCTCCTGGTCAGGGGTCTATTATGTGCAGGCGGGAGAGTCCAGTCGTTCGAACAGTGATCGCAGGAATGGAATGCTGAACGGTGTTACCCGCTTTTATGGCCCCTACATGGATTTCTGTGCCGGCGGGCACGGGGAGTTCGGCAATTACTATCTGCAGTACGGGTCCTGGGATTCGTTTCCGGAGGACGGGAAGATCGCGGTGTTTCCCTCCTACCTCAAGCACATGGCTTTTCCGTACAGCGGTGAGCAGGATCGGGTTATCGTCTCATTCCACGCGCAAGTGGACGGGGAGAAGGAGCTGCAATACCGCTACCAGTTTGACTAGCCTATTTCCCGTCCAGGATTACCGGTAGATCCTCACCTGTCAAACTCGCCATATCATGTTGCGATCTTGTTCAATGATTCGAGCAAGCGATCGGTTGACATATTCTCCTTGATCGGAACGATTGCTTTCACTTCCGTCTGCAGATTCTGCATGATTTGCCCGCGGTTAATTGAGTTGAAATCTTTGAGGCCGCTGACAAACTCCCGTTCTATCTGACCTTCCAGGTAGATTTGGCGGGGCTGAAAGAATTTCAAGCTGACCAACTCACGTTTCGCTATCATTCCGCGCAGGGCCACTTTGTGTCTGACCTGCTCGCAAGCCTCTTTGGACCATCGCGCCTTATTGGTATTGGATCTGCCATAGGGGATGCAGACTCTCGCCGTGTAGTGCAGGAAGCCTTCCTCAATATGGATGTCATCACCCTTGATTGCCTCCCGCAAGTATCTCTCAGCATCTTTGTTACTGCCACCCGCCGCGAGTTCTGG
>JAOTXY010000039.1 GCA_029862125.1 Gammaproteobacteria bacterium | reverse complement strand
GTAGCGATACCGCGCGATATCTCTTCCCTTTCCGGCAGTGTGAGTGCGCGTGGCGATCGTCGACGCTCGGGCGGGCGTATCCCACCATGTTCTCTAATGATACGTTCAATCGATGAATGGTATCGGTTAAATAATCGGGCGATCGAGCTGAGGGACTCACCTTTCTGCCAGCGATCCCACATCAACGCCTTGTCAGTTTCTGTGTAGTAAATCCTCGGTCGCATTTTCATTTTCAACATCCTCCACTCTATAGTTAGAGATTAGGTGTTGCATCGACCGATTGAAATCACAACCCAAAGCCGACACCCAAAACTGAAATATCAAAAGCAGCTAAGTGCCCTTTGCTGCCCTTAGGCATTAAAAAGTGATCGGCTGTTCACGACCCTGAGCAGACGTTTAGGAACAAGCTTCCACGGTGAAAATCGATTCTGTGCTGACATTCGAACCCGACTATGCGAAAGTCCCCTTCCAGATCATATGTCGGAAATTCTGGCGGCCGGTCAATCCGTAATTCATGGGCCAGGCCTTCAGCAATCTTCGAGTCTAGAAAAGCTAATCCGACGGGAAATTCAGTGGCTATCGCTCAGCGCACCAAAAGACATCTCAGAGCCTGCCTGATAACGGGACTGATTGCTTCAGGAATTGGCCTAGGCTATGTGCGCATCATTGGTGGTACGGACTCCATAGGAATCACAATAGGTGTCTGCATTGGACTGTGCCTCTCCGCCTTTGAGCTGTTCTACGTGCAAGGACGATATGGCGCGAGGCTGAGGGGACTTCCGCTGCCACTATTCATCCTGATAACCACGGGGTGTTGGGCGATCATCCTTTCCGTATTGCTATGGGGGGTGCCACACTTGATGCAGGGATATACCTACGGGACGGGATACACGAGTAGCACGTTTCAGCAGGATTTGCTCTTTGCCCTGGCCGTCAGCCTCTTGTTCAACATCGGTCTTCGACTACGGGGACTGGTGGGGGGGCGGGTGCTTTTCAACTTTCTCGTCGGACGCTACAACCGGCCGCTTCGCGAGGAGCGCGTGTTCATGTTTCTGGACCTGGCCGGCTCCACCCCCTTGGCCGAGGAAATGGGCGACCTTGCGGTACAGTCACTAATCGGGCGGTTCTTTTTCGATATCGCCCGTCCAATTGCCGAGCACCACGGCGAGACCCACCGCTACATTGGCGATGAGGTAGTCGTAACCTGGCCCTTGGAAGAGGCCCTTCGTGACGCGGCCTGCGTGCGGTGCGTATTCGACATACAGACGCTGATGAAGGACAAGGCACGGGCCTACAAGTCAGAATTCGGTGTGGTACCGGAGTTCCGCATCGGAATCCACGGGGGCTCCGTGGTGGCCGGCGAGGTGGGCGACGACAAGCGTGAGATTGTCTATTTCGGCGACACCATCAACACCGCCGCAAGATTGCAGAGCTTGTGCAAGGACTTCGCCTGCAACGTTCTTATATCGCGAAGCCTGTTGGATAGGATGCAACTCCCGCGCGACGTGCAGGTGGAGGAATTGGGAAACGTCGAGGTACGGGGCAAGGCTGAGCGGCTGGATGTGTGTACCATGTTCAGACGATCGGTATCGCAGTAAAGCAGTCCCACGAATTCGTCGAGAGAAAACGGACTTCCATATTGCGACTGTCAAATGCTTCGGATGTCCGCAGATGGCCGATTCGAGCCAAGTAGTCGACAAACCTGAACGACTGCTCAGGTGCGATAGCTGAACCTGGCTTGATATCATCGAGCGGCAGCTTCTGGCCGAAGATTGCCTCCCACCATGGATTTATGAGCGTCCGCTATCGAGAAAATAGACGCTCAACCTCTATCAATCAGCGGCGATAAGCGACCCGACACTACCTGCGAAACATGAAATTAGTGTTTTTGCCCGTTACCTTATTTTACCTGGCCGGTATCTAGAAATTAATCAGCACAGTTTGGTCGTCCACCACTGTTGCTGTATCCGAGGCTACAGTAAAGCTAAGCTGATCTTCCTGATCTGGATTGTCAGCGGGCACGTCGAAGGTGAGTCCGCCATCAGTCGAAGTTCCACCTGCGCATACAAATGCTACCGTGTAATCTCCTGGCTCGAGAAAATCGGCGTGGTAGGAATAGACGGTCGAACTGCCAGCGTCCTCGTTAACGAGCGCCGTGCTCACCGGGTCACCCTTGTCACGATCGATATCGTCTGGCGTAGCCCCTGCACCAGCAAACACATAGATTGAGCCACCTTTACAAATTGTGGTGTCATTTAGTGCGGCAGAGACCTCACCCGCGATAGCGCCAAAATCCTCGACTATCCGTAATGTCGGCTTCAGCTTATAACTGGGCGGTACGCTGCTGTGAACTTCGACGATGGATTTGCGCACATCGAAATCGATGAATATCTTTGCTTCACCATCTTCCGGTACTTCGAACCCCCGATTGAGTTTGAGACCTGTCTGGCTACCGCTCGGAACAGTTAGAGGATAGGTGCCCGTTGAAAGGATAATTTCACCGGCCGGATCTGCCAGTATCAGACGAACCCAGTTCACTTTTCCAGCTGGGATGTCAACACCATCCAGTAGCAGGGCACTGGCGCCACCGGTCTGCTGCAATAGGTCGATCTTTTCGACATGTGGATCGCTGTCGGCACACTCGGTATCCTGAACTATCGGTGGATTATTATCGGCATCGACTGGGTCCTCGCAGAAATTGAACTTCAAAGCTGGCTCGTCAGCAGGCTTGACTTCGGCTCCAAGAAAATAAACAGTCACCGACTGGGCGTCATGGATCGGCGCGTCGGTAATTGAAACTGACAACTTACCGGTACCATCCCCGCTATCGCCGCTATCACTGCAGGCAACCACCACCAGACAGGCCGATGCGATTACGCCAAATTTCAAAAATTGTATACCCATTTCGAAACCTCTAACTATTTATGACTTTGTGCAAGTCGTCCCGTGTAAGCTGGAATGTATTCTTTACAGCCAAACACTGCATTGAGTTTTTGTTTTACGCCAGGGTCACAACTTGCCGAGAGATTGCGCAAACATTCAACAGATAATAGGGGATATTGTTGTACTAATAACGTGCATTAGTTCACAAGCATCATCACATTAAGTTGTACGTTTCCGCAGTAATAATGTCCGCTTATGGCCGTTCTCTGAAGCCCGATAGGCACATTTCAGCGTCTGCTATCAGGAAAACAGGCATACGTATTCAATCTCCCAAGTACGGAAAACAATCCCGAAGCCACTGCCATCTTGAAATTTGCTGTAGAAACAGGTTAGCTGACTGTTATCTAAGTAAAAATTCGGATATATCCGCCTGGAATTGAAAATGAAAGACTATCTTGACAGGCTGCTGACGGGACCCATACCACGGGAGTGGTCGTTTCCAGCCGAGGAATATCATGCTCGCATTACCCGGACTCGCGAACTTATGGCACAGCGGGACATCGACGTTTTACTCGTCCATAGCGCCGTGGACTTGTGCTACTTGACTGGGTACCAGACCTTGTGGCCGGATGCTTACGCCTGTCTCGTATTGCCGCTTAACGATAGTCCATTTATGCAGGTCGGAGAGGTAGAGGCGTCGTGCGCAGTGTTACATGGTGACATCGAAGATCTAGTGCTGTTCGACTGGGTCAGCGCCGAGGCTGTACCCGGTCAATTAGCCGCTTTGCTTGCCGAGCGCGGTTATGGCAACAGCAGAATCGGTGTGCAGGCCGGGCGAATTGAGATGGGAAACCGCGGTCCGGTCGATGCCCGGCTGCTGGATGCCTTGCGCGACAGCCTTGGAGACGCATCATTTGTCGATGCGACCCTACTGATGTTCGAGCTACGTGTCACCAAGTCGCCGGCCGAAATAGGCCATTTGCGAGAGGCAGCGAGGATCACCACGGCGGGCATGCGCGCGGCAATCGATGTCGTCGAACCTGGTAAGACAGAAAACGATATTGCCGCGTTAGCGGCGAAGGTAATGATTGATGCCGGTTCAGAATTTTTTTCGATTGATCCGATTGTTAACGTTGGTCACCGGACGGGCTATTTTCACACCACTTTTAAGCGGTTCGAAATCAAGCCTGGGGATGCGATACAGTTGGAATTTGGCGGCTGTTTCCATCGATATACCGCGCCACAGATGCGTACCGTCCTGACCGGAGAGCCCGATGCACTGCAGCAGCGAATAATCGATTCTCAAATGGTGGCGCTAGAAGCCCTGTATAGCAATGTACGCGCTGGGCGTAGTACGCGCGATGTCGCGGCAGAGGTTAGCAAAGTAATCGGCTCACTGGAGCAGGAAATTTTCCGCTCCGGCCATTGTGGTTATTCGATTGGTCTAGGGTTCCCACCGACCTGGACCGATGGACCGGCGTATATTTCGGGTGATAAGGATATGGAGTTAAAAGTTGGAATGACGTTTCACACGCCTTTTTCGTGGCGCATTCCAAAACAATATGTCATCGGTACCAGCGAAACCATTCTCGTAACTGAGAGCGGTTGTGAAATTTTAACCAGCGACCAGCGCGACGTGCCGATTAAGAAATCAGTCTGAAGCCCCACAGAATGCGTTTTTCTATAGTTGCCCAGTGTCGGCCTTTGGCCGATTCGAGAAGCCTGGGAAGCGGATTTCAGCGTCTGCTTACGAGAAAGCTGCCGCTCAAACTAAATGAATCAGCGGTGATTTACGACCCGAAGCATTCATTCAGTTCAAAAATTCAATTCTCACTGCAAATCCTGCTACGTGCATCTGGCAAAATTCCGCCCCGTGAACTCGGACATGGACAACCTTACCTTAATGCCTTCGCGATCAAATCCCGCCTGCTCCTTTTTTAGTGCTTCGATAATGGCTGGCATTTCTTTTAGAAAACACATTCCCTTTCTTTGGCTTTGGAGGCCGCTAACCTTATCATCGACGGAATATTTCAGGTGTTCGGCGTATTCGTGCCGAGTCCCGTTAAATGGCGCAAGCTTCACCACTTTTCCGTCAAAATCCGAAGTGACCAACAGGAAAGGGGCATCAATTCGGCTATCCCCATGACCAGCGACGTGATAATTTTCGTTGTAAATTTTGATCACAGGCGCGTAAGAATACAATCTACCCCGCAGAGGAACACGAAACCAAAAAGGCAATTTATATTCCCCTTTATTGTTGGTTCTGGTTTCTGCTGCATAAAGAGTTCCAATGCCGTACCCGTGGAAAAAACTGTTGGCATCCAATCCCCAGAAACCCAACACGAAGGCATTCTCTATTGGCAAGCCGGTTCTGGCATCCACGACCTTACCTTCTATTGGTAAGCTGATGTAAAACCAGGGATACGCGATCACCAAAACAACGATAATCCCAGCCCAAAAGATCTTCTTTCCAGTATTCGAAGTCTCTCTCACCCCTAGAGCTTGGTTAAGTTTATCTATGTTGGGTGTTTCATCCTGATTCGACATTAATAAAAGATCCCATCAGAAAAAAAATAGTTTAACTGATCTGTGGTAGCACCTTTAGACAACATTCATATATTAATCAACTCGGCTAAACCAGTCGTGATATTACAGGAGTTGAAGAATAATACGCCGATATCGCCTAACAGCTAGATTATAAGATTTTCGACTCGATAATATATTTTCGCGGAAATGGTGAGCGTCCGCTTCTGGCCGAAGAACGACGCCTACCTCAGGTTTTTGAGTGTCTGCTTTGGGGAAATGGGAATATCAGTGCGGGCACTTTGTCCGACTGCATGCGCTTGTTATGGTTTACCTTGCTCCTTTATTTTTAAGCATGCATTAAAAGTTGTTTGGCATATGTAAGGCTTATCGATTCCTGTTGTACCCTCTCCAAGGAAGTATATTCTGATGTATTTATAGTTTCGATATTTAGAAAGGAACTCAAGCGCCTCTTTTTCTACACTGCTAACTAATTTTTCTTTTTCTGCTTCTGGTCGCATGGTTAGCTCGGAATTTCTTATCATGTATGACAACTCATTAGATGAGTGAGTTACATATACCTGACCTTTGGAAATCTGTGCTTGCAATTGTTCTTGTATATGTGTGACTTCTTCTGGAGGGAAATCACATCCCACACAAAATACTACGCACATTATAAATATTCGTTTCATTCTAAATAGAACCATGACGCTCCGCATCAGCGGTCAATTCACTCGCGTAGCGAGTTAAGTGGTTCGACTGTATGCGCGCATTACGTGTTCTGTTCTGGCGCATATTTTTCTATTACCTCTGCTTCGGTCATTTCGTTTGTTTTATTAGCAAAGCTGTAAAAAGAAGGCTTTCTATCAATAAAAACTTGTAAGTCGAAATTGAAACTCTCTTGATTGTCAAAGAGACCTGCTGACATTTGATATTCCTTGAACTCTTTGAGCCGGTAAAATAAATGACTACCGCATTTCTTGCAAAATCCTCGCTCCGCCCAGTCAGAAGAGTTGTAGACAGTAATATTCTCTTCTCCTTCAAATGTGACTTCTGTCCCACAACTAACGGCCATTAGAGGCCCACCACCCCACCTCCTACACATGCCGCAATGGCAAGCGTCCACATTATTACTTATGTTCTTTGCAGTAAACTTTACAGCGCCACAAAGGCATCGCCCTTTACCCTCAGTCATCTCTCCTCCAATACTTCAAACTTGTACAAACACATAACAGCTAGATTATGAGGTAACTGACTCGATAATACATATTATCGTTTCATTGTTGGGCGTCTGCTTCTGGCCGTTCTCGGAAGCACTTGAAAGGTTTTTCAGTGTCTGCTATTGGGGTGGCGCCATCCCTCTTTCGTTGCTAGTTATAACCTTTCCACCAGGATAGTCGCGCGGACACGGAGTGGCGTTCAGTTTAGAAAATTTTGAAAAGTGTTGTTCATTCCAGGATATCGTAAGTTCATCCCAACACTATCCTCAATTACTTTTCATTGATCCGTATCAATAATAACTAAGTTACGTTCTTTAGAATTCCAGGTACATCATATCTGGAGAGATGTAATGGACATTTTGAACGTGGTAATAGTGGCTGCTCTTTTGATGACTGTCGGTTTGATTGGCACTGGTATATGGTCAATGGCTCATGGTGGAGAATTTGATCAGAAACATTCAACCCAGTTAATGTTAGCAAGGGTTGGTATGCAAGGAGTGACCCTTTTGCTCTTATTACTAGCCATGTTTCTTGCAAACTGATCATTAGAGTAACTAGTAGTATCAGAATCCAGCAAAGGCAATGTTGCTATTCCTGAATCGCTACATTGCCAACGGCTAGTTTTATATGTGTGGATACTCCCAGGGTCCGCTTATAGCCGTTCTCGGTCTCCCAGGTAGTTCTTCTCAGCACCCGTTATGGTGATGACCCTGAAATTCTCTCTATCAGCGACCGAGTTCGACTCCTGGTGCCGGCACCATTTCAAAACCACTGATTCAGCAGCATTTTAATAGCCGGAAGCAACATGATACGAGAGAGGCTGAAGACTTTCTTAAATCAGATTAATATAAGACACCGCAACTTGATGACGTGCTACTGCGATGAAAATTGTCACTTATAACGTTCACTATGCCATCGGTAAGGACAATCGTTACGATCTGCAGCGCCTGATTGACTCGGTTCAGGGCGCCGACATTGTTGCCTTGCAGGAGGTTGAGCGAAATTTCGGGCCACCGGATGGACCTTCTCAACCCGAAGATATTTCTGAATTGCTACACGACTACTACTGGGTTTTTGATGCGGCCTTCGATATCGATGGTAGTGAGAAGCGACCGGATGGTGGGATTCTCAATCGACGTATTGAGCATGGACAGATGTTGCTCAGTCGCTGGCCGATCTTGAGCAAGCGATACTTTCCATTGCCGCGCCTGGCTATCGAGTCTGAATTCAACATGCAGATGGGTGTGCTTGAAGCTGTCATAGATACACCAGCCGGGGCACTCCGCTTCTACAATGTGCATTTCGGTTCGGTTTCAAGCGAGGAACGCCAACAACAGGCAAATTTCGTGATCAAGCTGGTGCAGAATTCGCCGTCCGAGGGTGGTGCCTGGACCGGATCGGTCACGGCGGCGGCTGAAAGGGATTGGAGCGCCGGTGTAGCGCAACCACCGATGCCAAAGAGCGCGGTGGTTTTGGGCGACTTCAATATGCATCCCGAAAGTCCCGAGTATGCAATTATTGCCACCGCAATTGGAGAACATAACGGACCATTACTAACGGATATCTGGGCCCGGAAAAATCCAGGCAGTAATGTTATGACCTGGCATCCGAATCCGGGGCGCCCAGGAGATGAGCAAAGCGCACGGCTCGATTATTGTTTCGTCACGGCAGATCTTATCGCCAGTGCAGGGGCATCCTGGGTTGATGAATCGGCACAAGGATCTGATCATCAGCCCTTATGGATCGATTTTGAAACAGGCTAGAACATGAACCCCAATAATGCTTCAAGTTAGTTGGGAATCTTCCGCCAGGGTGAGCTGGTACTCATGGACGGCGCTCTTGGTACCGAGCTGGAACGACGCGGCGTGCAGATCGTGGGTGGCTGCTGTGGCATCGGGCCCATACATATTGAGGCTTTTAGTCGTAATCGTACCCCGGCAGGATTTTGATAGTCATAAATTCTTTGATCGATTCGGAATTCAGTTGTACGATTTCAGAACCGGGAGCAGAATATTCAGTCGAATTGTTATGCAGCGATTGATCATCAACCTGACCTTTGTCCTGTTATGCATTGGCATATTCCTGCCCGTGTCCGCCGCGGTCGTGCATAAATGGGTTGACGAGAAGGGCGTTACCCATTACTCGGATGCTGCTCCTGAAACACCTGCAACAACGTTAACGAAGATCGACCTGGGTAACCGAAAACCGGTTAAAAGCGGTGTTAATAACGACTATTATTCGATCAAAAATCAATGGCAACGTTTGCATAAAGAACGCCTAGAACAAGAAAAATTGAAGTTGGAAAAATCCAGGCAGGAAGCCGCCCTGCGTTCCGCAGAACCACAGGTTGTGTACATAAATGAGTCGCGGGAAAAGCGAGTCGGGATTGTTTACCAGGGCTCGTTTTATCCACGGCATGGGCATCGTCGGATGCATAAAAAAAACAACCATCAACTTGGCTATCGGAACAAATGGTATTACCGGGGTGGGATCCCGGCGGGATTACATGCCGCGCGCTGGAAGGGGAGCTCTTACGGATCGTATTGAGCGTTTGCTATTCGTATCGCAAGTACTTTGATACCCGCGCTTAAACGAGGGTTTAAAGATCATGGCTTATCAAAAATCCTTCGAAAAATCGGAATACGCGGACCGCGTGGCACGCACAAAGCAGCGCATGCGCAAGGCTGGTTTTGAACTGCTCCTGTGCCAGGATCCAGCCAACATGTGTTACCTCACCGGCTTTGACGGCTGGTCGTTTTACACCCCGCAATGTGTGCTGGTGCACAGCGATGAAGAAATGCCGATCTGGTTTGGTCGTGCCCAGGATGCGAAATCGGCGCATATTACGACCGATCTTCCAGCGGCGAATATCATTTCGTTCTCGGAGCCGCTGGTGCACCATCCTACACAACATCCGTTCGATGAGTTGTGCGAGTACATTAATAGTCGAGGCTGGGGTAAGGCTGCAATCGGTGTTGAACTCGACGCTCATTATTATACGGCGCGTGCCCACCGCCACCTGGTTGCGGGGCTGCCGGATGCGAATATTAGCGACAACCAGGAACTGGTTAACTGGGTACGCCTGGTTAAATCCGAAAATGAGATCAGGTACATGCGGGAAGCGGGCGAAATTTGTACCGAGGTCATGAAACGCGCGATCGAGTTGCTTAAACCGGGTACTCCGCAAAACGAAATCATCGCCGCGGTTTACCAGGGCCAGGTGCTGGGTTTGCCCGGCAAGTTCGGTGATTACACCAGCCTGTGCCCGTTGATCCAGGTAGGTGAGGGCACCAGTACGCCACACCTGACCTGGAGTGACGAGCCGCTGCCTGCGGATTCACTGGTAGTCATGGAAATCGGGGCTGCGCGTCGCCACTACCATGCGCCATTAACCCGTACCATGCATCTGGGCAAACCTCCGGCCGAGGTATCCCGGTTGGCAGAGGTTATTGTTACTGGAGTCGACGCCGCACTCGAAGTCTCACGGCCGGGAACCAGTTGTGAAGAAGTCGAACGCGTGTGGCAGGATGTGCTCAATAAAAACGGCTACCGTAAGGAGAGCCGGGTTGGATATTCGATCGGCTTGAATTTTCCGCCGGACTGGGGTGAGCGCACCGCCAGCCTGCGTCCCGGAGACAAAACCGTACTCGAACAAGGCATGTGTTTTCACTTTCAGTCGGGCGTCTGGCTGGACGATTTCGGTGCCGCGGTATCAGAACCGTTTGTTGTCACCGACACAGGCGGTGAGCGGCTGTGCGACGTGCATCGGGGACTGGTGGTGATCGATTAACCTGGTTTGAAATTTTTTCGCTGTGCACAACTATTTCACTTTATTGAATTCCCCGGCAGTTACGCCTTGATTGTGAGGCTGAGCATGGTTAGGATGCCGCGCAATTCTATCGATTTATAAATAAGGATTCTGGAATGACAGCTAAAATGCACAGTTACCTGCTTGCTTTATCTTTTACCTTCCTCTTTGGTGGCTTGGTGACACCAGCCATTTCTGACGACGGCCGGCCGTTGTTAAATAAAGATCTTTTTTCGATCGGGGCCGGTATTTCAAGTAACTCTATCGATGATGACGACCTTGATGAAGACGACGAAATCGGCTTTCAGTTCTTCGTCGCCTACGATTTGATCGAGGTTAGCCTGATGGAGGGTGTGAATAGCTCGATCGAACTGGGCTTGATGGATTACGGCTACAAGCGCGACAGTACAGGTGTCTGGGGAACCTATACCGTGGATGGCATGATCAGCGGAGATTTAGGCTGGTTGGCGCGCGCGGGTTTTGATATCGGCGATGATAGCGGGCTGATGGTAGGTGCGGGGCTTGGTTACATTGTCGACGAGAGGACGGAACTTCGATTTGAGTATGTCGCTCGTGACGAGGGCGATTCATTGCAGTTCAATTACCTTTATCATCTCTAGCAAGCGCTTGCGGGCGGGATTAGAGAGCAAGCGACAGGGTTCTGATACCTTCGTCCAGGCTTGAACGAAGCGGCAGTCCGGTTTTTTGCAGTAGCTTTGTCATGCGCGTATTCTGCGCGAGCACTGTGGCATCGAGATGGCGTACCCCGAGTTCGCTCGCGCAGTCGACTAGTCGAAACAGCAGTATCCTGCCAATGCCCTGACCCTGCAGTTCATCGATGACGGTGATTGCCATCTCCGAATGATCCGGTTGATCCTGATTCTGTACAAAACGTCCGATACCGACAGGGAGTCGTTCTGAACCGTCCTGCAGTTCGGCGACCAATGCGACGTGATGCTGGAAATCCACCTCGGTAAAGTAGCTTAGCTCGGCCGGGGTTAGATCGCGTTTGACGCTGAAAAAGCGATCGCGTACCGATGATTTACTGAGCTTGAAAAACCCTTCGCGCAGTTTTTCCCGATCGTCCGGTCTGATCGCGCGCAGGTGCACAACCCTCCCATCGGGTAGGGTATCCGTTGCATGGTATGAAGCGCTAATCCTCGGCATTTGATTATCTTATAAGGAATTATGTTGCAGTGCAACATGTTAAATTATCGAGCTGTTATCGCACCGCACGGGGGCAACTACATTCTGCAAATCGTGCCGGGCCCAGCATAGGTTTTTGCACGCTTTCCTGATAACGTGGCGCGGCTATAAGCTTGACCGTTAATAATAATCAATGTTCGTTGACTACTGGCGTTTTGCCCGATCGAATTCGCGTTTTCTCGGATTCGGATTTTTCCTCGCATTCATGTCGAGCGCGGGCCAGACCTATTTTATCGGGGTGTTCGGTGCCGGAATCCAGGCGGATTTCGACCTCGACGCCGGTAGCTGGGGTCGCACTTACATGATTGGCACCCTCGCGTCTGCGCTCGTCATCAACTGGACCGGCGCGCTGATCGATCGACTCGATTTGCGCCTGTTCACCGCGTTGGCACTGCTTGGTTTGTACTGTGCCTGCCTGCTGATGGGTTCGGTGACTTCACCGTTAATGCTGGTGTTGGCGATATTCATGTTGCGGCAGTTTGGCCAGGGATTGAGTAGTCACGCCGGAATAACGTCGATGGCACGCTACCACAGTGTCGATCGCGGCAAGGCAATCGCGCTCGCCGCGATCGGTTTTGCCTTCGGTGAAGCCATGTTGCCGGTGCTCGGTCTTTACGCCTCGCAGCTATGGGGTTGGCGTCACACCTTCTATATCGTCTCGGCGGTGGTGTTGGCCGCGATTGTACTGGCACTCTGGTTACTGAAAGGGCATAGCCAACGCCATGCCGAACACAACGATGCGCTTGAAAAACGGGCGCAACAGGAAGATCGTCAAAGTGACTATACGCGCCGGCAGATGCTTGCCGAGCTGCGATTTTATTTCATGTTGCCGGCGATGATCGCACCGTCGATGATTGGCACGGCACTGTTCTTTTTTCCGGCCGAAATTGCCAATGCCAAGCACTGGAGCAGCCTGTGGCTGACTGGAAACTACTGGCTTTACTCACTGGTCTCGGTCGCGACCACGGTTTATTCAGGCATTCTGATCGACCGTTTCAGTGCACGGCGCGTGGTGCCGCTTTTCCTGTTGCCGCTGGCGTTGGCGTTGGTGGTGCTGAACATCTCCGATCACCCCTTCATCGTATGGCCTTACATGCTGTTGATGGGTATCAGTTCCGGGCTTTATTTCACCGGCCTGAGCGCGCTCTGGGCGGAGCTTTATGGCGCCAGGCATCTCGGTGCGATCAAATCCATGACCAACGCGAT
Organism: Gammaproteobacteria bacterium; assembly: GCA_029862125.1. Taxonomy (GTDB): domain Bacteria; phylum Pseudomonadota; class Gammaproteobacteria. The sequence goes on along the minus strand of JAOTXY010000039.1, from coordinate 16,040 downwards.
CATGGTATTTTCATCGGCACTCGGCCCGGCCCTGGTGGGTACGCTGCTCGAGTGGCAAATGTCATTTACGGCAATCTCGATGATGATGGCCGCATTCTGCGTGGGCGCGACCGCGCTGCTGGTTTATACCCTGCGGATGTCGAGTAGATGACGCGTGCCGTTCGGGCAGCCACGATAACAGCGTCGCGCCTCATAGCGAGCGCAGCGTGGACTTTAGAGCCTGGTCGAGCTTGCTGACAATTTCATCAATATGTTTGTTTTTGATAATGAAGGGTGGCGCCAGCAACACGTGATCACCCTGTTGCCCGTCGATGGTGCCGCCCATCGGATAGCAGATGAGGCCGGCCTCAAATGCCGCCTGCTTGAACTTTTTATGAAAGCCGAGCTGGGGCGGAAAAGGCGACTTGCTGTCGCGTTCGCGTACGAACTCGAGCCCCAGGAACAGCCCCCGTCCACGGATGTTGCCGATATTCGGATGCTCCCCGAACTTGTCCATCAGTGCCTTGCGCAGGCTTACACCCTGGGCCAGCACCTGGTCGAGCAAACGCCTTTCCATCACTTTTTTGACGACCGCATGTGCAGCCGCACAGGCGACCGGATGCCCGAGGTAAGTATGTCCGTGTTGAAAGAAGCCCGAGCCCTGCGCGATTGCATTGTAAATGGTATCGGTACAAAGCATGGCCCCGATCGGCTGGTAACCCGCGCCCAGTCCTTTAGCGATGGTCATGATATCCGGTGCGATACCATCCTGGTCGCAGGCGTAGAGACTGCCGGTTCGACCCATGCCACACATGACTTCATCGAGAATCAATAACACTCCGTACTGATCGCAGATTTCGCGAATGCGCTTGTAGTAGCCCGCCACCGCGGGTACCGCACCGAGCGTCGCGCCGACCACCGGTTCGGCTATAAACGCCATGACCTGTTCTGCGCCGAGGCGTAGAATTTCGGTTTCGAGTTCGTTGGCGACACGCTGTCCGTATTCGAATTCGGTCTCTTCTTTTTGCTGGTCACGATAGCTGTAGCAGGGCGCGATGTGCGTGGTTTCAATCATCAACGGCGCAAACGGTTCGCGACGCCACAGGTTTCCGCCGGCGGCGAGTGCACCGAGGGTGTTGCCGTGATAGGACTGCCTGCGCGCAATGACCCGATGACGGTCGGGCTGCCCGATCTCGATGAAATACTGGCGTGTGAGCTTGATTGCCGCTTCGACCGCTTCGGAACCCCCTGAAACCAGGTAAACCCGGTCGAGCGACCCGGGCGCTTCCTTGATCAGTAACTCGGCAAGTGCCTCGGCTGGTATGCTGCTGAAAAACCCGGTATGTGCGAATTCGAGATGCTTGACCTGTTTCTTGATTGCCTTGATAACCTGGACGTCGCTGTGACCGAGGCAGGAGACCGCGGCACCGCCAGAAGCATCGAGGTAACGCTTTCCGGTGCGGTCAATAATATAGACACCGTCGCCCTCAACCGCGAGCGGCAGGCCCATTTTGCAGTTGCGGGGGAAAATGTTGCTCATCTGTCTGGTGGTTGGGCCACGCTCTTATAATGCCGCCAGGTTCGGAACTGGCTCAGGCTAATGCACCTGGCATTCTGACGGCCAGCGGCATTAACGTCAATTGTGTTGTGACATTGTTGATAAAAGTAAGAAACAAGCCGCGAGCGCGGTTATCAATACTAGAGAATCTGGCTCAGGAATTCCTGGGTGCGCGGATCCGTGGCCTCGGTAAAAAACGTGGCGGGCGGACCATGCTCAACAATGATGCCGCGATCGGTAAAGTAAATGTGATCGGCGACTTCTCGCGCGAAGCCCATTTCGTGGGTCACCAGGATACAGGTCATGCCATCCTGGGCCAGGTCCTTGATCGCGAGCAGCACCTCGTTCACGGTTTCAGGGTCCAGCGCGGCGGTGACTTCGTCGAACAGCATGACGTCAGGGTTCATCGCCAGCGAGCGCGCAATCGCAACACGTTGTTGCTGGCCGCCCGAGAGTTCGCCGGGATAGGAATTCTCCTTGCCCACCAGGTTGACGCGCTTAATCAACGCGTGCGCACGTTCCTCGACTTCCTCGGCAGATTGTTTCAATACCTTGATCGGTGCCATCATCACATTTTCGAGCGCGGTTTTGTGCGGGAACAGGTTGTACTGCTGGAATACCATGCCGACATTTTTGCGCAACTCGAGTTTGTCGAGGTCGGGATCATTGACTTCAATACCTTCAACCTTGATCGATCCACTGTCGATCGTATTAAGCGCGTTGACACAACGGATCAGGGTCGACTTGCCTGAACCGGATGGACCAATAATACAAATTACCTCGCCTTGCCTGACATCGAGTGAAACACCTTTCAATACTTCGAGATCGCCAAACGATTTATGCACGTCCTTGATCGACACCAGCGGTTGATCAGGTGTCCAGTCACTGTTGGTCATTTCAAATACTCCGGGAATAATTTATTGTCTGACGACAAAACGTTTCTCCAGCCTGATGGTGAGGCGCGCGATGGGGTAGCAGTAGGCAAAAAATATGATCAATGCAAAGCCGAAAAACGGTACTAGTAATTCGGGATGATTGTCCTCTGCCTCCATCGCCTGGCGTGACAGGGTGATGATTTCTTCGACCCCGAGTAGCGAAATCAGAGGCGTGGCCATGGTCAGAATGGCATACCAGTTCATCCAGGGTGGAATCATGCGTTTGAAACACTGCGGCAGGATGACCATCCACAGCGTTTGCTGTCGCGAATAAGCGAGTGACTCGGCTGCTTCCCACTGTCCGGTCGGCACCGACACGATTGCACCCCGCACGATCTCGGAGATGTTTGCCATGATCGGTAACGCCAGACCAAACACGGCCTTGAGCCAGTCGGGAATCGGGTATACCTCGCCCCCGATTTCAATTTCGAACGGCAGTGCCAGCATCACGATGAACAGCAATACCAGCCAGGGTGAGTTGCGGAACAATTGGGTGATGAACCAGCTCAACCGCGCCAGCGGCCGTAACGGTGAAACCTGTCCAAGCCCCAACAGAACGCCTGCAATGGTGCCGATGAACATAGTGAGAAAGCTGACGATCAGGTTTAGCAGGAATCCCTTGGTGACGATGAAGGGTAACCAGCGCCATAGTGCGTCGAGCGCCTGCGCAAAACTGTAGTTGCTTTGCGCCATCGCAAACCCGGGCCAAAGCAGAAATAGCAGTGCAATGATAAGCAGGCTGCGAGGCGAAAATTCAGCCAGCCAATGACTGAATTGTAAATCCTGAACCTGGCCGGCCGGATTAAATTTAAATGGCTTCAACACTGCGAGGTTGGTTGCATTGAACCGATTCCTGGCAGCGCCCGATTTGCTGACCGACGTCATGCGCCGTATCCCGGGATGCGCATGCCGCGTTCCCAGCGGCTCATGCCGAGGACAAGAATGCCGACCAGCAGGAAATAGGCAAAAAACAGGAACAGCATGCAGGCGTTCTGCGCGGTTGAGTAATCGTTGTATATGCTGATCATTTGATAAAGCAGTTCGGGAACCGCGATTGCCAGCGCCTGGGTCGTGGTTTTTACCAGGTTGACCAGGTTGTTGTTGAGTGCAGGCAGGCTGACTCGAAACGCCAGCGGTAGCACGATGTAGACATAAATCTGTAACCGGTTCATGCCGAGAGCCTCGGCCGCTTCCTGGGTCGATTCCGGAACCGCCTCGATTCCGGCTCTGAAAATTTCCACGTTGAAAGCACCGGCAAAGAATGACAGCGATATGATTGCCCAGCCGACATTGGAAATAATCGGCACCTCGACCCAGCCATCGGGGGCATAGGTCGGGGTAAACTGGCCCAGCGCAAAATAGAAAAACATCAGCTGAACCAGCGGCGGGGTATTGCGGAAAAACTGGATGTAGCCCTGCATCACAAGCCGCAGGGTCTTCGAGTGCGCACCCTGAGCCCAGGCGCCGACCACACCGATAATGACGCTGAAGATGACACAGATCACCGAGAGTTGAATGGTCATCCACAGGCCATCGGCTACGCGCCAGGCCTGAACCGGATCATAAAAATAAATGAAGTTCCATTTCGGGTGCGTCTGCGCGAGATCGTAAAAATACTGCTGGAAAGCGTTCATTTTAAAAAATCGAAACTATCAGCCGGGGCAGGCCCCGGCTGATGTCTGATCGACTAGACTGATCCTGTTACTGAATCCAGTCAGAAAAACGCTTGTTTTGATCCTTCAGGTACTGCGTGGCCTGGATTCCCCATTTCTTTTCAAGCTCGATAAGCTTGCCTGACTGGTGCAGGTTGTAGGTTAATCCGGACATGAAGTTACCGAAAATACAATCCTTTTCGGCCAGCGGTACCGCGAGCCCCCATGGGTTGTCGTCCTCGCTATTCAGCGGCATTTCGTAACTATCGTAGTTACCTGAAGACAGGTCCGACATGATTGATGAATCGTCGTAGACCCAGGCAATACACTTCTTGTCACGCAGTGCCTGCTTGGCTTCGGCATTACCGGTAAAGGCAATGATCTTTGCGTCATAGCGATCGGAGACGACTTTATTATAGAAAGCTCCCTGTTTGCCACAGACCGGCTTGCCGCGAAGATCTTCCCATTTTTTTATGCCCACTGCCTTGGGTGACATCACGTTGGTGCCCGAGGTGTAGTAGTTGGGTTGGGTGATACCGACAAGTTTACGCCGATCGACACGATCCGACATGGTTGCGATCATCAGGTCAATCTTGCCGTTTTCAAGGAATTGCATGCGGTTAGAAGACTGTACCGCTACCAGTTCGATATCAACGCCCATCGCGTCAGCGGCCATTTTAGCCATATCGGCTTCCATACCGACGATAGCGCCGCCAGAATCACGATAACCCCAGGGCTTGTAGTCGGCCTTGACGCCAACGACCATCTTGCCGCGTTTCATGACCTTGTTCCAGGTGTCGTTGGTACAGGCCATATCAGCCGCAAGGGTTACGCTGCTGGCGACAATGAGGGCTGCCGAGGCGGCGCTGACCAGTAAAGTTTTGATTGGTTGTTTCATCGATTCCTCCAGGAATTTTATGTTTTATTTATATTGTTCCCGTTATTTGGAGCACGGGATTGTCGTACGGGCCATATTTAACAGCAGATATGGTGATCGTGCAAACCTCTTAACCTGTCAACGGGTTCTGATTGTTACCTGGTCTTAGCTGAAGGGTGTAAATTTTCCCGCTTCCCAGTCGTAGCCGCTAAGTTCCGGGCCGGCAATATCAACATACCAGCCATGCAACTGCAGTGCGCCCGACTCGACGCGCTCGCGTACCCATGGAAACGTGGTCAGGTTTTCAAGCGATACCAGTACCGCGTTCTGCTCGCAGGCCCGGGTGCAGGCTTCCTCACCGGCCGTTGACATGGTGGCGAGTACCCGTCGGTGAGCCGCGGCCAGCATCGATACCCAGGAAGGAACAAATTTGAAAGAACTGTCATAGGGTTCGGGGTCCATCATCAACTTGATGCCACCGCAATGAGCGTGGCCCAGCACCACCAGGTGTTTGACATTGAGTCCCAGGATCGCGAATTCCAGTGCAGCACTGGTGCCGTGGTAGGTGCCTTCCAGCTCCATCGGTGGCACCAGGTTAGCGACGTTACGGATCACGAACAGATCACCCGGGTCCGCCTGGAACAGGATTGCCGGGTCGACGCGTGAATCGGAACAGGCGATTACGGCCACTTCCGGGCGCTGTCCCTTGGCAACCAGGTTTTCGATTAAGGGACGGCTCTGTTCGTAGGATCCGTCACGATACTCCTGGTAACCCTTTAATAATTTATCTACAGCTGACATTTGTTATTGAACCCTGGTATTAGTGATCTTGATTAGAAAGGTAGCGGCAGTTTGCTGGTTCTGCCGCCGTCGATGACGATGACCTGGCCGGTGACAAACGTGGAATCGTCACTCGCGAGGTAAACGGCGAGCTTGCCGACATCCTCCGGTTCGCCAATGCGCCCGGCCGGGTGCATTTTGTATAAATCCTCCCAGGCGGTGTCCGGGTCCTGCTGCGCGTTGATGTAATCGTCGCTCAAATCCGTGCGTATCCAGCCGGGCGCAATTGCATTGACGCGGATATTATCCTTGCCGAGGTCGATCGCCATGGCCCGGGTCAGCGCGTGTATACCCCCCTTGGAAGCGCAGTAGGCAGCGTGCTCGGGATTGGCGGCGAGACCTTCGATCGAGCCGATGTTGATAATGCTGCCACCCTTGTCGGCGCGTAGCAGCGGCAATAAATGCTTGCTTAAAAATACGGGTGCGGTCAGGTTGACCGCGATCATCCGGTTCCATTCTTCGAGCTGCAAATCATCGAGCGGTTTTTCAAACATGAATCCCGCGTTATTGATTAATACATCAACCTTGCCGAAAGTTTGTTCTGCGGCGTTGGCAACTGTCGCATAACTATCGGGGTTCGAAAGATCTGTTTCGACCCAGTGCACCCAGTCCTGGCTTGCCAGGTTTGATGGCAGCGGTGAGCGTTGTGCTACCAGCAATGCCGCCCCGGCTGCAAGCATCGCCTGACTGATGCCGAGGCCGATACCCTGGCCACCGCCGGTAATGACAATGACCTTGCCTTCGAGATTGGTCATTTCTTAACCGTAGACTGGTTTGGCGCCGGTGACTTCGACAGTCGTACCACAGACATAGCGCGCCTCGTTCGAAGCGAGAAACGCGATTACGTCGGCAATCTCCGCGGGTTCCGCGATATGCCCGAGCGGCACGGTCTTGCCAAGTTCCTCGACCGCATTAACCGGGTCGATTCCGCGACGGATAAAACCGCTGCGCAGCATCGGCGTATTGACCTCGTTGGGGCAGACCGCGTTGACGCGAATGCCATCGGCGGCATGATCTCGCCCCAGGTTTTTGGTTAGTGCTGCCACCGCCGCCTTGCTGGTGCAGTAAGCGACATGATCGGGGCCCGGGTAAATACCCCAGGTCGACGAGGTGTTTACGATCGCGCCGCCACCGGCCTGCTGCATATGCGGAATTGCGGCCCGGCACAGGAAGAAAACCGCGGTCAGGTTGACGTCGAGCGAACTGAACCACATGTCGTCGTTGGTTTCGAGGATATTACCGCGCGGGATGATGCCCGCATTGTTGATTAGAATATCGATACCACCCAGGTTTTCCACCGCGTGGCTTATCAGCGACTCGCAATAGGTCTTCTGGCGCAAATCGCCCGCCAGGAAAATTGTCTCCAGGCCCTTTCGGCGCAATGCATTGCCGAGGTCGCTGCAATCTTCTTCGCTACGGTCGGAGAACAGCACCTGCCCACCTTCGCCGGCAAATAGCTCCACCAGCGCCTGGCCGATACCCCCGGTGCCGCCGGTTATGACGACCCTCTTACCTTCAAATCGCATTGTCATAAGAACCTTCTCGGGCTGAACGGCGTTATATTGTGACTGGGTTCTTCGCCGTTTGCCAGTTCAGCAATCAGCTTCCCGGTAATACCGGATAAGGTCAATCCGAGATGATGATGCCCAAAGGCGTAGAGGATGTACTCCGACGTCGTGCTGTAGCCGATGACCGGCAATGCATCGGGGCAGGTGGGACGAAATCCGAGCCATTCCTGGTCGGGTTGTTGCGGTAGCTCTAGCATTTCGTGTGCCTTGCGATTCAGGTAGTTGATAATCCGGGGGTTTTTTTCCTTGTGGATACCCGCAATTTCGACGGTGCCGGCGAAGCGCATGCCCTGGTTTGTTGGCGTTGCGTAGAAACCGGCGTGATGCCAGCTCACCGGGCGTTTCAGCAAGTGCTGCATATTGTTGAACTGCACGTGGTAGCCGCGCTCGGTATCGAGTTTCAGCAATTGCGTGGGAATACCGGCGATGGATTTCGAGAATGCGCCGGCGGCAATGACAACGCGTTCCGCGTCGACGGTTTCGCCATTATCCAGCCTGATCTGTACCGCGCCCGCGCCATGGTTAATTTCGAGCGCGCGATGACGCAGCAGCTCTCCCTGGTTGCGCTTGAAACACTCCACGTAGCGCTGGCAGAGCATCAACGGATTCAACACGTGGCTGATGCTGTCGAACAGCAACCCGCGCTCGAACGGAATTTTCAGGTTAGGTTCGAGGTCGCGGATGTCACCCCGGTCGAGTTCGACGAACGTCGAACCCTGCTCTCGCCGTGCCTGGTTTACTCGTTTGACTGCGTCAAATTCCTGCTGATTGACATAAACATGCATGAAACCCTGTTGTGTCAAAAGATCACGTGCATCGGCCATGTCGAGTAGCGGGTCGAGGCCGTCATAAACTTTAGTCAGTAACTTGCCGAGCAAACGGATAATTCGGGCCACCTTTTTCTCGCGGCAATTCAACAGGAACTCAATCATCCACGCCGGATGCGACAACACGTAAGCCGGGTCCAGGCTAAGGGGGCTTTCGCTGGAGAACAGCAGTGAAGGCAAACGCCGAAACAGATCGGGGCTGTTTACCGGCACGCAGCCGTACTCGGCAATGGTGCAGGCGTTTCCAGACGAGGTGCCCGAGCCCGGGTCCTCGGGGTCAATCAATGTTACCGCAAAGCCTTTCTTTTGCAGCCACAAAGCGCAGCTGCAACCGACAATCCCGGCGCCGATCACGGCGATGCGAGTCTGGTTAGTCAAACGGGGGCTCGATTCGTTATTTAACTCGGCCCGCTAGTGTATTGAAACTCGGATTGAACCGAAACCAGTATTTAATACGACTTCCCTGCCGGGATATTTTACAAATCGAGTGCTTTGCGCAGCATGTCGCCCAGTTTGTCGCGATTTGCGGGATCCACCAGGTTAAGGGCGGGCAACCCCGACAGTTTTTCTACCAGGGCGATGGCGGCCTCGGTATTAGCGGCACCGCCAGCTACCAGGTCCGGGGTACGCTGGAACGCCTGCTGCACGCCAACCACCGCATACGGATCCTGGGCGCAAAGCAGCTTGAACTTGACGCTATCCCTTATCATTTCCTTAGCCACGGAACCGTTATAGGGTTCCAGTGGCGAGGCGCCGGCCTCGGCTACCAGTACATCGGGTTTTTCGCGTGAAATGAGAGATAGCAGGTACGGCAGGGCCTCGCGGTAGAGGTCTTCATCAACCGCCGAGGACGGCAGGCCGGCATCGACAAAATCAAACACCGCACTCGCACCGGCGTCCTTAAAGCTCAGCATATCGCGGTAACGTGCGGCCCCGGTCAGCTTGGCGCCAACCACGTTGAGCCCCATTTGCGAAAGCGTATGCACGATAATCCGCCCGGACATGGTTTTACCAGCCGACATCGATGTGCCGACGATCAATATAACCGGTATGTTGAAATCGGTTATTTCGATTTCCGGAAGGCTCCCGCGCATGGTCACTTTTTCGTCATTGCGCATCACGTGTCCCTGGTATTTTAATGGCAACGGTGACGATATAAATGGAGACAGCGATGTGTTCTTGCCGAACAATCCAGCAGCGGTCAATGCATTAAACTCGCCCGAATCATCGATCGAGCGCCAGTCGCCGACGGCTTCCAGCGTGGCGACTCGCGTACCGAAGGCGCCAACCACGAGGTCACCCTCCATGACTTCTATCATGCGTCCGGCAGGTAACTCCAGTGCACACAGGTGGCCTCTTGTGTCCTGCACCTGGCCGACCACGTAGTCACCGGTATCCCAGTACTCACGTGCCAGCGGTGTAGAGGTGAAATCAGTAGGGGTAAGGTCTGAAATCCGGGTTACGGATGCTAGAAATGGATGAATCATCGGTCAGCTCCCATCAACAGTTCAGTTATTAAGCGGTGGTGCCAGCAGCAGCAGCGTAAGTAAAGCACAACGCTCCGGCAGTAAATCCAGGTAAATGTATTCATGGTGGGCGTGGGCGCCATCCCCGACCGCCCCCATGCCATCGATCGTGGCAGTAAACAGGCTCGTGGTATTGCCGTCGGAGCCACCGCCCGCGGTACCCTGTTCGAGCGCAAGGTCGAGATCCTCGCCCAGTTCCTGCGCGATTCTCCACAGGCGCTGGTTTTGATCGGTGCGCTCCATCGGTGGGCGTCCGATATGGCCTTCGATCATTAGCGAAACCCCGGGGGTGACGGCCTCTATTCCGTGGATTGCGGCCTCGACTCGCTCTGCGATAGCCTTGGTCTCGACCCGAACGTCGATTACGGCGCGACTTTCCGGTGCCACCATGTTGGGCCGCAGCCCGCCATCGATAACGCCGACATTGACCGAGGTTCCATGTTCGGGGTCGTTGAGTTCAAACAGTTTCTGAATAACGTGGGACAGCTCGAGAATGGCACTCGCCCCGGCGCCAGGGTCAAGACCCGCGTGAGCGGCCTTACCCTGCACGGTGACCGTGAATCGTCCAACCCCCTTGCGCGCGGTTTTGATTTTCCCGCTGTGGCCGAGTGAGGGCTCCATCACCATGCAACGATCCATTCGCTGCGCCAGTGCGCGGATATAGCGTGTCGATTCGTGGCTGCCGATTTCCTCGTCCGAATTGATAAAACACAGCGGCGCAACGCCCGGCGTCAGGTCCAGGGACTCGATCGCCCGCAATGCGTAGACCATTTCAACCAGGCCGGCTTTCATATCGTAAACGCCGGGCCCGCGCAGGGTGTTGTCTTCCTGTACCAGCGGCATGGTTTGCAGGGTACCGATTGGCCATACCGTGTCACAATGACCGATCATCAACTGTGCCGGTTGTTGTTTGCGCCGGGTTTTTGGTGATGCGTACAGGTGCCCGCCAGAGCTGCGCCCGGGAACCAGGTTGACGCGGTAATCGATTTCCTCGAATTCGGTTTTCAGGCGCTGGCGAATCTGCATCTGGCTGTCGCGGTCGGTGGAGGGGGTTTCCATCAGGACCAGGTCTTTTAATAGCCCGGTCATGGACGCCTGCTGGTCGCAAAGATACTTTAGAACTGCCTGGTGGTCGCTCATCCGGCTTACCTTTTGAAGCCGGCAGGGAACGGTAATTTGGTTGTGTTAGCGATTTCGGTAAAGCGTCCGGGGTATAGATAGGCCAGTAGTGGAGAAGTGAAGATCAGGTCCTCGTCATCCTGGCCCGATAAGCGCATTGCGTCTTCGGCGACCCTGGCAGCAATGATGCGACCCAGGATGAGCGAGTTGTCGCCAAGGTCATCGATGATCTGTTGTAATTCGCATTCGAGAAACAGGTAACCATCCTGCACCAGAGGCGCGTTAACTTTCTCGGCCGCAAATGTGGGTAAGGCCTGGGTGATGGGTTTGCTGCCGTCATCGCAGCGGGGTGTCGCGGCGAGACTCGCGAGCACTGTCTGCGACGGGCGCATATAGGTCACGCTGAACTCTCCGTCTCGCTGAATATTCTGGTAGGTATTGTGGCGCGGGGTGCAGACAAAGCCAAAATGATTGTTCCAGCTCATCGGCATCGCCAGGTGCTTGGGTGCGAGATCGTCGCTGCCATCGGCCTCGCGGGTACCGATGACAACCAGCGGAAATACCGTAAAAAAGCTCTCCCAGATGGATTCACTCGTGTCGAGCTCGATCAGATTTTCAGAACTTTTTTCGCTCATATCCCTATCCCGTTGTTATTTGTTTAAAAAAAGCTAACACTGTCGCAACCTTGTCGTATTGACACGTATCAAATAACAGGAGTCCTTGATGAATGTACTAAAGCCACGCCAGCCAGTGCCCGCACTGGAAGTCGACACCCTCGATGGTCCCTGGTCGCTTGCCGACCAAAGCCCGGAAAATTTCACCATGGTCGTGTTTTACCGCGGCCTGCATTGCCCGATCTGCAGCAAGTATGTGGGTGAACTCGACAAGCTAGCCGGTGATTTTGCCGAAATCGGGGTTTCGATCCTGGTCTTAAGCGGCGACGATCGTGATCGCGCCGAGCAGGCGCGCGAGGATTGGGGGCTCGGTAATCTCGCGATTGGTTACGGCGTCAGCACAGAACTGGCCCGCGACTGGGGACTGCATCGTTCCGCGGGGCGTGGCCTGACCTCGATCGGAATCGAAGAGCCCGCTGAATTTAGTGAACCGGGATTATTCATTGTGCGCCCGGACAACACGCTTTACTGGGCCCAGGTCAGCACCATGCCGTTTGCGCGCCCACATTTTCGCGAAATCATCGGTGCCCTCAAGTTTGCGCTCGAAAAAGACTACCCGGCACGTGGCGAACTCAGCTAACTCATTCAAGGATCATTCCATCAGAACTTACGCGGCGGACACTGTTCGCTTAAGTGCAAGGCGATTTGAGCAATCACCTTACATCGACTGCTATATGAATTCGAAAACCATTTTCGGTGTTGCCGCAGGTCGTTACTACGATGCCTTCCAAGGAGAGGATCCGGTAGCAACCTACTGGAATTTGAGGAGAAAAGCAGTCCTCTACGATGTGCCGGAAAAACCCTGGCAGATTGAAGGCCCCGATGTTGTTCCTTTCCTGGAAAGAGTTTTCGCGCGAAGGATAGGTAATTTACCGGAAGGGCGAGGCCGTTACACCATTGCATGTACGCCCGATGGCGGTACGTTTATGGACGGCATTCTTTTCAAAGTCGAACAAGATCGTTTTTGGTACGTTCAACCTGACGGCGCTCTCGAGCCCTGGCTCATTGCACATAGCGATGGATTTGATGTGAAAATTTCCGATCCAAAATCACGCGTACTGCAGATTCAGGGCCCCAACTCGATGAAGATTATGTCGGACGCCACTAGTGGTGCCATTGATGAAAGCATGAAGTACTTCGATTCGGGTTTCTTCAATATCGGGGGGCAGGAGCTGTATGTTTCGCGCACCGGCTGGACCGGTGAGCTGGGTTATGAAATATATTCCGATGGCGCAAAGACGGATCATAAGCGACTCTGGGATCACCTGGTTGAGGCCGGTTCGGCGCATGGCATGGAATACGGCAGCATGACCTCGATGGGGATGCGCCGTATCGAGGCAGGTATTCTGGATAATATTTCAGATTTTGATATCTCGATGACACCCTTTCAGGCTGGACTGGGTCGATTCATTGAGCTGGACAAGGAAGGCTTTATCGGCAGGGAGGCGTTGATTGAAGCGGACCAGCGGTCTTTGCTGCTTGGCCTCAAGTGCAAAATTGCAACGCCGGAGGAGGGTGACGAAATACTTGAAGGCTCAGTTGCTGTTGGCCATGTGACCGCCGCTTGCTGGTCACCGACTCTTGACTGCGGCATTGGATATGCCAGGTTTTACAAGTCGAGAGATTGGACAGGGTGGACGCTGTCAATAGCGACAGCGGGAGGTGAGATCGCCCCGTGCGAGATCGTTGAGTTGCCTTTCTACGACGCCGAGAAACGCATTCCCCGGGGTATTGAAAATTCCGATTCTTAATGCCAGGTCTCGAGGCCGCCTTCCGGGAGTTCGATTTCACCCCTGGAAGCGTTCTTTTTAAATCGTCAAACTCGCCGAAAGCGGACACTCAAATTATCCTGACGGGGGGCAATCTTCGGCCAGAAGCGGACGCCCACGTTTGGCCCTCGGAGCCCTTAACGGATTAGATAAGAATCAACGTCACTTAAGCTTCATATCGTTTTTGACTGATTTCACACCCTTGATTTGTTGCACGATTTCCACCGCTTTGTCGATGTCGGCCTGTGAGTTGACGAATCCACTCAACTGAACGACACCCTTGAAGGTTTCAACGTTGATCTCGAAGGTTTTAAGGGTGGGTTCGTTAAATATGGCGGCCTTCACTTTGGTGGTGATGACGGTGCTGTCGAGATACTCTCCGGTTCCCTCTTTTGTGGCTGTCGATGCGCACCCGAGAAGGGATGCCATTAAAATGGCAAGGAATATCGTTGCAAGCTTGTTGTAGTATTTCACGTTGTAGTGTTTCATGGCCAATCTCCTAGGTTTAGAACGGTCTCACTTTTATTGGAGCGGTGTACTCGGCTGTTTTGTTTCGGGGAAGGCTGCCCTATTCACCTTGAAGCTACTCATAAAAGCACATGACCATTTCGCGACTGAAACAGCCACCGGCTTAGCGGGCTTAAGGTGACCCTGCCAGTTGTTACCAGCGTCGTACTAATCTGCGAAATTAGTGCTAAAAAGTCAATAATGCAAGAGACTCCTTATCAATCACCAGGTTGATTAAATCCGGTGTGATTTCGGCGGCGGCATTACTCGGATCAGGCCGGTCTAAACTGCGCCACTCTCGAGGCCAAATTTCCCGTTAACAGACACTCAAGCCCGTAACGCCAGGGTCGTTATTCGGCCAACAAGAGACACTCGGAATCTCTCGACGAAAGCAAAAAACAGGTTTATTACCGACTTACAATGTGCTTTCCGTTTAGCGCGAACACGCCATGGAATAGGGTCAGGTTAACCCTGGGCTTCGGTACCGGCCCGACCCCGACACCGGTCTCGATGAACGCGATACCTCCGCTCAGAAGCGGTTGGGTACGCCCTCCAGTCCCAACTGGCTTACTCTCGCCTCCAACAAGTGCCAGCTTAACGACTCTAGAGTCGTGGCTGTCCTTGCTCTTTCCTGCGACAGATCAACATCCGGCAGGCTCCTGGGCGCATCGACCCAAAGGGGAAGGCATTTACTTCCTCAGTCTCACAACTTCCGTCTGGACCATGGTTGGATCGCTGAAGATTTCAAAGAAGTGCGTATTGATGGCATAGATGCTGTCGCGGAAACCGATGATGGTCGTGGCGATATCCAACGGAGTGTCTGGACCCTCGCCAATATTCCTGATGAACTCGCCTCCGCTGAGGTCTCCCGAGAGTTGGACTACAGCGATCTTGTTGGAGAAGTTCTGCATAATGTAAAGAGTTCGGCCGTCCAGGTAGAGCCCGTCGCCGTTCGGAAACAGTTGCTCAGCGCCTTCGATCTCGAGGGGAGATGCGACACCGGTTGCCGTGTCCACCCGGTAAAGCACTCCGGTGGAAATATTCACGACCACGAGTTGTTTGCCGTCAAACTTTCCGACGAGACCGTTGGCGTTGAAACCAGTGAAATCCATCACGAAGCCATCCATGGGGATCACTTCGACCATAGGGGTCGAGGGAAGGCGTCCGCCCTTCTCAAGGGGTAGCTTGTACAAGTCGGGATTGATCGAGTCCGTGAAATACACGGCCCTGCGGGTGACCAGGACATCGTTGATAACAATGCCATCGTTGAACCCAATCTCCATGATTTTTTCGCCGCTGCTGGCGTCATAGACGATGACGCCTTGAGCAATAAATCCGCTGGATAAGTCGCCGTCGCCTGTCGCGGCGTAGAGATAATCGGTGCGGGAGTCGTAGGACAAGCCGCTGACCGGTTTGCGTGTCGGCTGGACCAGAATAGCGACTTCTCCAGTGCGCAGGTTCCCCTTGTAGATGGCGCCGGCGAACTCGGACGTCTCGGGAGCACCTCCGAAAACGCTGGAATAGGAAAAGCCGCCCACAAAAAATTCGTGCCCTTTGCCCAGTTCGATGCCCTCCGCTTCGAATCCGGCGGGAATCGGAATGGCTTCGGGCCAGTTCTGCTGCGCCGCAGCTCCCATTGAGAGAGTGCAAAATACAACCGCGAGAATACTTGTTTTTAATGCTTTCATGCGTGACTCCTCCTAACTGCTTTTGCAGCCTTCTTGGTTATTAATTATTGAGGGCTATGAATCTGGTATTTACCAGAACGCGAAGATGAAAACCTTCACCGTTTAAGCCCATCAACCTCAACTATTTGGTTAAGGCGATCTATGGCCAACTCAGGAAGGTCATGGGTCTGTTGTTAGAACTGTCAGACCGCTCGGAATACCCCTTTTGTAAACATCGTTAACATTCGGGGTCAGTCAATAGACTCAACCACAGTCTACCTGTTTCTATTCGATGTCAAGTTTGTGGCGGTGCAACAAATGAACTCGCGGCATTCAGCAGACATAAAAAAACTCACACAAAAAGCGCATGCAGTCGGACAAACCAGGCGTTAGGCTCGCAAGAGTTATCCCCCGCTGATATGCGATGAGGGTCCGTTTAGGGTCGGGTTTTGCCGCTGACGCACTGAGTTTAAGCGTCTGTTTTCTCCAAAGGAGACGCTCATAAAACTCAGGTCGGGGGCAATCTTCGGCCAGTAGCGGAC
>JAOTXY010000123.1 GCA_029862125.1 Gammaproteobacteria bacterium | reverse complement strand
GTTAAATAGGCTATTGCATTGTAATTTATACACTTAATTCGGAGAGATGGCTGAGTGGTCGAAAGCGCTCCCCTGCTAAGGGAGTATACGTTAATAGCGTATCGAGGGTTCGAATCCCTCTCTCTCCGCCAGACAATCAGGCCCTATCGCCCGGTCTCTTGGAGGCTTCCGAAAAGCCTCTAATTTTCAGGGAGATAGGGCTTTTATTTTGGCGCAAATAAGTCTCTGTACCGCCTTTGGCTTCGAGATACTCCCCGAGATTACCTACTTTTCTCTAATCCAAAAAAGCGAGTTCCGCTTCATGAATTTTCACCAAAAGCGGACGCCCAGAAATTCGTCATGAGTGGCAAAAAACGACCCAAAGGAGACCCTCTAAATTGTAACCTCTCGTGCTGTTTGATGCTCTAAGTTGAGGATTAAATTATGTAGTTAAGTATTGTGTCCCCAGAACTCAGCCTATACTTTTTGCAGTAATTTATAGGGTGTGTTTTCGGTGATTTTCGGCCATAAATCACTCAAACTATCGACAATGCAAAGTACTCACTTATCCAGAGGCAACCCTGATTCAGTTAGCGCAGAAATTTCAGATTCTAACCGTGCAGGATCTTTGAGAAACTGGGTATCAATCCAGGCGCGAACAGTAAATTCTGGATTCACAGCCAGGAGCCGTGTCGCTTCGAAGATTGCTTCCTCATTTCGACCCAATTGCTTGTTGATTAACACAAGGTCGCTAAGTCCGTATCCGGGGCTAAGTTCATGATATGCATTGAAGGCGGTAATTGCCTCGTCAAATCGCCCGGCAAGACGGTATGCGTTTCCAAGGTGTCCGAAATAACGTGGGGGGTGGTTTGGATGTAATCGAATCGCCCGCTCAATCGCTATGACGGCTTCGTCCGCCAACCCTGAACAACTGTATATATATGAAGCTGCCGCAGCAATGTCTGCAGAGCTAGGCGAAAGATTCTCTGCCTTCCGCATCTCTGCAACCGCCTCGTCGTGACAATTCTGTAACGAAAGATGAAAACCCGATGCTCTGTGAGCCTCTGCATTGTTGGAATCTAGTTTGAGTGCCTTTTCAATATAAGCAGAACTTTTCAGCATTGCGGTTTCACGATCGTACCCCCACCCAAACCTTGCGTTTACGCAGTGCAGATAACCTAGCAGGGCGTTAAGAGAGGCTGACTTTGGATCAAGCGAAATTGCTTTTTCCCAGTACTCTAGGGCTTTCCCCCTGTGTTCACTGGACAATGATTCTCTGAAGTAAAACAAGCCTTTCACCCAATTGTCCCAGGCATCAACATTTTGTGTCGTTGAATATTGCAATCGGGCCTGCTCACCCTCTAAAAATTGAACCTGCATTTCGGTGGCCAATGCGAGTGTAACCTCGTCTTGAACTGCGAAGATGTCGCCAATATCACGATCGTATCGTTGAGCCCAAATGTTTGCACCCATCTTAGCATCAGTAAATCGGACATTGATCCGAACTCGTTTACTTACAATGCGCACACTTCCTTCAAGAACATACTGCACACCCAGTTCCCGAGCCACCTGACGTACATCAGTCTTTCGATTCTTGTAAACAAAGCAAGAATCGCGAGCAATGACTAAGAGACCAGAAAGTTTTGAAAGCGTTGTTATGATGTCATCGACAAGACCATCGGTAAAATATTCCTGTTCTAGATCTCCACTCATATTGGTGAAGGGCAGCACCGCAATTGACGGTTTATCAGGCAGTCTTAGTGCCTCAGCCTGAGGTGGAGTTTTAGGTTCGGGTATTGTAGCGCCAGGGGCCAGGCTCATTGCATAGACTCTGATCTGCTCATCGAATCCCTTAACCTGCTGTTCACCGAGATTCTCCTGATCAAAGGGCATTCGCTGTGGAAGTGCCTCATGAATCGCTGCCGTAATACATAAGCCTCCGGGCTCTGCGAGTTGCTCGATGCGCTGTGCCAGTACCACACCTGCCCCTGTCACCGTATTGTCAGCGATAATGACTTCACCCAGTGCAATACCTACTCGCACTACAGGCTGGATATTGTCATTGAGCTGCGCAATGTATTCGGCTTGTTCGGCCTGAAATGCCAGCACAGCCGTAACTGCATCAGAGGCTCGGTCAAATTCGGCCAGCAGCGCATCGCCCCGCAGTTCCCGCACACGACCCTGGTATCTTTCTATGGTTTCGCTGAAACGCCAAAAGGTATCCTGGATACGCTCGTGGGCTAGATGCTCATCTTGTTGGACTAGCGCGGTCGAACCTGCGACATCAGCGTGCAGGATAACTGCAAGTTTGCCCGAGAGACGATCCTTTGCCATTGGTAGCCCAATTGGAATCCAGATCAGCAGATATTATCACATGCCAAACTCTAGATTTATTGGCTGATAGATTTTATCCGAGTGTCTCTTGTTGGCCGAAGATTGCCTCCCACCCTAGTTTCGTGAGGGTCTGCTATTGAGAGAACTGACGTTCACATTGGATAAATCAACGACGATAAGCGAACCTACGAGATCACTCTGGCAAGCCAGCCTTACGAAGACCATCTTCCATGCGAGTTAAAACCTCCGGATCGCTAAATGACAGACCTTTCATGTATGTCTTGATCGAGAAATCCGGTGCCAATCTTAATATTTCACGAACAGGTTCTTTGGCCTCTTCCAGTCTCCCAAGCTCGCCGTAAATGGAGGCGAGATTTGTGTGCGCAGATAGGTATTCCGATTCCCGTGCAATAGATTGTTTGAAGGCGCCAATAGCTGAATCAAGCTGACCCAGCAGGTAATACGAAAGACCCAGGCCACGAAGAAATCCAGGCCGATACATCGGGCAAGCTCGCATCGCGCGTTTTTTTAGCTCCAGTGCCCGTTGTGGATTCCCTGTTTTGTTCAAAACCATGCTTACTTCACCAAGATTATGGGCATTATTTGGCGCTAACGAAATTGCTTTCTCTGCCATTTCCTTGGCTTGGTCAAACTCTTTCAGCTCCAGGTGGTACATCGCCAGTAGACCATAGGCATCGGAACAAGACGGATCTGCGGCAAGGGCCTTTTGTGCACAATCCAACATCGACGCGAGCGCCTTCTCCGGGCTATCGGAATCACTAGCGAGGGATGCAACATCTGCATATTGCTGATAAATCCAGCCAAGCATCACCCAGGCGATCGCATAGGACGGATCTAATTCGAGTGCTTTCTCCAACAGCGCTTTTGCCTGTGATTTGACTTCGGGATTGGCACTGTACACGGCGTTGTAAGAACCCAATCGTACACATTCCCAGGCCTCCACATTGGTAGTGCCGCTCGACCAGATTCGTGCTTGTTCCCCCTCATTCAGTTCTACATCTAGTGCGACAACGATCTCACGCATAATCTCGTCCTGTACCGCAAAGATATCGTCTAACTCTCGATCGTAGCGTTCGGCCCAAATATGATGGCCGGTGGTCGCGTCAATAAGCTGGGCGGTTACACGGATACGATTACCAGCTTTTCGGACACTGCCTTCTAACACGTATCGAACACCCTGCTCGCGACTAATTTGGCGCACATCTACCGCTTTACCTTTGTAGGTAAATGTCGAGTTTCTGGCAATAACCAGCAGATTATTGATTTTTGAAAGTGCGGTGATGATGTCTTCTGTGATGCCGTCACTAAAATATTCCTGTTCTGGATCAGCATTCATATTAGTAAAGGGTAAAACAGCGATAGATGGTTTCTGTGGCAGCTCAAACTCTTGAAATTCGGGAGCCGCTTCCCGCGGTTGCTCTTGCGAGTGAAGTCTTACTTGATAGGCTCTTATGGGATCTTTGATATTTTTTACTGACTGTTCCCCCATGAACTCGTAAGCAATGGGGAGTTTGTTGCCGATGGCTGTGCGAACGGCGTCCGAAATACAAATACCACCAGCGTCAGCCAGACTCTCCAAACGTGCGGCAATGTTTACGTCGTTACCGTAAATGTCATCCCGATCTACAATGACCTCGCCAAGGTTGATGCCGATACGAAACTGAATTTTACGTTCATCGGGTAAATCCTGGTTTCGATTCGAAAGATCGTTTTGTATAGAGGTAGCACACTCTAGAGCGCTGGTGACAGAACTGAAGTCTGCCAGAACGGCATCACCTGCATAGTGAACGACCTTTCCCTGGTGTTTGGCAATCGAATTGCTAACCAAATCAAGGTATTCACTGAGGCGGCGATGGGTAGCGTCTTCGTCCTCACCAGTCAGGCGCGAGTAGTCGGCTACGTCTGCGTAAAGAATGGCGGCGAGTTTACGGGGTAGGCGCTCTTCCATCTTAAGACAACCTTTTCAAGTCGGCAGGTCAGTCAGATACTAGCGCGAAATCCCTACGGAACCTAATACTCCCCCAAACCCGAGCGTCCGTTTCTGGCCGAAAGCAGAAGCCTAGTTAGCGTTTACGAGCGTCTCCTTTGGAGGAATCAGTGGCGAAGAATGACCCTATGAAAGGGTTAGTAACCTTAAATTAGCAAAAGTGAACTATTTCAAACGAAGTAAAGGAACTCTAACCGGATACGAATCTCTATATTTGTATGAAACCACAACATGTACCATCGCAGCCAATTAGCAACAATGTCGATATCACCATTGCCAGGACAACCGAGCAACACATTCTTATTTCGGTTCAGTGGGTATTAACCACCACCTGGTTCTTACTATTTCTGGTTGCTATCTTTGTTGGCATTTCTTTTCTCGCTAGCCTCTCTACCGATGCCTGGCATTGGTTCCAACGTTCAGGAGCCTTGATGGTCAGTATTGGTGTAGTACTAAGCACTCGACGCCCACTGAGTTTGATACTCGAAAGCATGATTGACGATCATGGCCGAAATAGCCTCATGCAATCCAATGCCGCATCAAGCCGGAGCGAACTAGGTGAGCTTAAAACATGCGTGTGCGGATTCATTATGGTTGCCATGGGAACATTAATTTGGGCCTATGGGGATTTACTCGGATGTCTCCTAGATTGGAATACTTCGTGTTTGATCTAATAAGGAACCGAAATTCTTGCAGCACTGTTTCAAATATGAATGTCCGTTCATGGCCGTAGGTCGCCGTTGAATCTTCAGTTTTGAGCGTCAGCTAACGGGAAAGCTGACCTTGAAATCGTCTGCGTAGGCGGCCGAGAACGACTGTGGTTTCAAGAGATCTCAGGGGTTGGCGTCGAAAGAATTTGATAATCATTTATCACCCACCCAGTTAATTCTGATTCAACTCAATAGCGGTTCGATCTGAATGTCTGGCCATCATTGACGATCGCTCCTGCACGCTGCGAACCACCCAGAACGTAGATATAATCGTTCAAACTGACAACCGGCACGCCATGTAAAGCACGTGGCATCGGTGTCGCTGGCCTCCAGCCTTTGTCCGTTAACTGCTCGACACTGGCCAGGGTTTTGCTACCCGTCATCATAACCTCACCCCCAAAGGCATATATCCGGTTATGGTGATTTACCGCGGTGAACCCGCCTCTTGCTGTGGCTAATTTTGGCCCCTCGCGCCAGCTGTTGGTTGCAGGATCATAGATTTCAACGTTGGCAAGCTCGCCGACCCCAGGCCAGCGCCCACCAATCAGCACCAATTGGCCGCTACTTTCTACAACGGTCGTGTGTTCGCGTCGAATCCGAGGTGCTACCAGTTTTTTCCAGCGATTGCTGGCGGGATCGTAACGCAACGTATGGCCCCCGGGGCCATCTCCACCCACGACGTAGATATATGACCCAATCACCGCTGCACCTGCGGCATAGCGGACTGCGGGCATGGGCGCTACACGACTCCACTGACCAGTTTGGATATTGAACACGAAACTGCTGTCGCTGGCCCGCCAGCTGTCATCCGCCCCGCCGAATACGTAAAGTTTTGCTTTGTAGGTCGCAATCGCAATATGGTGCCGTCCTTCTGGCATCTGCGGTAGTTCTACCCACTGCTCCTTTAAAGTATCGTAGGCTTCAAAACTGCGGGTCCCACCAAGCCCGCCTGGGACATAAATAACATTACCCCAGACTGCCGCCGACATTTCCGATCTCGCGGTCGGCATGGGTGCCAGACGTTCCCAGTCATCTGCCATTGCGGATGAAAATATCAGATAGGCAGCAACCATCGCGGTCAGGTATCGAGTCATCGGCTTTATTTTGATTTCAATTAGAGTTTTTGACCTGAAACGACACCTTGGGTTCTGAAAATTCTGGTGACAGGTAACTTTCCTTTAGGACTGTGAGCGTCTGTTTCTGGCCGACACACGAAGCTCGTAAAGCACCTTTCAGCGTCCGCTTCGGGTAAATACAAACCTGCAACCATCATTAAATTGGCCTCTGAAATCGACCTTTAAAAGGTTTTAGGTCATTTCAATAATGAACTATGCGTCAATAAATCCGGTCACAATGAATTCCAGGTATGTTTATTAACACTACCTAGGGAATAACTTACATTCACACGATTATAATTGAGGAGAAACAAACTATGATTACCGCAAGAAAAACAACTGGTGCGGCGCTCGCAGTTGCCGCTGCGGCAATGCTGGCAACTGCTCCAATGGCAGCTAGCGCAAGTAGCCACAGTGGCCAGTGTATGGGCGCCAATTCATGCAAGGGTCAAAGTTCTTGCAAAACCGCCAATAGCAGCTGTAAGGGTCTTAATGCATGCAAGGGGCAAGGGTTTCTTGAAATGAGCAAGGCCGAGTGCGACGAAGCCGGGGGCACTTTCGAATCATAATCTGATAGGCGAAAATAAGTAAAGATGCCGGGTATTACCTTAACGGTTTACCCGGTTTTTTTTATCAGTCCATTACCGGTCCCTTCTTTAGCCATTTAAGAAGAGATACGTATTTACAGCAAAAATCAGCGTCTGCTTTGGAGAAATCTGACGTTCAAACTCGATGATACAGCAGCGAAAAGCAACCCTTATCGGACACGCAATATCGTGGTTGAGGCGTGATTTCAGCCCTCGCCTCAAGCCGATTGTTCGGCAGGATTCCCAGAATACCTCATGGCCTCAGCCAGAGATTTTCTGTTCTATCCAGTCAGGCCCGACTAGTGCAGACACCGTTCGCAGGTCGGTCGGTGGGTGCATTTGAAGCATTATTGTCTTGTCCAAGGAGGCGGCAAGCCATTTTTTTGTTTTCGTCGGCTTTCCTAGCAGCATTAGTAGTTCTCTATCCACCTCGCGGTCTGGCTCTCGAACGCCACAAAAGGCCCCGAGAGTATTGGAAACGATCTCCATCTGGCGGCGATTCGGCAACAAGTTTATGTTCCTGCCACACGCTGCAAATGGCTTTTCCGAATCAAGCTTGCCGCCAATCGCGTCAAGCACAATTCGTAGATTCTCCACAAACCTCCAGTGACATGGCCAAAGCATGTCGATGGCGATGGCCAACGAGAGGTTTGCATCGTCACCATTTTCAGTGTCATGAATTATAGTCCGAGCTGTTATCCGCCAGAATTCTTCGTGTTCCTTATACCGATCCGGACACTGGTCAAGGTACTCAAATTCATAGTCGCCTGGGCTTAAGAGGAGCCATACGTACTGCGCTTTTGGATCGTCACGGGACTGTGGCCAGTGTATGAAACTGCGGATTTTCTCGATCACCCTTTGAACTTGCCATTCTTTTAACGGCGAACGCTCACCAAGGCAAGCAAGCAGTCGAGACGCCGGAATGTTATCGATGGGCAGATCGGCCATCGTGCTTGAGCATCCTGCACGCCACGCGGAAAGGGCGGCACAGGCATTTTGCCACACTGTCTCACTGGGGTGTTGCCGACCGGGTGACCGAGTGCCCAATCCTTTTGTCGTTTCTCCTGCACCGATCGCCTCAATAATGTTGTAGACCCATCGATCGGTCTTGTGATGGCACAGTTCAAGACTGGAAATGAGTTCTCGAATCTTGGATACGTTTGCACCAAGAGGAGCAATTTGATCCTCCATTCCATCGATGACTATGATTTCCGAATCAGCATGCAGGGCGCAATTACGCCACCATGATCGGCAAGGTGTTGTCATTTTTTCCGCTCTCATGATTCATGTGCCGCAGAATAGCTAAATTATAAGGTTTTTAACCTTATTAACATATTATCGAC
>JAOTXY010000122.1 GCA_029862125.1 Gammaproteobacteria bacterium | reverse complement strand
AGCTTTGATGTGGTGATGGCTTTTTTTGTATTACATTTTTTCGAAGACATCGATGCCGTCATGAAACGCGTCCATGAACTGCTAAAGCCCAGTGGGATATTTATTTCTGAAACCGCCTGCCTGGGGGGTAAGAGTAAACTGATGGGTAATTTGCTGCGATATGCTGGTCACCTGGGTTTCCTGCCCAGGATCACTCTACTGACTACTTCGCAACTGGAGCAGTCACTAAAAAAGACGAATTTCATTATCACCGAAAAGACTAAATTCAGTGAACGGCCCGATGGAGAATTTACACTGATTGCAAAGAAAATTTAGGGCTACCAGAAATCGGGGAAAACGAAATTGGAGGACAGTCTACCTATTTCGGCTGGCGGCCAATGTAAATGGGCATGCTGTCCCCGTAACTCCGAACACCCCGCGCAAAACTGCTTCGCGGCCGGCAGCTCAATTGTTAATGAACCTCCACATGAGTCGGATCTCGTCACCCATTACGATATTTAATGCGTCAGCTTTCCCGATAACGGACGCTTAAGAGTACACCTCAGGAGGCAATCTTCGGCCAAAAGCGGGCATTGGCTGATGTCTTCAAGTTACGTGTTCAATTCTGTCAACGCTCGAGCCGCAAGCTTTGCAATCGCTTCGACACTAAGAGCCACTGCAACCGCCCGGACATTCCGTGAAGCTGACCAGGGCCTCTTCAAACGATTCCAGATTCGCGCGCCAGCGGGTGGGCACGGTCCAGAATAGTAACTGGTGGAAGTGATTTTCACCTTCCAGGGTAACCTGCAGATAGACTATCTTGATGTTGTCGACCTCTCCCCTTATTTCATATTTCAGACCGATCATGCCATTGATCTTAACCTCGCCCAGGTACTTCACCTGCAAGTTTTCGACCGAATTGCGTAAATTCCGCTCCAGATAAACGTTGTAGCCGAATACATCCGCGCTGCTGGTGAAATGTGCCTTTGAATCTGAAGTGACAATCAGGTACTGCTCGCGTGGCAGGTTTGCATACTCCATTCCCGCGGTATCGTTAAGCTCAGGATGCTTCTTCCAGCTCGTGGGTACGCGCATTCTGGTGACGTTGTCGTCAGCAATCACCCACTGGCGATTAACCACAACCTGCTGACCGCTGTAATCGCCGTCGTGACATTGTGTCGGTCGAAGCTGCCTGGATAGCGTGCCACCGCTGCAATCCCACTGCACTGTGTTATTCGCGAGGCTCGGCACATAAAGCAGCGTCTTGCCGTCGAGGAGGAGGTTGTTTTCGGAGCCGAAGGTCAGGGTGATAACCCCGTTTTCCGAAACCACCAGGGAAGTCACCGATTCGCCTGACACATCATCGACTAATCTTGCCTCGGTATTGCTGTTCGGGAAGTATTTTTCGCGCTTGCCGAACTCTGCAATTTTGTCGATGGCCGGTTGAACCGCATCGATTGACTGCCAGACTTTCGATCTTTGGACATAATCGTTGTATTGTGGTATCGCGATGGCGGTCAGGGTTCCGATAATCGCAATGAACACGACGGCCGCGACGATCATCATGGCTGCACCACCGCCGACAACGTTGCCGTATTTCCGCGCAAGCTTTGCCGGGGCTATCGCAGGTGATGGGCCCGGTTCAACGGCCGCAGCAGCGGATGAAAGATCGGGATCGGTGGTGCACTCTACTCCGGCGTTGGTGAGCGCGGCCTGGTACTTCTTCACCGCATTGGCAGGAATATCCTTTTTCAGTATTGTGCGTTTTCCAGAAAACAGTTTGTCCACTGTGGCACGATCGGCTTTAAAGAGGCGTTGCAAATTGCCTTTGGCAATCTCCATGTCGACACCGTCAGCAATCTTCCCCTCGAAAATAATGTTGTAGCGCTGCGAATCCATCGGTACCAAAGTTCCCCAGGTCAATACTGCAAAGGTTTTAACGATTATTTTAAACTTCAGCCGCACTGAGTATAGTCGACAAACCTGCCGATGTTGCAACGGCCTCGCGGTTCGCAAAATCACCGCACTTGGCCGCAACGCGTTGTGACGTCGAGTGCTGACTGCAATAAATCAATCGACAGTCGCAAACGAGTTTAGGAAACAGAAATACCCTTATTCTTTATTCCCCAGGTACGAAAGAGATTCGCGCCACCCTTCGGTCCTGGATCGTCTGTAAAGCTGAAATGGAAGTGACAGATGTCGGCATCTGTCGGGAAGTATTTATGTTGTTGACACAATTAGCGGTAGGCATCATCCCTCTGGGAAACCGTAATTTGCATCTGTGCGGTATTAGCGGCTGCATGTGCTGCGTTAATACCACGAACGTCTCCTTTGGGTCGTAAATCGCCGCTGATCTATCGAGTCTGAGTGGCAGCTTTCTCGTAAGCAGACGCTCACCAAGCCTTGGTGGGAGGCAATCTTCGGCCATAAGCGGACTCTCAGAATGATCAGATCACCAAGAATAACCGGGGCCACCATATCAATCTCACTTTTACAAGTTTCGTTACCAGCTGGAGTATGATTCGTAATGGATTCCTAAATTCCAAATGCCTATTAATTCTGTTTATCCTATCGCCAAAAATGGCGACGGATTCTTTTTATCCGCCTTTGAAACGACTTTGTGCGTGTCCTGGGATTGTTTTTAACAGGTGATGGCAGCGTCGCCGCGAGTTCTATCGCCTGTCGGCTCGTGAGTCTGGATACCGGAATTCCCCAGTAGTAACGCGCTGCGGCGTCGACCCCATAAATACCCCTGCCAAATTCTGCAATGTTCAGGTAATGTTCAAGAATGCGTTTCTTGGTGAGGTTCCTCTCCATGCCAAACGTCAGCAAGAGCTCATGCCATTTGCGCAGCGGATTTCGTGATGGACTCAGGAAGACATTCTTGACAGTTTGCTGTGAAATAGTGCTGGCGCCGTAGACCATGCGTTGTTCGGATAGGTTGTATTCCATCGCATCCTTAAGCGCGACAAAATCGACACCCTCATGTTCATAAAAGCGTGAATCCTCGGCGACGACTACGGCCCGGATCATGCTGCGCGGAATATTCTTGATCGAGACGGGGTACCAGCGGAGCTCTGGCCAGTCCGCGTGATGCAACTGCGTGAACTCGTAATTACGGATAAAACTGGAAGGCTGGACCGGACCGTCAGCATACTTCTCCCAGTCCGGCCATATCACGACCAGGTAGCCAACATCTATCACCACCAAAAGCAACACAAAACGCCCGCTCCAACGCAGCGTGCGTTTCACGACGGGCAAGCGAAATATTGAGCCAACTTTGTATAGATGTCTAGGCGTCATTGAGCCACATCTTAGCAGCGCTGAGCCGGGTCAGAGAGCGAAATAGGTTTTTATATCAGACAATATTACACTTTGACCGGTGTTTTTAGAAGGGTCAAAGTAAACGATTGGCGGGCCTGGGAGGACTTGAACCTCCGACCAATGGGTAACGAGCATCTGTTTTCTCCAAAGGAGACGCTCATAGAGCTCTGGTGGGAGGCAATCCTCGGCCAGAAGCGGACACCTAGCGATTAAATAATATTATGTTATTGGAGGCTATAAAGTCTTTTATCTCTGCGACCAATGAGAGCTGCATATACACACCATATCAAATGAAAAGGAGAATTAACCCGATGTTTATCGTACTACTAAAGTTTTCTGACAATAAAGGACAAGCAGGTGAATTTATGGAGGGCCACAACGAATGGATAAAACGCGGTTTTGATGATGACGTGTTTCTGTTAGTCGGTAGTCTTCAGCCTGGATTGGGTGGCGGGATAGTGGCTCATAATACATCGTTGATAGATCTTCAAACTAGAGTAAGTGATGATCCGTTTGTGACTCAAAAAGTAGTAAGCGCGGAAATCCTTGAGATCACGCCAGCAAAATCCGATGAACGGCTACAATTTCTAGTTGATTAAGTAACTTCATTCTTTCTCCAAAGCGGACTCCCATAAAGCTGAGGTAGGAGTCTTTCTTCGGCCATAATTGGACGCTGGATATCGCACTTAAATTTGGCTGTTCTATACTTCCCACTAATAATTATTAAGAGGCCATTGGCCTCTTAAATATACTGTTAGGCAATACACCAGCTAGGAAAATTGAAAATGGAAATAGACATAAACATATCGGCAGTATTCAAAAATGATTCATTAGCATCGGATGCGAGCCGTATTTATATGGAAGTACGAGATTTAGTTTCAGGTTTAGATCAAGAAATAAAAAATGATGAATCCACACGGGATACTTGTGTGCAATTATACGGCCCTTACTCCATAGAAATGGCGAAAAGAACACGAGAGGTTCTCGAAAAAGTATCTGGGGAAAATTCAAAACCCAATTTCGATTGTTCCGATGATATTTTCAAACACCTCGGTCGAGGTTTAAGTGGGGTTGTTCTAAAGGAAAACAAATTATGCATCACTTTATTGGTTATCGATTTTGAAAAGGAAATTGCGAAACTATTGTTGCAACTAATGTTAGATTTGAAAGCCAGCTCCGTGGAGGCGAGCGGTTCATTTGATGAAGAGCCAGGAGTTCTATATAAAATTGATGTGGATTCAGGGGATTTCGTGGAATAGTTTACCGGCCTAACAAGCGCATGTAGTCTGACAAAGTGCCTGCGCTGATATTCTTTATTCCTCAATAGTGGACTCTCACAAAGCCCAGGCAGGAGGCAAGCTTCGGCCACTACCAGACGCTCAAATTTGATAACCAGGTTTGCTCCATCACACAATTAACGAATCCCAATTTATCTGTAGATCAACTCGGTCAGCGGCTCTTGACCACATGGAGATTTGACGTTGATGGCCGATTAAAGATGTGACTTATAACAATTCCGGAGAGCGAGTCAGCAACTCGAAAATAGTTATACTGTCCACAGATTTCCCGTGATTGCGCCAAATACAAAATGCAAACTTTTGCACTTGATTTTTAGTTATATTGGGAATATATTCCCAATATAAACTTTTTAAGGAGGTGGCATTTCCGCCTGCTGAAAGTTGCCGTTTTATTAACCAGTCAGCCAGTTTTAGGATACGTGAACATGAGAGAGAAAGACGAAACTATTGAAGAAACAACGGAAGAAATCGACCAGGATCGACGCAAAGCACTGTCCCGAATGGGCCTAGTGGCCACTGCCGCCTATGCGACGCCGGTTTTGATGACGCTCAGCTCATCGGTCAAGGCGCAGGGCACCGAAGGTAGTGAGCCCAGCGAGCCGACCGAACCCAGCGAGCCGACCGAGCCCAGCGAGCCGACCGAGCCCAGCGAGCCGACCGAGCCCAGCGAGCCGACCGAGCCCAGTGAGCCGAGTGAACCCAGCGAGCCGACTAACCCGACTGAGCCGAGCGAACCCAGCGAGCCGACCAACCCGACTGAGCCGAGCGAACCCAGCGAGCCTGGTAGCTAAAACCCAATATCCATTGGATGTTTCCGAACCGGTCTCCCAGTGTTACCAGCTGGGAGCCGGTTTTTTTTGTGCAGATGCTTGGGATTGATAAACTAACCGCATTCGATATATCTGCCTCGGTAGTAACGATTGGTTTAAATTAAGTGGCAAACTCCGTCTATGTACATTTCGAAGACCTCTCCCGCCCGCTGCTGCTGAACAATTGCAGCGAGTTGATCGATCACTTCCCGCTGGTCTTTCCGGGCTGGGAAATCGATACGAAATCGTCGCCCGGACAGCTGCCGATCATCACCATCAACCTGGATAAGGAGGGAAGCTACAGGCTCGAGGCCGAATGGCTGAAGAAGACGGCAAGTTACCGAGATGAGGTCGATACGCTATGCGCGCTGGTAGCCAAGGTCGTCAAGGCCCGCACCCTGGAAGACATGAACCTGTTGTGCTTGCACGGCGCCGCTGTGAAAATCAATAGCACACTGATCATTTTTCCCAACAAATACCGCGCGGGTAAAAGCGTGCTTGCAACCTGCCTGGCCGCGGCCGGCTACCAGGTCTACTCAGATGACGTGCTGCCGATTAGCCTCGAAACTGGCGAAGGTGTCGCGCCCTCGATCGCACCCAGGTTACGTGCTCCATACCCCGATAATCTCGACGCACAGACCCGTCAATTCATCGAGTCCCGGGTGGCGCTCAAGGGTGAGCGCTATCACTATCTCGATCTGACTCCAGACTTGCTGGCCCCGCGTGACAAAAGGGCCCCGATCGGCGCGTTCGTATTCCTCGAACGGGAAGAAGGTGTGCGGCCGGAACTGCGGGCGATATCGGAATCCGATGTGTTGCGCCAGGTCGTCTGGCAAAATTTTGCGCGCGAAATCGACGCACACAGCATTCTCGGTCGCCTTGGAAAAGTCGTTAGTCAGGCGCAGAGCTTCACCCTACGCTACGACCGCGCTGACGCCGCCGTGGAACTTCTGGGGAAGCACTTTCATCGACAAGACTCGACCGATGAGCGGTTAGCGCTGCGAACCCTGGAACTGCAAAACACTGATTTGGGCTCCAACGATGTTCCTGCCGGTTACCTGCTGCGCAGGAAAGGTATCAGCGAAATTAAATCCGACAGCGAGGCCTTCCTCGCCGACACCACCGGCTCTGCGATACACCACCTGAATCCGGTCGGCTCGGCTATCTGGAGCCTGCTGGCACAACCGATTACGATTGAGCAGATCATCGAACTGCTGCTAGTTGCCTTTCCCGATGTAGAGGCTAATCAGGTCGAAGCCGACGTGAGAAAGCTGATCAAAAGCCTGAAGGCCAAGAATCTATTGCTTGTCGGTCGCGCCAGGTCGAAATCCGAGGATCCGCCTAGAGTAAATCGTACCTGAGTCCCATCGAAATTATGATACGGTCATAGCGATAGCGCGCGTCTGAGCTGTCATAGTCGTCAAGTTGCAGCTCGTAGACGAGGGTGAGATTTTCGTCTCCGTTTTGCTGCAGCCTTCTCTTGTAATCCAGTTTTAGCAAGTAGCCATCGTTATCGAAGGCATCTTCTTCGAGCTGCGCAGTATCCGAAAAACTTCTATTGTCGTATGCGAAATCGGAGTAGGTAATCGATCCTCTGATTTCATCGGTTTCGTTGATCTTTCTTCGCCAACTAAGATACACGCTGTCGTATGTTGAATCATTGTAGCCGACGCCGTTGTCGGAACGATCGCTGAAACTGAATTCAAGGTTGAAATAAAAGTCCTTGTTCGGCCGATAAAGATAGCCCAACGAGTACTGGGAATAATCGTACTCCAGATCCGTGCCAGATATTTCGTTGCCATTCAGATCCTCGATCCGTCGATCGTCGTACTCACGCGTGGTATCGCCGTATTCGAGGCTCAGGCTGTGTTCGTCGGCCAGCCGAAAGCGTATATCGAAGCGGAAACGGTCACTATCGTAATCGAAGTTGCTAAGACCGGGAATCGAATAATCCTCGTAATCCTTATCGCGGCGCTGATAACGGGCCCTGAGCCTGTGCCTAGCCTCGGTTTGGTACGATATCTCCGCGTTCAGGTTCCGTTGTTCGTAGTTGTAACGATCGACGATCGATTCGCCGCCAAAGGTAGCGTCTTCGCCGGTCGTGCGGCTGACATAATTCTTGTTGCGGTCAACCCAGTCGGCAAAAAGCCTGTAAGCAAACTTATTATCGTCGATCTCGAAGTTGTCACGGTAACCGAGATCGAACTCGGTACGTGACCAGTCGGCGCGATCATCGTCGGGGTAAAAGGCATGTTTGCTGCGACCCTTGATTGAGACACCGTTGTCGAAACGGTTAGAAAATCTGATGTCGACCTGACCGAAGAGTTCGGCATCGGGATCAAGCCCCGAGGATAATCGGTTCGGATTAGTATCGAGGCCACCCTGACCCTCCACCGACAAATCAGCTGCTAATACTCCGTTCACTGGAATGCCGCCCAACAGGCTGCAAGTGATGAGCAACGTAAGAAGCGTCCTAGACGATAGCTTTGCCGTTTTGGCCACTGGCCTCCGCCCATAATTACTGTCGTTCAATTCTCATGTCTCCATTTCAATTCCACACTGTCAACAATTCGATCGCGCTGGAATTCGAAGTATAGTAATTTTCATGCCAATGGATATGCCCCTAAATAACATTCCCACGATAAATTACCTCGATCGCGCCACTATGATCTCCACAGGTTAAAACCGTCTAAAATCCGAATAACCACTGATGTCCGTT
>JAOTXY010000038.1 GCA_029862125.1 Gammaproteobacteria bacterium | reverse complement strand
CGCATAATCCATACCATGACGACGGGGTAAAGTTTTTCAATAGCGATGGCTTCAAACTGCCCGATGCGACCGAGCAGGAGATCGAGAGCATGCTGGACCAGGAACTGGTAATGGTCGAACCGGAGCAGATCGGCAAGGCGACGCGAATGGAAGATGCCAGGGGCCGTTACATCGAGTTTTGCAAGAGTTCGATTGCATTCCACAAGTCCTTGCGTGGTCTTAAACTCGTGGTCGACTGTGCCAATGGCGCCACCTACCATATAGCGCCAGCTGTTTTTCGCGAGTTGGGTGCGGAGGTGATCGAAGTGGGCACCAGCCCCAATGGCTTGAATATTAACCATGAAGTGGGTGCGCTATACGCTGAAAGTATGCGCGCTCACGTGCTCGAAAATCAGGCCGACATGGGTATCGCATTCGATGGTGACGGTGATCGCGTGATGATGATGGACGCTCGCGGTGACGTGAAAAACGGTGATCAGTTACTTTATATAATCGCCAAGAATAAACTGCTCAGGGGGAAACTCGATGGCGGTGTGGTTGGTACCTTGATGACCAATCTCGGCTGTGAACATGCGTTCAAGGCTAATAATATTCCTTTTGAGCGCGCGGCGGTGGGCGATCGCTACGTGCTGGAAAAACTGGTTGAGTTCGGCTGGTACCTGGGTGGTGAGTCTTCCGGTCACCTGATATGCCTGGATAAAACCACGACCGGCGATGGAATTATCGCAGCGTTACAGGTTCTCGATGGACTGGGCAGCAGCGGGCAGACGCTCACCGAAGCCTGTGCTGAAATGGAAATTTACCCGCAAACCATGATTAATGTGCCAGTCTCGAAGAAGCTCGACCTGGATAAGTCTCCGCTGGTACAGGACGCGCTCAGGTCGGCAGAATCCACACTGGCAGATTCGGGCAGGGTTTTGCTGCGTCCTTCCGGCACCGAGCCGCTGATTCGTGTCATGGTAGAAGGTCAGCAGCAGGAGCAGGTTGAAAAAACAGCTGAGATACTGGCGCAAGCCGTCAGGGAAGCCGCAGAAAACTAGCGGCAATCTATCATTGGGACCCTAAAATAGGCCAAATCACCTAAATCCAGATTGATTTATGCGGCCGAGGTGAGTAATCTTTGCCGCCTTTAAAAAACCGGTAACAAATATGCGTTCTAGCCTGATAGCGGGCAACTGGAAGATGAACGGAAGTCTGCAATCCGTCATCGACCTGGTTGAAGGTATTAAGGCCGGCGATCCCGGTAACGCTGAACTTGCGGTATGCCCGCCTGCCGTGTTTCTAATGAAAGTGGGGGGGATGCTGGCTGAAACCGGGATTTCGCTCGGCGCCCAAAATGTCTGCGACCG
This sequence comes from Gammaproteobacteria bacterium, assembly GCA_029862125.1. Classification (GTDB taxonomy): domain Bacteria; phylum Pseudomonadota; class Gammaproteobacteria. Next base: position 27,863 of record JAOTXY010000038.1, on the reverse strand, counting down.
GGAAGCGGGTGCCTTTACCGGAGAGATATCGGCCGCGATGCTGAAAGAATGCGGTTGCAGTTACGCGATCGTGGGTCACTCGGAACGCCGTGCGCTATACCTGGAATCGGACCAGCTGGTAGCGGCAAGATTTTCGATGGCCTTAAGCGCGGGGATAATTCCGATCCTCTGCGTTGGCGAGACCCTGGACGAGCGTGAGCAGGGTGTGACCGAAACGGTTGTGACGAGACAGATCGATGCGGTTCTCGATCTCTGTGGAATTGAAGGTATAGCCAGGGCAGTGATCGCCTACGAGCCGGTGTGGGCAATCGGCACCGGGAAAGTTGCTACACCCGGGCAGGCACAGGCGGTACATGCGTTTATCCGCGCTAAACTCGAACAGCTCGACTCCGGAGTCGCACAACAGGTACAGATTTTATATGGTGGCAGCATGAATCCGTCAAATGCGGCGGAACTATTGTCACAACCGGATATCGATGGCGGGTTGATCGGCGGTGCAGCGCTCAAAGCCGACGATTTTCTGGCCATCGCCCAATCAGCTTAGGAAGTATTTATGGAAAATATCAACAGCATCTTACTGATAGCTCAAGTTTTATTATCGATCTCCCTGATCGCACTCATCCTGATACAGCATGGCAAGGGTGCTGATGCAGGTGCGGCATTTGGCAGCGGGGCATCGGCCACCGTTTTTGGTGCGCGTGGCTCGGGTAACTTCCTCAGCAGGGTCACAACCGGCGTTGCTATATTGTTTTTCCTGGTCTGCCTCGCGCTGGCTTATGTCACCAGCAATCGCAGTGCGCCCGATAGTGTGACCGGCAGCGTTACCGCCCAGGATGCCATTGTTGTGCCGATGCAGGAAGAAGGCGATGTGCCTCCTGCGGTACCACAACAGGGCAGTTCGCCGGAATCAGATTTACCCCCAGCCGAGTAGGTCGGGGCAATGCCGATGTGGTGGAATTGGTAGACACGCTATCTTGAGGGGGTAGTGGCGAAAGCTGTGCCGGTTCGACTCCGGCCATCGGCACCATTTTTTTAGTTTTGACCCGGGATTGAACGGATCGAAACAGTGCAATCGAGAACCTGGTTCCGGGCCGCCCGGAGCCGGGTTTTTTAACGATATGGATGCGAATTATGACGCGGCTTGGAGATTTCTTGACACTATATAGGGGCCACAATAGACTGGCGCCTCGCTTTACTAATGCGGGCTCTCCGGGGGAAGTACTCGAAACATGTTAGGTAATTACCTACCGATCCTGATTTTCATGTGCATAACGCTCGTGATGGGCTCTGTATTCATCATTCTGGGCAAACTTCTGGGACCCTCGCGCCCGGACGCGGAAAAAAATTCCCCATACGAGTGCGGCTTCGAAGCCTTCGAAGACAGCCGCATGAAATTCGATGTGCGTTACTACCTGGTGGCGATTCTTTTTATCATTTTTGATCTCGAGATCGCCTTCCTGTTTCCCTGGGCGATCGTGTTGGACCAGGTGGGCACTTTTGGCCTGGTCTCGATGGCAGTTTTCCTATCGGTGCTGGTCGTCGGTTTTATCTACGAGTGGAAGAAAGGTGCCCTCGAATGGGAATAGAAGGCGTTTTAGAACAGGGTTTTGTTACCACCTCGGCCGATAAACTAATCAACTGGGCGCGTACCGGTTCGATGTGGCCGATGACTTTCGGGCTGGCCTGCTGTGCGGTTGAAATGATGCAGGCAGGCGCGGCGCGCTACGACCTGGATCGATTCGGTATCATATTCAGGCCGAGTCCGCGCCAGTCGGATGTCATGATAGTGGCGGGGACGCTGGTGAACAAGATGGCCCCGGCGCTGCGCAAAGTTTATGACCAGATGGCGGAACCACGCTGGGTAATCTCGATGGGTTCCTGCGCCAACGGCGGCGGCTACTATCACTATTCATATGCCGTGGTGCGTGGCTGTGACCGGGTTGTTCCGGTCGATGTTTATGTGCCCGGTTGCCCGCCAACCGCGGAGGCGCTGCTGTATGGCATATTACAGCTGCAAAACAAAATCAAACGCACCAATACCATAGCGCGCTAATATGTCGAATCCCAGACAGCAACTGGCTGATGCGCTGCGAGCGGCGTTTGGTGACAGAGTCGACTCGGTCGTGGTCGGTTTCAACGAAGTGACGCTTGAAGTTGCTGCCGACAATCTTGTCGCTGTTGCGACCGAGTTACGTGACGATTCCCAGTTTCAATTTCAGCAGTTACTCGATGTATGCGGTGTCGATTATTCCCAGTTTGGTCGTGATGAATGGATAACCGAAGACGCCAGCCGCTCCGGTTTCAGCCGCGGTGTTACAGCGGCGTCGTCATCCGGGCGTTTGCAGTTTGGTGATGAGCTGGAATCACTGACACCACAGGGCAGGCGCTTTGCCGCGGTGTATCATTTGATTTCCTACGCGCATAACCGGCGCCTGCGCCTGCGGGTGTTCGCCAACGACGATGACTTTCCGATGGTTCCTACCGTTACCGGTATCTGGGCATCGGCAGACTGGTATGAGCGCGAGGCTTTCGATCTGTTCGGTATCCTGTTTAGCGACCATCCCGATTTGCGTCGCATACTGACTGACTACGGCTTTGTCGGTCACCCGTTTCGCAAGGATTTCCCAATGGTCGGTAATGTCGAAATGCGATATGACCCGGAACGCGAACGCGTTGTCTACGAGCCGGTAACAATTGAAGCACGGGTGCTGGTGCCACGCGTTAAACGGCAGGATCACCGTTACCTGATGGACGATCAGGAAGAGGCACAGGACGATGCCTGAGATCAAGAATTACACCCTCAATTTCGGACCCCAGCACCCGGCCGCGCACGGAGTATTGCGCCTGGTACTGGAAATGGACGGTGAAGTCATCGAACGCGCCGACCCGCATATCGGGCTATTGCATCGCGCCACCGAAAAACTCGCCGAAACCAAGCCTTACAATCAAACCATCGGCTACATGGATCGTCTTGATTACGTTTCCATGATGTGTAATGAGCATGGTTACGTGCTCGCGATTGAAAAATTACTCGACATCGAGATACCCGAGCGTGCCCGCTATATCCGCGTCATGTTCGATGAAATTACGCGCATCCTGAATCACCTGATGTGGATCGGTACCCATGCGCTCGATGTAGGCGCGATGACGATGTTCCTGTATGCATTTCGTGAGCGCGAAGACCTGATGGATATGTACGAGGCGGTATCCGGTGCACGTATGCATGCGACCTATTATCGACCGGGTGGAGTCGCTCGTGATCTACCCGATGCGATGCCACAGTATCTTGAAAGCCGCTGGCGCAGTAGTAAGGAAGCCGCGCGCTTGAATGAAAATCGGCAGGGCAGCCTGCTTGATTTCGCCGAGGATTTCGCGCGCCGGTTTCCGACTTATATCGACGAGTACGAAACCCTGTTAACCGACAATCGAATCTGGAAACAACGTACCGTCGGCATTGGTGTGGTATCCGAAGATCGTGCTTATCAACTCGGTTTTACCGGGCCGATGCTGCGTGGTTCGGGAGTCGAATGGGATCTGCGCAAGAAGCAGCCCTACGAAGTATACGATCGCATGGATTTTAGCATTCCGGTCGGTACCAACGGGGATTGTTACGATCGTTACCTGGTGCGGGTCGAGGAGATGCGCCAGTCAAACAGCATCATCAAGCAGTGTATCCAGTGGTTACGCGCCAACCCGGGAATTGTCATCTCCGAAAATCACAAGGTGGCGCCTCCGCGCCGCGAAGAACTCAAGGCCGACATGGAAGGCCTGATTCATCATTTCAAGCTTTTTACTGAGGGTTACACACTGCCCGAAGGCGAGGTATACACCAGCATCGAACACCCGAAAGGCGAATTCGGTGTTTACCTGGTGTCCGACGGTGCCAACAAGCCCTACCGGCTCAAGATACGTGCCCCCGGGTTCGCCCATCTCTCCAGTATGAATGAAATGGCGCAGGGCCATATGCTGGCCGATGTGGTCGCGATCATCGGCACCCAGGATATCGTGTTCGGGGAGATCGACCGCTAATGGCAATCGAAACCATGTCCAGGATAGACTTGCTCAACGATCATACGCGTGCCGAGATCGATCACTGGGTTGCCCGTTTTCCGCCCGAGCACAAGCGTTCGGCCGTGTTGCAGGCCCTGAGCGCCGCGCAACATCAGAACCGGGGATTTTTAACCACGGATCTGATGGATGCGGTTGCCGAGTACCTCGAATTATCGCCGATCCATGTCTACGAGGTGGCCTCGTTTTACTCGATGTTCGAAACCAAACCGGTGGCGCGACACAATGTCGCGATTTGCACCAATATTTCCTGCATGTTAATGGGTTCGGACAGCATAGTTGAACATGTCGAAAACAAGCTGGGAATCAAGATCGGGGAAAGTACGGACGACGGGCGCATCTACCTGAAGTGCGAGGAAGAATGCCTGGCCGCCTGTTCGGGTGGTCCGATGATGCAGGTCGATCATGTCTATCACGTAGACCTGACGCCCGAAAAAGTCGATGAAATCCTGGATGCGCTGGAGTAACAATGGCTAACGAAGTCTGTTTCGCAACCCTGCAATTCGATCAGCCATGGTCGATGGAAAGCTATTTGAAGGTGGGTGGTTACGAAGCACTGAAAAAAATCCTGGTGGACGGTATGTCGGCCGAAGACGTTATCGAGGAAGTCAAGGCCTCGGGTCTGCGCGGTCGTGGCGGTGCGGGTTTCCCGACCGGATTGAAATGGAGCTTCATGCCGCGCAACGCGCCGGGGCAGAAGTACATCGTGTGTAATTCCGACGAATCGGAACCCGGTACCTGTAAGGATCGCGATATACTGCGCTTTAATCCACATGCACTGGTCGAGGGTATGGCTATCTGTGGTTATGCTATCGGTGCCACGGTCGGTTACAACTACATGCGTGGAGAATTCATGGATGAACCCGCACAGCGTTTTGAAACCGCGGTCAGGGAAGCCTACGAGGCCAGGTATCTCGGTAAGAATGTACTGGGCAGTGGGGTTGATTTTGATCTTTACCCGGCGCTCGGTGCCGGCGCCTATATCTGTGGCGAGGAAACCGCGTTACTGGAATCGCTCGAGGGCAAAAAAGGCCAGCCACGCTACAAGCCCCCGTTTCCGGCCAACTATGGACTTTATGGCAAGCCAACCACGATCAACAACACCGAGTCGCTGGCCTCGGCGCCGTCGATTATTCGCAATGGTGCGCAATGGTTTGCCGAACTCGGTATTCCCAATAATGGCGGGGTTAAATGCTTTTCGATGTCCGGACATTTGAACAAGCCGGGTAACTTTGAAATTTCGATGGGAACACCGTTCAGGGACCTGCTCGAGATGGCAGGCGGTGTCAGGAATGGACATAAATTGAAAGCAGTCATTCCGGGCGGTTCCTCGGTACCGGTGTTGCCGGGTGAGATTATGATGGAGTGCACCATGGACTACGACTCTATCACCAAGGCCGGGTCGATGCTGGGTTCGGGGGCGGTCATCGTGATGGATGAATCGACCGATATGGTGGTCGCCTTAAGACGCATCTCGCGCTTTTATTTCTCGGAATCCTGCGGTCAATGCACCCCCTGCCGGGAAGGTACCGGTTGGCTTTATCGCATGCTGACCCGCATTGTCGAGGGCAAGGGGCGTCCGGAAGATATCGAGCAGCTCGAAGAAGTGTCACACAAGATCGAAGGTCGAACGATCTGTGCGCTCGGCGATGCCGCGGCGATGCCGGTATGGAGTTTCATCAAGCACTTCCGCCATGAATTTGAATACTACGTTGAGCATAAGCGTTCGATAATTGATAACGCGGCCTGATCGAGAAGATTAGCAATGAGCGATAACATAACCGTCACCATAAATGGCCAGCAGATCGAAACCCAGGCGGGACGCCTGTTGATCGATGTGGCTGACGAAAACGATATTGTGATCCCGCGCTTTTGCTATCACAAGCGTCTCTCGGTGGCGGCGAATTGTCGGATGTGCCTGGTGGAAATAGAACGCTCTCCGAAGCCGATGCCGGCCTGCGCCACCCATTGCATGGATGGCATGGTGGTCGAGACCCGGTCAAAGGGTGCGCTCGCGGCGCAAAAGTCGACCATGGAGTTTCTGCTGATCAATCACCCGCTGGATTGCCCGATTTGCGACCAGGGTGGTGAATGTGAACTGCAGGACGTTGCGATGGGATTTGGCGAGGGCGTGTCAAAGTATACCGAGCAAAAACGCGTGGTCATGGATAAGAATATCGGTCCCCTGATTGCGACCGATTTCACGCGCTGCATCCATTGTACGCGCTGCGTGCGTTTCGGCGATGAAATCGCCGGTATGCCGGAGCTTGGAGCAACCGGGCGCGGTGAATTCATGGAAATCGGCACCTATATCGAAAAAGCGATTGTATCCGAGATGTCCGGCAACGTTATCGATGTGTGCCCGGTGGGTGCGTTGACGGCAAAACCCTCTCGCTACACCGCGCGTCCCTGGGAATTGACCCAGCATGCCGCGGTTTCGGCGCACGACTGCGTTGGCTCTAATACCTACGTACATACACGTGGGAATGAGGTTATTCGGGTAGTGCCGCGCGAGAATGAATCGATCAATGAATCCTGGATTTCGGATCGCGACCGCTTTAGCTACACCGCGGTCAAGGCAGAGCAACGCATTACCCAACCGATGATGCGTGATAACGGGGAACTCAAACCCGTTGACTGGGAAACCGCGCTAAATGCCGCGGCCGGAATTCTGGTCGAGGCTGGCAACGATATTGCCACGCTGGTCAGTCCCCAGGCGACCCTGGAAGAGCATTACCTCGCGCAAAAACTGACCCGCAGTCTCGGCTCGAACAATATCGATCATCGCCTGACCCAGGTCGATTTCTCAAGCCAGGACCACGCCCCGGTCATGCCCTGGCTGGGACGTTCACTGGAATCGGTTGAAATCCTGGACGCCGCGTTGATCGTCGCCGGAAACCTGCGCTACGAGCAACCTTTGTTGTCGCATCGCCTGCGCAAGGCGGTGCTGAACAATAATGCCAGGGTATCGGCAATCGGACACGTTGCCGAGCAGTATAATTTTGCCTTGCAGACCGAACTGGTTGGATCGGCCGCGCAACTGCTTAGCGATCTTGCCGCGGTCGCCATCGCGCTCGCCGAAATCAGCGCTAACCCCCTTACCGGGCATCTTGCAAAGATAGTCGCTGGATGCGAACCATCTACGCAGCACCAGGCTATCGCCCGCTCGTTGCTGGACGCCGACAATGCAGCCGTTATCGTCGGTGTGCAGGCTTTATCCAACCCTCATCTCGCGTTGTTACAGGAAATATGCGAAGCCATAACCAGCGCAAGCGATGCGACCCTGGGGTACCTGTCGGTTTCCGCAAACAGCGCGGGTGCCTGCCTTGCTGGCACAACGCCGCATCGTGCTGCGGCCGGTGTCGCCGTGGATCAGTCCGGGGAACATGCCGCTGATATCCTGACGGCCAGGCACAAGGTGCTGCTGACCCTGGCGGTCAATCCGTTACTCGATACCAACTCGGTAACTGCCCTCTCTGACAACAATGAAAGCGTGATTGCGATCAGCAGCTTCGATAACGACTTTATTCAACACCAGGCGAGCCTGGTGCTGCCATTAGCCACAACCGTCGAAACTTCGGGTAGTTTTGTTAATGTCGAAGGTTTGTGGCAGAGCTTCAACGGCTGCGTGCACTCCAGGGGTGAAAGCCGCCAGGGCTGGAAGATCCTGGCTGCCCTGGGCCAGGTGTTGAAACCGGGAGAATTTGATTATGCGGATTCGGTTGCGGTCAAGAATGAACTCAAGGCGTTGTGCAGTGATGTCGCGCTAAGCAATATCTGCGGCATCGAATCAAGCGCGAAAGTCCTGCCGGAAAATAAAAAGTCACTTCAGAAAATCGGCATTACCCCGATTTACGCGAGTGATGAGATGGCGCGCCAATCGGTTGCGCTGCAGGCCACCCCGCTGATGAAAGCCCAATCCGCGGTAATCATGAATCGCCAACAGGCGCAGGATATCAAGCTGATCAACTGCGACCAGGTTCAGGTCAAGCAGGGTAAGGGTACCGCGGTTTTACCGCTGCGTATTGATGAGGGTATACCGGCGGGCTGCGTTTATGTCCCAGCTGGTATCGATGCGGTCAAGCACCTTGCCGATGCCTTCGGCAAGATATCCCTGGAAAAGGTGTCCTGATGGATTTCCTGGTATCGATATGGGAATGGTTGCACGAATACGTGCAGTACACGATCTACAGTGGTGTCAAGGCGCTAGCCATTCTGCTGCCGCTGTTCATCGTGGTTGCCTATTACACGCTGGCAGAACGCAAGGTCATCGGTTACATGCAAATCAGGAAAGGCCCGAACCGGGTCGGGCCCAAGGGCCTGTTCCAGCCGTTTGCGGATATGTTCAAGTTGATGTTCAAGGAAATCATCATCCCGACCAATTCCAATCGTTACCTGTTTATCATTGCGCCGGTAATCACCTTCGCCCCGGCGATGGCGGCCTGGGCGGTAATCCCGTTTAATGACACGCTGGTATTCAGCAATATTAACGCCGGTCTGCTCTATATCCTGGCGATGACGTCGGTCGGAGTGTATGGGGTCATCATTGCCGGCTGGGCATCCAACTCCAAGTATGCGCTGCTCGGTGCGATGCGCTCGGCGGCGCAGATCGTGGCCTATGAAATCGCGATGGGCTTCGCCCTGGTCGGTGTATTGATGGTCGGCGGTAGTCTTAACCTCGGCGATATCGTCAACAAGCAGGCGGGAGGCCTCGAACACTGGTTCTTCATCCCGTTATTACCATTGTTCTTCGTCTACCTGATTTCGGGGGTAGCCGAAACCAATCGCGCACCCTTCGATGTGGCCGAGGGGGAATCCGAAATCGTTGCCGGATTTCACGTCGAGTATTCAGGCATGACCTTCGCGGTATTCTTCCTCGCCGAATACGCGAACATGATTCTGATCGCGATGCTATGCGCACTGCTGTTTTTCGGCGGCTGGTTGAGCCCCATTCCCGAGCTTGTCGGTGATGGCACCGGCTGGCTGTTTGGCAAGACTGCGGTCTTCATGCTGCTGTTCCTGTGGTTCCGGGCGACTTTCCCGCGCTACCGTTACGACCAGATCATGCGCCTCGGCTGGAAAGTGCTGTTGCCGGTAACCATTTTCTGGCTCGCGGTCGAGGGTGTTGCGGTCTATTTCAAAATCGGCCCATGGTTTGATTAAGCCTATGTTTGCGAAAATACATTATTACCTGAAAAGTTTTCTGTTCCTCGAATTACTCAAGGGAATGAGCGTGACGGGGCGTTATTTTTTCCGCAAAAAGTTTACCGTCCAGTACCCGGAAGAAAAAACCCCCATCAGCCCTCGTTTCAGGGGCCTGCACGCGTTGCGTCGCTATGCCAACGGCGAGGAGCGCTGTATCGCCTGTAAACTCTGCGAGGCGGTATGTCCTGCGCTTGCAATAACGATCGAATCGGAGCAGCGAGCGGACGGAACCCGCCGTACCACACGCTATGACATTGACCTGTTCAAGTGCATCTATTGCGGCTTTTGTGAAGAGGCATGCCCGGTCGATTCGATCGTCGAAACCAATATATTTGAGTATCACTTCGAAAACCGGGGTGAAAATATTATGACCAAGGAAAAGTTGCTGGAGATCGGTGATCGTTACGAGGCGCAGCTCGCCGCGGATCGGTCGGCGGACGCTCCTTACCGTTAAACCAATTGAAATGATAGAAACCATCATATTTTATGTTTTTGCCGTCGCTACGGTGGTTAGCGCCTGCGCGGTCGTGACCGTGAAAAACCCGGTTCATGCAACCCTGTCTCTGGTGCTGACCTTTTTTACCAGTGCGGTCATCTGGATGACGCTGGAGGCCGAGTTCCTCGCGATCAGCCTGGTGCTGGTTTATGTCGGTGCGGTCATGGTGTTGTTTATCTTCGTCGTCATGATGCTCGATATCAATGTTGCGCGTCTACGCGAAGGTTTCGTGCGATATCTGCCACTCGGACTAGCGGTAGCGGTGATTATGTTGCTGCTGATGCTAAGTGTTGTGACCAGTGATATTTTCGTACTCGAAGCGGGATCGGAGCCAGTCGCGAAACCTGCCGATTACAGCAATACCAAGGCCCTGGGGGGCGTTCTCTATACCGAGTACGTGTTCGCATTTGAAATCGCCGCGGTGATCCTGCTGGTGGCGATTATCGCCGCGATCTCATTGACCATGCGCAAGCGCACACAAACCAAGTATCAGAGCCCGTCAGACCAAATGAAGGTGCGCAAGTCGGATCGTTTGCGGATCGTCGACATGCCGTCGAGCGAAGAACAATGATGACGGTCACGCTAAGCCATTACCTGATTCTTGCCGCGGTGCTGTTCAGCATTTCGATTGCGGGCATCGTCATCAATCGCAAGAACATAATCATCCTGTTGATGTCGATCGAATTGATGCTGTTGTCGGTTAATCTCAATTTCATCGCTTTCTCGCATTACCTCGATGATCTCGCAGGCCAGGTCTTCGTCTTCTTTATTCTTACCGTTGCTGCTGCCGAAGCGGCTATCGGCCTTGCCATCCTGGTGGTCCTGTTCCGTAACAAGCGCTCGATCAACGTTGAAGATATCAAGGAGCTGAAGTGGTGAGTATGGAATCCGTTTACCTCGCCATCCCGCTGGCTTCGTTGCTGGGTGCGCTGATCGCCGGATTCTTCGGTAAAAAGATCGGTCGCGCCGGTGCGCATACCGTGACGATCCTCGGGGTTGCGGTATCCTTTATTCTGTCGTTGATCGTGCTCAAGGACGTCGCCTTCGACGGGGCGCCAATCTATAACCAGGCGGTGTATACCTGGATGATCAGCGATGGTATCCGTTTCGAGGTTGGTTTTCTGATCGATGGCCTGACCGCCTTGATGATTACCGTCGTAACCGCTGTGTCGTTGATGGTGCATATCTACACCATCGGTTACATGCATGACGATGACGGATACCAGCGTTTCTTTTGCTACATCTCGCTGTTCACCTTTTCGATGCTGATGCTGGTCATGTCAAATAACTTCCTGCAGCTGTTTTTTGGCTGGGAAGCGGTTGGACTGATGTCCTATTTATTGATCGGCTTCTGGTTTAAACGCGAAACCGCGATCTACGCCAACATGAAAGCCTTCCTCGTCAACCGGGTCGGGGATTTTGGTTTTCTGCTCGGTATCGCGGTGGTGCTGATGTTTACCGGGTCGCTCGACTACTACGAGGTATTCGACCGTGCCGACGCCATGGTGACGGCGACGATGCAGGTCATCCCGGGCCTCGACTGGTCGGTCATCACGCTGGCCTGCATCCTGTTGTTTATCGGTGCGATGGGTAAGTCGGCGCAGGTGCCGCTGCATGTCTGGCTGCCCGATTCGATGGAAGGTCCGACGCCGATATCAGCCCTGATCCATGCCGCGACCATGGTAACCGCGGGTATTTTCATGGTCGCAAGAATGTCGCCACTGTTCGAACTATCGAGCACGGCGCTGTCGTTTGTCATCGTGATCGGTGCGACCACGGCTATTTTCATGGGCCTGATCGGTATCGTGCAAAACGATATCAAGCGAGTCGTGGCTTATTCGACGCTGTCACAGCTGGGTTACATGACCGTGGCACTGGGTGCCTCGGCTTACTCGGCGGCCATATTCCACCTCATGACGCACGCGTTTTTCAAGGCGCTGCTCTTCCTCGCGGCGGGTTCGGTCATCATCGCCATGCACCACGAGCAGGACATTCGCAAAATGGGTGGGCTCAAGAAGTACATGCCGATCACCTACTGGGTGTCGCTGGTCGGCTCACTGGCGCTGATCGGATTCCCGGGGTCTTCGGGTTACTTTTCCAAGGACGCGATCCTGATCGCGACGCATAACGCCGAGGTCTGGGGCGCCGGTTATGCCTACCTCGCGGTGCTGCTCGGTGTGTTTGTTACCGCTTTCTATTCGTTCCGCATGTTCTTCCTGGTTTTCCACGGCGAGGAACGCATGGATGAACATACCCGCTCGCACCTGCACGAAACGCCTGCCGTGGTCACGGTGCCTTTGATTTTACTGGCGATACCGTCCGCCATCATCGGCTGGATTACCATCGATGCCGTGTTGTTCAGTGACTTCTTTGACCAGGCCATCATTATTTTTAACGAACACGGCGCGATGGCGGCGGTCGCCGAGGCCTTCCACGGACCGGCTAATTTTGTACTGCACGGTTTCGCGGGTCTGCCGGTCTACCTGGCCGCAGCCGGGGTCGGCAGTGCCTGGTACATTTATCTCAAGAACCCGCAGTTGGCGACCAGTCTTAAGCAGAGGTTCATCTGGATCTATAACGTGCTCGATAACAAGTACTACTTCGATCGCTTTAACGAAATCGTGTTTGCGACCAGCGCCCGGGGTATCGGCCAGGTGTTGTGGCGACTCGGTGATGCATTGATGATTGATGGATTGATCGTCAACGGCAGTGCTCGACTGGTAGGTTGGGTTTCGAGCGTCGTGCGCTACACGCAGACGGGCTACCTGAACCATTACGCATTTGCGATGATTTCGGGACTGATCCTGCTGTTGGGATGGGTTGTTCTGGGTTAAGGCAGAAAAAGAATAAAGGTAATCGTTAAACTATGTATGCTGACTGGCCATTATTGAGCCTCGTGATCTGGACACCGATTTTCGGTGGCATCCTGGTATTGTTTGCCGGTGACAGCAATCCTGCGGGTGCGCGTAAGATCGCGCTGGTGGTGTCGCTGATTACGTTCCTGCTGACAGTGCCGCTGTATACCCAGTTCAACACCAGCACCCACTTGATGCAATTCGTTGAACGCCACGAATGGATAGGCGTGTTCAATATCGAGTACTACGTCGGTATCGATGGAATCTCGATGCCATTGATCCTGCTGACCTCATTTACCACTGTCATCGTTATTATTTCGGCCTGGGAAGTCATCCAGTACCGCGTCTCGCAGTACATGGCGGCATTCTTGATCATGGAAGGCTTCATGTTCGGCACCTTTGCCGCGCTCGACTCGATCCTGTTTTATATCTTCTTCGAGGCCATGCTGATCCCGATGTTTCTCGTCATCGGTATCTGGGGTGGCGCGAATCGCATCTACGCAACGCTGAAGTTCTTCCTCTATACCTTTATCGGCTCGGTGTTGATGCTGGTGGCGCTGATTTACATGTACACCCGAAGTGGCAGTTTCGCGATTTTCGACTTTCACCACCTGCAGCTGTCACTCAACGAGCAGGTATTGATTTTCCTCGCTATGCTGGTCGCCTTCGCAGTCAAGGTGCCGATGTGGCCGGTGCATACCTGGTTGCCGGACGCGCACGTTGAAGCGCCGACCGGGGGCTCGGTCATCCTGGCTGCCATCATGTTGAAAATCGGCGGTTATGGATTCCTGCGTTTCAGCCTGCCGATAACCCCGGACGCCAGTGCCGAGCTCGACTGGCTGATTATCACCATGTCATTAACCGCAGTGGTATACATTGGTTTCGTGGCACTGGTGCAGCGTGACATGAAGAAGTTGATTGCCTACTCATCGATTGCGCACATGGGATTTGTAACTCTCGGGTTTTTCATCGTATTCCGCATCTTTGACTCCGGGTTTGGCGACCAGGGTGCTGCGCTTGCGCTCGAGGGCGGCATGGTGCAAATGGTGTCGCATGGTTTCATATCGGGAGCAATGTTCCTCTGTGTTGGGGTTCTCTATGACCGCATGCACAGTCGCCAGATTGCCGACTACGGCGGGGTGGCTAACACCATGCCGGTATTTGCCGCCTTCATGGTGTTTTTTGCGATGGCGAACGCCGGCTTGCCCGGTACCTCGGGTTTTGTCGGTGAATTCATGGTCATCCTGGCGAGTTTCAAGGCCAGTTTCTGGATCGCGTTCCTCGCGGCGACGACACTGATTCTGGGTGCCGCCTATACCCTGTGGATGGTCAAGCGCGTGATTTACGGCGACATTGCCAACGACAACGTGCGGGTATTGAACGACATCAACAAGCGCGAGTTCCTGTTCCTGGCGCTGCTGGCGCTGGCCGTGCTGGGTCTCGGCCTGTGGCCGGATCCACTGGTTGAGGTTATGCACCCGACCATCGACAACCTGCTCAATCACATTGCGAATACCAAGATATGACCGCCGAGTTCATACAGCCTGATTTAATGCCCGCGTTACCTGAAATGGTGATGCTGGCGATGACCTGCCTGGTGCTGGTGGTGGATCTATTCCTGCCACAGGGAAAGCGGGGATTCACGCTGCTGCTGTCGGTATTGACGCTGGTGCTGGCAATCGCCGCGGTGATCGCGGTGGCACCGGTGACGGCGGTCAGCAGCTTCGGAGGGTCATTTGTGCTCGATCAACTGGCCGTGGTGCTGAAGATAGCGGTTTGCGTGGTAACCATCCTGGTGTTCGTCTATTCACGCGATTATCTGAGCGATCACGACATCTACAAGGGTGAATACTACGTGCTCGGCCTGTTCGCGACGCTCGGCATGATGGTGATGATTTCGGCGCATTCGTTTCTGCTGGTTTACCTCGGGCTGGAATTACTGTCGCTGTCGCTTTACGCGATGATCGCCTTTAATAAAAATTCATTGAGCGCATCCGAGTCGGCAATGAAATACTTCGTGCTGGGCGCAATGGCGTCCGGATTGTTGCTTTACGGTATCTCGATATTTTATGGCATCACCGGCACGCTCGATATCAACCAGCTTTCGGTAGCAGTCAATAGCCAGATGTCACAACATCCGGTTGCGCTCGGTTTTGCGCTGACCTTTATCGTGGTTGGGCTCTCGTTTAAACTGGGCGCGGTGCCTTTCCATATGTGGCTACCCGATATTTACCAGGGCTCGCCGACCTCGGTGACGCTGTTCATCGGTACGGCGCCTAAAATCGCCGGGTTTGCGATGGCCATTCGCCTGCTGGTCGATGGTCTCGGTGATCTGCAGGTCGACTGGTCACAAATGCTGATGGTACTCGCGGTCGCATCGCTGGCCGTGGGCAATATCATTGCGATTGCACAGACCAACTTTAAGCGCATGCTGGCTTACTCGACCATTTCCCATGTCGGGTTCATACTGCTGGGAATATTAACGGCTACCGCAAATGGTTATTCCTCGGCGATGTTTTATACCATCACATACGCACTCACGGCAGCTGCCGCTTTCGGCGTGTTACTGGTACTGAATCGCAAGGGATTCGAGGCCGAAAATATCAGCGACCTGTCGGGATTAAACGATAGTAACCCCTGGTATGCGGCCTTGCTCGCTATCGCAATGTTTTCCATGGCAGGGGTACCACCGACCGTTGGCTTTTACGCCAAGCTGACCATACTCCAGGCACTGGTCCAGGTGGACATGGTCTGGCTCGCCGTACTCGCGGTGCTGTTCTCGGTTATCGGCCTGTTTTACTACCTGCGGATCATCAAGGTCATGTATTTCGATAAACCTTTGGCCGAGCAAACCACGACCATCAAGGAAGCACTCGATGTCAAGGTTTTACTGGGCGCGAACAGCCTGAGCCTGATCCTACTGGGCATGTTCCCGTCGACGTTAATGGTCTACTGCATCCTCGCATTCAGTTAGTGATTAACTAGCCATCTAACCCTTGTAAATTCCCTCTAACCTAGCTATTATTCTGCGCCTCTGATGCGGGGTGGAGCAGCTTGGTAGCTCGTCGGGCTCATAACCCGAAGGTCGTAGGTTCAAATCCTGCCCCCGCTACCAATTTCCATATATAAAATTATTAACCGTTCACAAGGCTGCACGGTTAATAATTTTATATATGGAAATTGGGGGCTCGGATGGAACCGTAAACAGGTTCACCAATTCGCCCGAAGCGAATTGGCGGCGCCCGCAAAGCGAGCGGTCCGAAGGACCGAGCACATGGATGTGCGAGCCAAATCCTGCCCCCGCTACCAATCCATATACAAAAAGAAAGCCTCTTACGAATGTTCGAGGCTTTCTTTTTGTATATGGATTGGCGGGAGTATGGAACCTAATTAGGTTCACAAAATCGCATGGATGCAATTTTGAACAGCGTGTAGCGCTGCCCGAGCCAAAACCTGCCTCCGCGCAGGTTTATTATGTCTGCTGAATGTCGTGAGTTCGTCTCTCTTACCCCACCCCAATATTTATCCGCAGAGAAAAGGTGTAAAATCGATTCTGTAATGAAGAAATCGAACCGGAATAGTTGTGATCCAGAAGATGACACTGAACTCGAAATTGATGGCATCGAAGATGCCGCTCATCTCGAATCGGAACTTTTCGAGCCGGCAGAGAATCCTGGGCTTCAGAGTCAGTTTAGTCGTGGCCCCAAGGATGACACTAACCTCGAAATTGATGGTATCGAAGATAAAGTTAATCCCGAATTGGAAACTGTCGACCTGTTACTTGAACAAGGGTCACAGGATCGGATTGACGTAGTGCTCGAACGAAGGACACAAAGCCGAGATACTCAATAATGCCGAAGATCGCCGAAGTCGTGTTTGATGATTTAGATAATATGCTCCGCCAACCTGCGGGATTTTTTATGTCTGCAATGTGAAGTAACCCACACAATTACCATGAAACCCAAATGGATTTACTCTGTATAAGCGATTCGGGTATTCAGCCAGAATCCTAGTATTTCAACAGGCACCGGTTAAATAGATTATTGCGCTGATAATGAAGTACATGCTAACGCAAATGATTATCCGGTGCTGCTACGGTTCCCGGTATGGTTGTTCGGCTCAATGCCCTAAGGCTTCATAGGCTAAAGCGGAGGTACCAGGATTCAGGTCGTCCGAACCATAATATTAAGCAGCCCAAAAGGCTGCTTCTTTTTTGCCCTGGGCATCTTAATTTGAAAAGTTAATCCTGATACCGGCTCTTCGATGTCCGTAAGGAAACCGGTCGGACTGCCGCGAAAGGGGAAATTATATAGTTCCTCAGTTATCTAAATATCCCGCTCTCACAATTGTCTGAATACCGGGTGGCAGCAACAAAAAGTTCACTTCGCGACTCACGCTTGGGCCGCGCCAACAGAAACAGTGCGAAAGTTCACATTAGGAATGCCAACGTCGTCCCAAAACCAATAATTTGAAAGGTGATTTAACCCATTTGAGTGATTCCGAAATTCAGCCTGAATCCTAGTATCCCTTTAAGTTTTAATACCAAACAATTTAAAGGACCAGAATTATGAAATCAAGATTAACCTTAACTTTACTGGTCATGTTTATGTTTGCTTTACCTGCCTCAACGACGATGGCATCGACACTGGTTGATTCATTTGCAAGTCAATATCAATGGGATACCAATGGGATCGAGGGTAGCGGCAAGTGGAACAGCCATAAAACACGTAAGACACACCAGGAATTTAACGACGGTAGTGGCGGTAATCCCTGGGATATCAAGTATCTTGGAATTGATATCGAAAGATCCAAAGATAAATCACTTTTCAAATTTGGTGCCCTGGGCGGTAGTATCCTGAGAGGTGAAAATAAATATGGTCGGCAGAGTCTATATTTGGGCGATATTGCAATTAATGTCGATGGTAAGGGGCATGCCGATCCGATAAACCCGACCAAAAACTCATCCGCTTGGGATTACGCGATACGCCTACTGGGGCTCTCAAAAGATGGTGATCTGAAGAAAAATCAAAAGCGCGCAGATTTCCAGATTTATAAGGTATCTGAGTGGAACGGTTCAGATATATACAATGGAGCACGGGGGCATGTTACCGATACCTTTAAAATGAAAGAAGGAGAAGCAGTTGGAGGCGGAAAATTTTCGGGGACATACACCAAAAATAAAAAAGGCCACAATATCCTCGAGGGAGCCTTTGACCTCAGCTTGTTAAGCTTGTTCAATGAAAAGACAGGTGGCAGTATCATTACCTATTTAACGATGTCTTGTGTTAACGATGAAGTGCTCGTCCACGCAGACGTTTCGCCAGTGCCGGTACCGGCTGCGTTTTGGTTGTTTGGTACAGCACTGCTTGGTTTTATTGGAGTGAGCAGACGCACCTCGGTTTAGGCACTCTCTGAATCTAAATATTAAGCAGTGTTCGAACGAGAGCTGAATTTTAATTTCAGGCCCGAGCAAGAATCTATAAACCAAAACCCTGTTTCCCCTGATTTTCGAAGTCTGCTTTGATGTGGGTGTGAGAGTCTATTTAAATAGACCGGCGTTCTACAGGCCCCCACCCCCTGTTTGAACTGGGTATCCCTGGGGGGCAAATTTACAACCAGTTCGACCATCACGCTCTCATCACACAAACCAGACTCATCAAGCACATTAACCAACTCTATACTTAAAGTATCTTTTGGGAATTGAAAGGATTTAAGGAACTTCAACAAGGTTGGCTATCTTTCCTATAGCAAAATGTGGCATTCGCCCGGAAGGTGTTCAAGGGGACGGGTTTCTGCATTTGTGGGCCCATCCTACTACTGTCGGCATTATTTGGTCGCTATTTATTCCTCAGAATTCCTGTAATTGTTTCTTACCTTAACCTTCTCTCCTAGACTATCAAAACCCCAAGACGTCGGTTGCATCTTGGTTAGTTTATGACCTATGTCACATAATTTTTAAGGTACAAAGCGGATCATGTAAAACTATTAGAAGCCTGAAAATTAACGAGAAATAAGACTGCTCGTAGTGTCTGAATAACGTTTAGCCCATTCCCGTCACTGATTGGTAATTATTGACCGTTCTGGATAGGCTTGAATAATATTGCATGATCAGTACAAGGTAACGACATTTTTAATAGATTTATAGATGGTTAACAGTTTGAAACTATGGCAATTCCGGCGGGACTATTATGAAAGTTACGAACCGGGCTAATTGTCTCAGCAAAGATGACACTGTGCTTGAAGTTGACGGAATTGAAGGTATTAGCCGTCTCCAAGCCGACGTCGTCGAATTGGTAGAAACTTCTGGCTCGCAGAACCGATTCAGTTGTGACCCTGAGGATGATACTGAACTCGAAATTGATGGCGTCGAAGATAAAAAACGTATCGAATCGGAATTCGTTGACCTCTGGCTTGAACAAGGATCAGAGGCTGCGATTGACATAGTTCTTGATACTGATTCCGAAAGCCAGATAGACATAGTCCTTGGCCAACAGTCAACCAATAGAGATACTAATGACATCGAAGGAGATACGGATATCGAGATTGAAGGCCTAGAAATGGATGCAATGTTCGATACTGCAACAGTTGGGAACGATCGAGATTACGCGCTTAATCAATCGGCTGTGAACGAATTTCTATTCGATGATGAGTTCACGAATTTGAATCCCACGTGCCAGAACGGTATTGCGCGATTTCAAATTGGTGAAACATCCCATCAAGTTAACGTTAAGACCTGGTGTTCGACGCTGGTTTCCAGGTGGTGTATGAAATTGGCCAAACGTGGCCACAGCGGTGCACAGCTTCGATTGGGCTGCATGTATGCACTGGGGTCCGGTGTAAGAAAGAATCAAATAATGGCTTATACATGGTGTAAAGTTGCGGCTCTTGATAAGTCGTCAGGAGCCTTGTCGCAGTTAAAGGAAATTGAATCTAAACTTACTTCTGCGCATATCTCCTATGCAAAAATGTTGTCCGAGCAATACTACAAAATGTATGTGCTTCCCTTTAAACCAGTAGCGAAAATCTAATCGCTTGACGCTCTGATTCTGAAACGCTGCTATCACGGTTTCCTTAAATCAGTAAAAATGCTTCCCTATTCTCCAGGTCCCCCGTCCCCGCTCATGATGCTTGTCATTAGCGCAATTATACTTGTCCAATCAGCCCACCACACAATTAATCGCACCAAGAGTGACCCCTGCGGATAATAATTACGATGCAATACCTTAAGGTATCCTATTGATTTTTTGTGCAAAAAGGCGTACATTCGCGCCCGCAAGCGGTGGAGATGGACTCTCAGCCCGAAGGGCACAGGACTAGCCCGGCGGATTAACGCTCTCCGCTACCAAAATTTAACTGGCTAACGATGGATCCTGATCCAACGACAAGTCAGTAGTCAGTTAAAAGGCCCTTTAGGGCCTTTTTTATTGGTAAGTATTTGAGTGGTTTTTTTAGGACGTGAAACGTGCGGGATTTAACGCAACTGTTTGAACCGGTGGTTGAGTCGATGGGATATGAACTCGTCGGCGTCGAGTTTCAGGGCGCAGGTGGCCATGGCACCCTAAGGGTATATATCGACCGTGATAACGGTGTCAGCGTGGATGATTGCGCGGCGATCAGCCACCAGCTCAGCGGTATCCTCGATGTCGAGGAACCAATCAAGCAGGCCTATGACCTGGAGATTTCTTCGCCGGGTATCGACCGACCACTGTTTAAGCTGGCAGATTTTGAAAAATTTGTCGGCAGGCAGGCGAAGGTCAAATTAGCAGTAGGTCAACTGGGACGTAAGAATTTCAAGGGTGAGCTGCAGGGTGTGGCTGATTCGAAGTGGGTAAAGATCGAGGTAGATGGAGAACAGTTTGATCTGCCTTATGCCGACATCGCGAAAGCGAACCTGGTCGGCGATATTTAAGACCGGTTGCCGCGCAGAGCAATCGGATAACTGAACATATTGCGAGTAACGACGATGGAAAATAAAGAAATCCTGCTAGTAGCTGATACCGTCTCAAACGAGAAGGGTGTGGATCGTGAAATTATATTTGAAGCGATCGAGGCCGCACTTGCGTCGGCGACGCGGAAGAAACACCAGCAGGATATAGAAGTGCGGGTCGATATCGATCGCGAAACCGGTGACTACGATACCTTTCGCCGTTGGGAGGTCGTCGAGCCGGCTGAAAACGGGGGCCTCGAAGAGCCATTACACCAGATAACGCTCGAGGCGGCACAAATCGATCAACCCGAAATCGAGCTCGGTGATTTTGTCGAAGAGCAGATCGAATCGGTAGAGTTCGGGCGTATCGCGGCGCAGACCGCCAAACAGGTCATCGTGCAGAAAGTGCGCGAAGCCGAACGCCGCAAGGTCATCGATGCCTATCAAGATCGCGAGGGTTCGCTCGTCATGGGCCAGGTGAAACGCGTCGAACGGGGCAATGTCTACGTGGATCTGGGAGACAATGCCGAGGGCTTTATTCCGCGCGAGGAAATGATTCCGCGTGAATCGGTACGCCCCAGTGACCGGGTGCGCGGTTACCTATACAAAATCGCCTCGGAAGTGCGCGGTCCGCAGTTATTTATCAGCCGTACCGCACCTGAATTTCTGATTGAGCTATTCAAGCTGGAAGTTCCCGAAGTAGGCCAGGATTTAATCGAAATCGTTTCCGCGGCGCGTGATCCCGGTATGCGTGCCAAGATTGCGGTCAAGAGCAACGACCCGCGCATGGACCCCGTCGGCGCCTGTGTCGGCATGCGTGGTTCGCGCGTGCAGTCGGTTTCCAATGAACTTGCCGGTGAGCGGGTTGATATCATTCTGTGGGACGAGAACGCGGCCCAGTTTGCGGTAAACGCGATGTCGCCCGCTGAAGTTACGTCTATAGTTATCGATGAAGAATCAAACTCGATGGATATCGCGGTGCCGGAAGACAAGCTCTCGCAGGCGATTGGACGTGGCGGTCAGAATATCAAGCTCGCCAGCCAGCTAACCGGTTGGACCTTGAACGTCATGGATGAAGCTGCTGCTGAAGAGAAATCGGAAGGCGAGTCGCGTCAATTGGTTGAGAATTTCATGAGCCAGCTGGATGTCGACGAAGAAGTCGCAATTATCCTGGTCCAGGAAGGCCTGACCACGATAGACGAGGTGGCTTATATCCCGGAATCTGAACTCATCGAGATCGAAGAGTTTGACGAGGAGATCGTGCAGGAGCTGCGCGGGCGTGCACGCGATGCGTTGCTGACAATGGCCATTGCAAAGGAAGAGACTGCCGAAGCCGGCGAGCCGCAGGATGATTTGCTCAACATGGAATTTATGACCAGCGAGCTCGCACACAAACTTTCGCGCGTTGGCATATGCACCATGGAAGACCTGGCCGAGCAATCGACCGACGAGCTGGAAGAAATTGACGGAATCGATGCCGAGTTTGCGGGAAAATTGATCATGAAAGCGCGCGAACCCTGGTTTGCCGAGGCGGAAGCTGAGCAGGTCAGCGCGGCGGCTACGGAATCAAATTAGCAGGTGGAAACAAAATCATGGCAAATGTAATTACAGCTAAACAACTTTCAGAAGTAATCGGCATCAATGTCGAAAAGTTGCTCGACCAGCTCAACACCGCGGGTGTAGAAGTCAAGGACGAGAACGCCCCAATTTCTGATGAAGATAAAATGAAATTGCTGGAATCACTGCGCAGTAGTCATGGCAAGGAGGATTCTGAAGGCCCGAAGAAGATCACCCTGCGCCGCAAGAGCAAAAGCGAGCTCAGAGTAGCCGGTAGCTCGGGACGCAATGTTACGACCAAGACGATCAATGTCGAGGTACGTAAGAAGCGTACCTACGTTCGTCGTGCCGACGTCGAGGCGGAAGAAGAGAAGATTCAGCAGGAAGCCGAGGCTGAGGTCGAAGAGCAAACCAGGGCGGAGCAGCAGCAGGCTGAAGAAGCGGCCAGGCAGGCCGAGGAAGCGGCCCAGGAACAGGCCGAGGCGGCCAGGGCGGCCGAGGAACAGGCGGTACGCGACGAGGCAGAAAAGAAGGCTTACGAAAGAAGCCTGCAGGAAGTTGAAGCCGCGCAAAAAGCAATCGAGCAGCAGCGTGCCGAAACCGAGGCTGCCGAAGCTGCAGAAGAGGCAGCACGTGTCGCACTCGAGGCCGCAGCTGCGGCGAGCGCGGCTGCGGTAACGGCCGAAAAACCGGGTAAGCACGGCAAGCACGAAGACAAGGGCACCCGTTACGGGCGCAAGGAACTGCACGTCAAGGAATCTGCACACCAGCCGAACCGAAAGCAGAAGTTCAAGAAGGGGCAAAGACAGGTACACGATATCAAGAACCTGCACGGCTTCGAAAAACCAACCGCCCCGGTGGTGCGCAGTGTCGAAATTCCCGAGGCGATAACCGTGGCTGAACTGTCACAACGTATGGCGATTAAGGCCGGCGACGTGATCAAGGTACTGATGCAAATGGGAACCATGGCGACCATCAACGAGGTGCTCGACCGCGATACCGCGACGCTGGTGGTTGAAGAATTGGGACACAACGTGGTTACCGCCGCAAGCGAAGACGACTTCGAAAAAGAACTGCAGGCCAGCGCCGAGCAGGAAGGTCAGGACAAGGTGACTCGCCCGCCGGTGGTGACGATCATGGGCCATGTCGACCATGGTAAAACCTCGCTACTAGATTATATTCGTAAATCCAGGGTTACCTCCGGTGAAGCGGGGGGTATCACCCAGCATATCGGTGCCTACCATGTCGAGACCGACAAGGGCATCATTACCTTCCTCGACACCCCGGGCCACGCCGCATTTTCCGCGATGCGCGCCCGTGGTGCCCAGGCGACCGATATCGTTGTGCTGGTGGTAGCCGCCGACGATGGTGTTATGCCGCAGACCAAGGAAGCGATCCAGCACGCGGCAGCGGCAGAGGTGCCATTGGTCGTTGCCGTCAACAAGATTGATAAAGAAGATTCGGATCCGGACCGGGTGAAGAATGAACTTGCCGCACTCGAAGTTATCCCCGAGGAATGGGGTGGTGAGAATATTTTCATCAATGTATCCGCCATTAGCGGGGAGGGGATCGACGCTCTACTCGATTCGATCCTGTTACAGGCCGAAGTTCTCGAGCTCGAAGCGGTCGATAAAGGCAATGCCAAGGGTATCGTCATCGAAGCTTCGCTTGATAAGGGCCGCGGTCCGGTGGCAACGGTGCTGGTCCGGTCGGGGCTGTTGCAACAGGGACAACTGTTACTCGCCGGGACCCAGTTTGGTCGGATACGCGCGATGTATGACGAATCGGCCACGGCGATAAAATCTGCCGGACCGTCGATGCCTGCGGTTGTGCTTGGCCTGTCAGGCGTGCCCAATGCCGGTGACGAAGTCTTCGTGGTAGAAAATGAGCGCAAGGCGCGTGAATTCGCCGCCACGCGTGAAGCCAAGACACGTGAAAGCAAGCTCGCCGACCAGCATAAAGCCAAGCTGCAGGGTATGTTCGATGCGATGGAAGAAGGCGAAGTCGCCGAGATCAACGTTTTGATTAAAGCCGATGTGCAGGGGAGCTCCGAGGCAATTCGCGAGTCGCTGGAAAAACTATCGACCGAGGAAGTACGCGCCAAGCTGGTTTCCACCGGCGTCGGGGGTATCAACGAATCCGATATCAACCTGGCCGCTGCGTCTGATGCCATCGTGATTGGATTTAATGTGCGTGCGGACGCGGCGGCGAAACGGGTCGCCGGGGATTACGGGATCGATATTCGCTATTACAGTGTTATCTACGACATTATCGATGATATCAAGGCTTTAATGTCGGGTATGTTAGCTCCGGATTCCCAGGAAAAAATTATTGGCCTGGCCGAGGTCAAGGATGTATTCCGCTCCCCGAAATTTGGCGATGTTGCCGGTTCGATTGTGGTCGAAGGCGTGGTGCGTAAAGGTCAACCGATTCGCGTTTTGCGTGATAACGTGGTCATCTATGAAGGTGAACTCGAGTCGCTGCGACGTTTCAAGGATCCGGTTGAAGAAGTGCGCATGGGCACCGAATGCGGTATCGCGGTCAAGAATTACAATGACGTGAAACCGGGCGATCAAATCGAGGTGTTTGAGCGCATCGAAGTTGCGCGCAGCCTCGACTGAGAAATCTTAAGCATGCCCAAAGATTACCCGCGCAGTGAACGGATCGCCTCGCAGATCCAGCGTGCATTGGCCGCCCTGATTCAAAGTGGTTTGAAAGACCCGCGCCTGTCGATGCCGAGCATACTCGAAGTCGAGGTCAGCAAGGACCTGGCGCATGCCCGGGTTTTCTTCAGTGTACTGGACCCGGATGACGCCAGCGACTGTCTCGAGGCATTGAATCGAGCCAGTGGTTTCCTGCAGCACGAAATCGGTAAAAGTCTCAAGGCTCGCGTTACCCCCAAACTCAGTTTTATATACGACGATACCGATATCCGGGGACGCCGGTTATCCGATTTGATCGACTCTGTGGTCGCTAACGACAAGATCAAAGCCAACCACTAATGGCTGGCAAAAAGGGGTCCAGTGATTATCGGGATGTCGACGGTATCCTGATTCTTGATAAACCCCTCGGCCTCAGTTCAAACCAGGCTTTACAGCAGGTACGAAAACTCTATCGCGCCCGTAAGGCAGGGCATTGTGGCAGCCTGGATCCACTGGCGACCGGGGTATTGCCGATTTGCCTGGGTGAGGCAACCAAGTTTTCCAGCTTTCTGCTCGGTGCTAACAAGACTTACCGTGCCTGCTGTCGCCTGGGCCAGACGACTACCACGGGTGACGCCGAAGGTGACGTGCTTGAAACCAGGCCAGTACGAGTCGATGAAGTCCAAATCAGGCAAATCCTCGAGCGTTTTGTCGGTGAGATCGAGCAGGTTCCACCAATGTATTCCGCGCTCAAGCACGAGGGTCAGCGGCTTTATCAACTGGCTCGCCAGGGCAAGCAGGTTGAGCGTAAACCGCGCCAGGTAAAAATTGACGAACTTACACTGCAGGCCGTTACCGGTGACAGTTTTACATTTGAAGTATCCTGTTCCAAGGGCACCTATGTCAGGACGCTTGCCGAGGATATCGGCGCTGCGCTCGGATGTGGGGCACATTTAACTGCCCTGCATCGTTCGGCGGTGGAACATTTCAGTGAACAGGACGCGGTTACAATAGAGCGATTGCAGCAGCCTGGACAACAGGGAATGGATCGGATCGACGGGTTGCTGCTTCCGGTAACAGCGACCCTGGCGCAGTTTCCCGAATT
This sequence comes from Gammaproteobacteria bacterium, assembly GCA_029862125.1. Lineage (GTDB taxonomy): Bacteria > Pseudomonadota > Gammaproteobacteria. The sequence goes on along the minus strand of JAOTXY010000038.1, from coordinate 2,008 downwards.
GAAACTGGACGATGCAACCCGTGTCGACATATGTCATGGAAAACGGTTTCAGTCGGGTCACGATCGGGCACCGGGGATTTATCGGCTGGTGTCAGTTGATGGCGATTTTATCGGCCTTGGGGAAGTTGATCCGGAAGGCGAGTTGAAAGCAAAAAGGTTAATGAATACAGCGAGATAGCACTATCCGGGATAGTCCCGGGTAATTACCGGGATTAATCCGGTGAAAGTTCTTGTTACCACCTGCGCAGATAGGTAGAATACCTGCCTTTTTCGGGCCCACAGAGGTTTTATCCATGGCAATGTCAGCTGAACAGAAGGCTGCAATTATCGCTGATTATCAGCAAGGTAACGGTGACACCGGATCACCCGAAGTGCAGGTTGCGCTGCTGTCGCACCAGATCGGTCATTTGACCGAGCATTTCAAACAGCATATTCACGACCATCATTCACGCCGCGGCTTGTTGAAGATGGTTAACCAGCGTCGCAATTTACTGGATTATCTGAAATCCAAGAATCAGCAGCGTTACAAAGATTTGATAGCAAAACTCGGATTGCGTCGTTAATAAAGTGAGAAACCAGTGAACCCAATTAAAAAGACATTTCAATACGGCGCGAACGAAGTCACGCTGGAAACCGGAGAAATAGCGCGCCAGGCCGGCGGTGCTGTGTTTGTAACCATGGACGATACGGTCGTAATGGTAACCGTGGTCGGATCCAGAACCGCCGATCCAGGCCGAGGCTTCTTTCCGTTAACTGTTGATTACCAGGAAAAGACTTACGCGGCGGGCAAAATCCCGGGTGGATTCTTCAAGCGTGAAGGCCGTCCAAACGAGAAAGAAACGCTTACTTGTCGCCTGATCGATCGTCCCATTCGTCCGCTTTTTCCTAAAGGCTTCATGAATGAAGTGCAGGTCGTGGCGAACGTCGTCTCGAGCAATCCCGAGGTTGATGCCGACATCCTGGCGCTACTCGGAACCTCGGCTGCGCTGGCGATATCCGGAATTCCGTTTAACGGTCCGATCGGCGCGGCTCGCGTCGGCTACATAGATGGTGAATATGTCCTCAATCCAACCGCCAGCCAGCTTGTCGAATCGGATCTGAACCTGGTTGTTGCAGGCACCAGGAATGCTGTGTTGATGGTTGAATCGGAGGCCAACTGCCTGTCCGAATCGGTGATGCTGGGCTCGGTGGTATTTGGTCACGAGCAAATGCAGAACGCGATCCAGGCAATCGAAGAGTTTGCCGCTGAATCGCAGGTTGAAACCTGGGAATGGCAGGCACCGGAAACCGATGAAACGCTGGTGCAGAAAGTAGCAGCGCAGGGCGAGGCGGCGATTACGCAGGCCTATGCAATTGCCGACAAGATGGAGCGTCAAAACAAGCTGGGTGACATTCGTGACGATATCGTCGCAGCGCTGGTTAGCGATGCCGAAGATTCCCCGGCGGAAGGCGATGTACGCACTGCCATTGGCAAGTTCGAAAAGTCCCTGGTGCGTGGACGCATCATTGCGGGTGAGGCGCGTATCGATGGACGCGATACCTCAACCGTACGCCCGATTAAGATACGTACCGGTGTACTGCCCCGCACCCATGGTTCAGCACTGTTTACGCGCGGCGAAACCCAGGCCCTGGTGATTACTACCCTCGGTACCGGACGCGACGCACAGCTGATCGATGCGATCGAAGGCACCTACAAAGAAAACTTCATGCTGCATTACAATTTCCCACCCTCCAGCGTTGGTGAAACCGGTCGTGTGATGGGGCCCAAGCGTCGTGAGATTGGACATGGCCGCCTTGCCAAGCGTGGCGTACTTGCAGTAATGCCACATCTTGACGATTTCCCCTATGTTATTCGAGTCGTATCGGAGATTACCGAATCGAACGGCTCCTCTTCGATGGCCAGTGTCTGTGGTGCCAGCCTGTCACTGATGGATGCAGGCGTACCTCTGAAGGCGCCGGTTGCGGGTATCGCGATGGGTTTGATCAAGGAAGGCGACGATTTCGCAGT
>JAOTXY010000121.1 GCA_029862125.1 Gammaproteobacteria bacterium | reverse complement strand
ATCGCAAGCAGTGAAAATATCAACAGCGCGCTGACCTGTAGGTAGCGTTTAAGGCTTTGATTTTTAATGCCGTTAAGCATACTTAAAACCGATAATTTGCAATGTAATCAAGTATAAACAAGCATCCTGGGGGTATGTTGAGAACTACTTTAGTAATCATTCTAAATGTGATGAAACCCCGATAATTCTCGATAAAAGGCGTGCGCCCGGTCCGATATTGCCGTTAAATGAGAGTTTTAAAGGATAAAAACCCGGATTGCAGTTCGAATGTATTTAGATTCTATAGCATATTCAGGGTTTGTTTTCTATGCTATTTTCAATCTAATCAAATAGTTAGAGCAATGACTGAAAGTAAAGTACAACATATCAGCGCAACCGAAGCCTTCGAACTGATCCAGAAAGAACCGAGTACCGCGTTTATCGACGTACGTTCGGACATGGAATACCTGTTCATCGGTCATCCCGCGGGGGCAGTCAATATTCCATGGATCGATGAACCTGACTTCGTCATTAACCCCGATTTTGAACGCGAAGTGCGCAAACTGATTCTCGGTGGCGTGATCGCCTCGTCGGCACACGACAGTGTCCCGGTGGTATTGATTTGTCGCAGTGGAAATCGCTCGGAGGAAGCCGGCAACCTGCTCATCGAGCATGGCTTCAAGCATGTTTACAATGTCGCGCACGGCTTCGAAGGTGAACTCGATGACGATCATCACCGCAGTACTATCGGCGGATGGCGCTTTGACGGCTTACCCTGGGAACAATGTTAATGTCGGGTGCCGCGGTCGAATAACGGCACCGAGTCACGTTTAAAGAAGGGAATCATTATCGCGCCGGCAATCAAGCCGCCGATATGCGCCCACCAGGCGGTGTCGCCCTCGGCCCCGGTAACAATGCTGAAAATTTGCAGGCCGATCCAGAAACCGATGATCCAGTAGGCAGGCAATCGCAATGGCACGCGCATCAATACCAGCACTATAATCTTAACCCTGGGATGCAACATCAGGTAGGCACCGATTACCCCCGACACACCGCCGCTGGCGCCGATCAACGGACTGATAGAATCGCTCTGCGCCAGGGCATGAGCGAAGCTCGCAATCACCCCGCAAGCGAGATAAAAAAGCAGGAAGCGCCAGTGCCCCATGCTGTCTTCGATGTTATCCCCGAATACCCACAGGAAGGCCATATTGCCTACCAGGTGCATCCAGCCAACGTGCAGGAACATCGAACTCAGCAGCGTCACCTCCGCGGGCAGTAAGGCAAGTTCGGGGGCCAGTTCGCGGTGGTCAAACAGTACCGCCGGCAACATCCCGTAAGACAACAGAAACGCCTGTTCCTGTTCTCCCGGTAACATCTGCTGATATAGAAACACGGCCACGCACAGCGCAATAATGCCGAAGGTAACCAGTTGAAACGGTATTATCCGAAGCGGATTCTTATCGTGTAGTGGCAAAAACATATTCTTGGTGTCGCCTCGGAAACCGACCCGCCATCGCCATTAAATCCAAATATCATCCCTCCAGACTTTGAATTCATCCCGATACGTCGGACCGTCTCTCCGCAGCCTGGTGAAACATAGCTAATTTACGGCGTCGAGTTGTCGAATTTCCTGCCGGATGCCGCCAACACTGCGTCGTATAGGCGAGATATTTCTAAGCGCCTCGGGCAGGCCACCCAGGGATCTTCCAGCGGCCCTCCTGCTGGCATACTCGCCGTAGACCACGCTGTAGACCTCTGTGCCGCCGGTCAAAGTCTTGAAAACTCTTATGTTGTCGATATCAACTTGCTGGCTAGAAAGGTACTGTAGATATTCGTAATAGGCCGTCGGATCAAAACTGGAGAAGCTGAGTAACAATATTTGTATGGTGCCGGCACTATCTTCCTTTGTCTCAATCCAGTCCATCGAGAGTCGCAGATCCTGCTGAAAACGAGCCATGTCTGTCAGTACAGCCTGCTCCAGCTGAGTGGACGAAATTTCCGCACTGGCTAATGCCGTATCGCCTGCTTCCTCCTGGATTGCTTCCTCAACCAGAACCGCCTCGGTATCGGACGCTGTGCCCGGTTCCGGGCCCATCTGCACCTGTGTATCGGGAGCGTCATCGGGTTTCGTTTCCACTTCCGCTGTCGTCTCCACGGCTGCACTATCCGCAGGCTCGGGCTCGGCTACAGCAGACTCAGGCTCGGCTGCAGCAGAATCGGGCTCAGCTGCAGCAGAATCGGGCTCCACTTCGAGTTCATCCTCGCTCAGGGCCGAAGTCGCGGGCTCGAGTTCGGCTACTGTCTCAACCTCGACTTCAGCCCCCGCTTTTTGCTGAACCTCAACTTCAACCACCGGCTCGTAAGTCGCGACCGCTTCCGCTTCGCCGGCAACCGGAGGTACCGTATCCAGCGGAGTGGATCGACTACTCAGGAAATACCAGCCTACCCCTGCGGTAATCGCAAATAGTATCAATATCGTTACTATGGTTCGGCTGCCTTTGCGAATCGATTCGGTGTCGGTCATTGGCGACGTCCCGATCTGGGCGCCGTCACGATCGGCAATTTTGATAACCGGCCCAACTGCCCCATGGGTGGCCGCGAGTTGCTTACGCAAGTCTGATGGGATAGAAAGCTTGCCGATGGGGTGGTCGGGAAACAGGTAAAAGCCGAGAAAAGCCTCAACTTCGTCTGGATTGAATGGCATCAGCTCAAAGCTGTGCACGTTCACCTGGTAATGCTGCGAAAGCTGGCGAAACTCTTCGAAGCCTTCAGAACTGCTGGCTACGATCATCCCGATTTTCTTGTCGACTCCATCGGTAGACCAACTCAGAAACAATTGGTGGCGGGTCTTTTTAAGTGCTGATTCAAAATGGTCGACAATGATAATATCGCCACTATTTGCGGCATCGAAAACCGCCTCAACTTCGGCACCGCCGAGTTGCTGATTTTTTTTATCTGCACTTGCCGCGCTCAAATCGATCCAGTGAATCCTGGCACTGGATAACCGGTTTTCACTTAATTCCCGCAGCAAACGAGTTTTACCGGCGCCATTATCACCATAGAGCAGGAAAAGTGATGCACCGACTTTCAGCTCACGCGCGAAGTCCTCCATCAGGTTCGCGGTTTGACGGGTCAGAAAGAAAGGTTTGCTCACGGGCTTATTTATAGTATTTATTAAAGCAAATTAATTGCTGTCGTTTATACTTGTTAGCTGCACAGGATTCAAATTTAAATTCCATACCCGGAGCAGTTTTTGTCCCACAACAACTACGATTACGGCGACCTGATCGCGATACAGGAAATTATTCGCGAAGCGGCTGCCAGTAGTCTGGATATCCACTATTCCTGCTCAACTGCAGACTACAAGGCGGACGGTTCAATCGTCACCGAAGCCGATCTGGCGATGCAACAAGCACTAACTGTAGCGCTCGCCGGGCGCTATCCGGATGTTGCCATGCTCGGCGAAGAATTGGACAAAGAAGCTCAACTGCAGGTCATCCAGAACGAACAGGATTACTGGTGTCTCGACCCGGTAGACGGTACCACCAATTTTCACGCCACCATGCCTTTATTCTCGGTGTCTCTGGGCCTGGTTAGCCACGGAGAAATTGTGCTCGGTATTGTCTATGACCCCAATCGCCGGGAGTTCTTTGGCGCCCTCAAGGGGCAGGGATTCTGGCTGAACGGCGAGACACTGACACGCCCCGATCAACCGCAGACGCTTGGCAACTGCCTTGCTTTCATCGATTTTAAACGACTCAGCAATGAAATGGGCACCGGCCTGGTACAGCAAACACCTTATAAATCCCAGCGTAATATAGGTACCTGTGCGCTTGAATGGGCCTGGTTGGCAGCCGGCCGGGCCAACCTGTTGCTGCATGGGCGAGAAAGCATCTGGGACTATACCGCCGGGGCCTTGCTGCTCGAGGAAGCCGGCGGTAAATCTGAAACCTTCTACGCCGAACCTGTGTTTAAACAAACGCTCACACCCCGTTCGGTAATCGCGGCGAGTAATCCCGGGCTATTCGAGCAATGGGCTTCGCGGATACGAAGCTTCTGTTAAGCAGGCTGCAACGCTGGACCCTTGTCTCGCTGTTGGTGCTGGTTGCACCGGCCGCCAATGCCGATTCATTGCGCGTGTTAAGCCAGAACATGGATCGCCTGTTCGATGACATCGACGATAACAACAATGAACAGGTAGTGCCCGGTAATCGTTTTCAACAACGAGTAAAAACCGCCGCTAAAAAGTTTGGCAGTGACTTCGGCTTACCGCATATTATCGCCTTGCAGGAAGTTGAAAACCTGAACGTCCTGCAGCAAATCGCGATCGAAATCTGGGATCGATACCAGCAGAAATATCGACTGATACTAATCCCCGGGCATGATGAGTCCGGCATCAACCTCGCCTACCTGGTTCGTTTCGGTATGGAAATAAAGAAAGTCGATCAACTTTTTGCAAACAAGACATTCAAGATGACCGGCAAACCATTATTTACGCGCCCACCGCTCTACCTGAAAGCCTGCTATATCGACAACTGTATCTCGATGCTCAACGTTCATCTGCGTTCGATGCGGGGAATTAACAGCAGCCAGGATGGCGAACGCGTCGCACGCAAACGCTTACGACAGGCCGAAACCATCGCCTCCTGGAGTAACCGTTTTCAACAGTCAATGCGGGGAGAGTCGTTATTGCTGCTTGGAGATTTCAATGCATTGACCCCAAGCGACACGCATGTCGATGTTGCCGGTATTATCCGTGGCAATCCCGATAATACGGCGGTGCGCCTGCCGGCACCTGACCTGCTGGAACCCGACCTGGTAGACCTCGGCCAATTGATACCCGCGCCAAAACGTTACTCGTTTATATATCGCCAGAAAAAACAGCAGCTCGACTACATGTTTGTCAACCAGTCATTCGGAGCCGAGGTGGAACGCATCACCTTCAGTCAAATCGACTACCATTTTTCAGACCACGCGGGTCTGCTCGCAGAGTTTAAATGGTAAGCGGGCTTACTGCAGGCTATGGGCCTGCCCCAGGTATTCCTGCGATTGCATTTCAATCAGGCGACTCGCGGTGCGTTCGAATTCGAATCTTAAGCGATTGCCGAGATAGAGCTGATCAGGGCGGGCCGCGGCGCTACATATCAGCTTGACGTGGTGATCGTACAACACGTCGATGAGCAACACGAAACGCCGTGCGACGTCGTCACTGCTTTTGTCCATTTGACGGATATCGGTCAGGATCAGGGTATTGAAAAAACGAGCCAGTTCGAGGTAATCATTCTGGCTGCGAGTGGTTTCACAGAGTTCCGCGAAACTGAACCAGACCGTATCCTCGGCACAATACTGGTGTGCGAGAACCCGCCCATTGATATTTAGCTCCTGCTGTTGGGTCTGCAACGGCGCGACGTGCTGATCGAGATAATCGCGAATACTCGATTCAATTTCGGCATCGTGTGGCACCGAGTACAAGTCGGTCTGTTGCAGGAAGCGCAGGCGATAATCCTGATCACCATCAAGATTGATAACATCGCAGTTGCGGGTAACCAGGTCAATTGCCGGCAGGAACCGGGCGCGTTGCAAACCATCGTGATAAAGATTATCCGGTGCCGCATTGGATGTGGTTACCAGCACCACCCCCTCAGCGAACAGTGAATTCAGCAAACCTGCCATGATCATGGCATCGCCAATATCGATAATCACGAATTCATCCAGGCATAGCACCCGACTTTTAGCGGCTATATCTCGCGCCACCTGTTGCAGCGGATGCTCGATATTGCCATGTTGCTGCAACAATGCGTGGACTCGATTCATAAAACTGTGAAAATGGGTACGCTCGCCGGGCACTTCTGCAGGTAACGACTGGTAAAAAATATCCATTAACAGCGTTTTACCGCGACCGACGCCGCCCCAGAAGTACAGGCCCTTAATCCTCGACCATTTGCCCTGCTTCGAAAACAGGCCCTGCCACCAACTCGGTGGGCGTCCATCGAGCACCCGTTGATAGAGATCATCAAGCAGGGCGATCGAGCGCTGCTGCGCGGTATCGACAACAAATCCGTCCTGCTCCATCAATAACTGGTAATTTTGCGATGGCTTCACGCGATCACCGGGTTTTCAGTAAAGGCTCTTTGCAAACTGATTCGTACCTGGTTTCGATAAAAGGATTTCGTAAAATATAACTTCTTTTCAACATCTTATCGTGCTTTTTTAATGTTTTTTGCTAATATCTTATTGAAGCCCGCTGGTGGTGTTGAATTTAATATTAATAAAGATATACTTTTTCTGGCGAACAAGTGGCATAAATGCAAAGAATTTTCGGCTAGCAACAAGTTGCCGGCCGAATAAAACAGGTAACTAGACGACGTACCCAAACCGATGGCAGTAGATAACCGAGTCATTAACCCTGCCCTGGCGCAACAGCTGTTCCGCAAAAGCGAAATGCTCAAGCGAAAGCGCGCCGGTGAACCCGCCGCGATCGAATCCTTCCCCCGCGTGGTAAAGACCATTACCGGTTTGTGGCGTTACTCGGAAGGTAAAAACTACCTCGAAGAACTAATCATGGTAGAAGGTGGTAGACGGCGTGAAGGATTTCCTGTCGAAGCCCAGGATGAATTGATGTTTTTATACCAACTATTGCTCGATCAACACCGCATCCTGAGCCTGCGCGGGCAGAAAATCACTGCCAAACGACCTCCCGGGACCAAGTTCACCATGGGCAACAAGGACCTGTAACCAGTCGTCATCCGCTTAAAGCTCTTTACCGGCACGCCATTCTTTCAGTTTGATCACGCTGCGCGCACCCAGCGTCATGAAGGGTTCTGGAAACAGGCGTCGCGGTAAGGATTCGGGCATATAATCCGGCACCAGGCTTTGATAACTGCTATCACTGGCCATCTCGGCTGCAACGATTCCGGCGATGGTACCGCGGGTCGTGCCTAGGCCATTTTGACAACAGGCACTGAACAATCCCGCTTCGAGCTCACCCAGAGCCCAGACATCATTGCGACTCAGGCATAACCGACCGGACCAGCAGTACTCCATCTCGACCTGTTTCAGCATCGGAAAGCGGCGATAGAAAGTACGCGCGTGATCATTCACGATGGACTGCAAACGGTCGGCGGGCAGGCTTAAATGCGGCTCGTAGGTGCAGCGATTGCGAATCATCAGTCGCGTTCCGCCACTGCCATCGATGCGGCGCACCGTCGAGCCAATCGGGTCCGCCGGCGTGAATCCCCAACGCGCATCCCCACCGAGTTCATCGACCTCGTCATGATTGAGTTTGCGAGTCATCGACGCGTACAGGTTTATGTGCATCAGGCGATGTCGATAAAAACCGAAGGTTTCAATCAAGCCGTTGACCGCGAGTATTACCCGCTCCGCGGTCACCGACCCTAAGGCAGTAGTGGCGAGCCAACGCTCGCCCTTGCGCGCCAGCTGGTGCAGCGCCGAGTTCTCGAACAATTGACACCCGGCCTGTCCGACCAGCGCATCAGCCAGGCAGCTTATATACAATGCGGGTTGTAATATCGCGGTCCCCGGTGTCTTCAATCCCCCCTGGTAATAGTCACTGCCGCAAATGTCCTGCATCGCGCCCGCATCCAGCATCTCGAAGGGTTCGCCCAGTTTTTCGAGATGACGCGCATAGGAAGTATTGTGTTCGAGCCCCACCCGGCTTGCGGCCGCGTTGATTTTTCCACAGGGATCGAAGGCCTCGTGCGGAAAGCCGAAGCTTTGCGCACATTCCGCCGCGAAAGCGATGGCCGCACGGTTCATCCTGATGTTACGTAAATCCTGCGAGTTTTCACCGCCATAACTACCGGTTGCCAGCGCGTGCGGCAAATCGATCATGAAGCCGGAGTTACGCCCGGCCGGTCCGGACGCGACCTGCTGTGCCTCAAGGATTGTGATACTTGCCCCCGGTTCGAGCTGGGCGATTCGTCGCGCCGCGGACAGTCCGGCGAAACCGGCACCAACCACCAGGTAATCACATTCGATATTGCGCTCAAGTGCAGGGGTTACTGCGCGCGATGGCAGAATCGCATTCCAGCCGCTCTCACCGAGATCGGCTGGTTTTGTTTCGACGCGAATCATCGGCCCGACTAGTCTACCAGGTCAGCGTCGTTACGATCACTCAGGTCAATCCAGATAGTTTTCAGTTCCGTGTACTGGTCGTGCGCGTGTAACGAGTTGTCGCGCCCACCGAAACCCGATT
>JAOTXY010000001.1 GCA_029862125.1 Gammaproteobacteria bacterium | reverse complement strand
GGATTTCGCCCCGTTTGGTTACTACAACAGCGGTTCGTTTGACCTGCGCGGATACGAGCTCGAAGTTGAGAAATCAATTGGCAACGAGTGGGATATCAACGCCAGCCTTTCGTTACAGGATTACGTCGATGAAAAACTGCCGGGGGCGGCACCCAGGATGCTGAAGCTTGGTGTCGAATACGCACTGATGCCGCTGACCGGGCTGCATCTGCAGGTCAACAGCTTCGGCAGTCGCGACCGTGAAGAAGCCGACACGCGTAGCGATTTTGAACAGACCACGCAGGCGGATGTCAGCCTGCGCATGCAAAACTTTAACGACATCGACGGCCTCACTTTCCGCGCCGGCATCCTCAACATCCTCGACGATGAGCTGAAGCACCCGGCACCTTTCGATACCTACCCGGACGACTACCCCTACAGCGACGGCGCCATGTTGTGGGCACAGTTTATCTACCAGCCATGATCACTTTTAACAGCGAGTCATCGTGTTGAGGTTGCCCGGCAAAATCGGACTTATGGCGCTGCTGTGCCTGGCATCGTTCGTCGGGCTGCCGTCACTCGCGCAGGACGCGGCATCGCCGCGCTTGCAAATCGGCATCAACCTGCTGCCTGCGATCATTGCCGCCAACCAGAGCCTGGCCGTGAGCGATGGCACCAATAACCTGCCGATTTACCTGGTCTATCGGGAAAACCGTCATCTTGCGAAACAGCTCGAGCCCGGCCTGCGCCAGGTCGGCGAGATTCGCAAGCGCAAGCTCGAGATCACGATCCTGTCGCTGGACGAATTACTCTCCCAGGGGCCGGCGCCACTGAGCGTGGTATTTATTACCGAACCCCTGGATCAACGCCTGCCTGAGCTGGTCGAGCTCGCGGAACAGCAGCGGATACTCCTGTTTTCTCCTTTCAAGGGCGACGTCGAACTCGGCGTCACGACCGGCTTCCAGGTCACCGACAAGGTGCTGCCGCTGGTTAACATGGCTTCCCTGAAACAATCAAAAATAAAACTGAAAGCGTTCTTTCTGCGCATTGCGGTGAAACATGAATAAGCAATCTATCTTCAAGAATTTCTTTAACTCGGTGGACCTCAAATCCTCGTTGTTATTTCTTGGCATCGGTCTCGTCATCATCGCGATGACATTGTGGAATTGGCACTATGACGTCAAGCCACGATTGATTAACGAGGCGCAATCGAACACCCGCGTGCTCGCATCATCTTATGCGCGCTCGATCGAATCGCAGTTTCAGAATGTTACCGGCCAGACCGATATTTCGGTGATCCATAACTCGATTAACGAGATGCTGTTAATCAACGACCCGACCACCGGCGAAAAGCTCTACTACGGGATTACGCTCGAGGTCGACTACGACGCCTTTCCCGCCGATTACGACCTGGTTAATTTCAACGTCGGTGAGACCAGCTGCAAATCCTGCATCATTACCGAGAATCCAATATATAAAAGTGGCAGTGGGGAACTGATTGCAATTCTCAAGATTTACGCAAACCCGGTTTTCTACCAGCGCCTGGTCGAAGACATCGTCAATGATCTCGCGTTGATGCTGATCGGCATCATCATCGTGCTGGTGGTCGCCTGGCTCACGTCCAATCGACTGATGGAACGCATCCGTGAACACGAGCGCAGCCTGGTTTACGAAATTGCCGAACGCAAATCGGCAGAGGAGCGCCTGCATCAAGTCGCTGCCTACGACCAGCTAACCAACCTGCCGAATCGTTACCTGCTGCAGGCTGACTTTGCACGTAAGCTCGAGGAATCAGGGCGTAACGGCAAGATGCTGGCGACGCTGTTTTTCGATCTTGATAATTTTAAAGAGGTCAACGATGTTCACGGTCACGAAACCGGGGACGCATTACTCAAGCAGGTCGCCAAACGCATGTCCGGGGTGACCCGCAACTACGACCTGCTGGCCAGGTTCGGTGGCGACGAGTTTGTCATGATCATGTCCAACCTTGACGACCGGCTCGATGTTAACCAGGTGGTCGAAAAGATTATCGCGGGTTTCGTGCCGGCATTCGATTTGCCGGGCGCCACCGTGCACATCACCACCAGCGTCGGCATCAGTATTTTTCCGGAAGACGGCAACGATCCCAACGAGTTGTTGAAGAATGCGGACCTCGCGATGTACCGCGCCAAGGCGGAAGGACGCAACTGCTACCAGTTCTTCAGTTCGGAAATGAACCTCGAGTTGCAGTATTCGCAGTGGGTTGCAACCAACCTGCGCAGGGCGCTCGATGACAATCGACTCAAGCTGTATTTCCAACCCCAGGTCAATCTCGAAACCGGCGCGGTCGAATCCTGCGAGGCGTTGATCCGCTGGCCGCAGGAAGATGGCGAAAACATCAACCCGGATGACTTCATCAAGATCGCCGAACGTACCGGCCAGATTGTCGAGGTCAGCAATTGGGTGGTTAATGAGGCCTGTCGCGTTACCCGGGAATGGATGGACCAGGGTTACGAGACCGTGCGCGTCGACATCAATCTTTCGGGCAAGGATTTTGCCAACCGCGGCGTGCTTTACAAGTTTTTGCAAATCATTCAACGCCATCACCTGAAAGCGGGTCAGATCGGTGTCGAGATCGCCGAGAACATCCTGCTCGAGCCAACCGACCAGGTGATCAATGCACTGACCGTTTTACATAACGCCGGGGTACATATTTCGATCGATGATTTCGGCACCGGCTATTCGTCGTTGAATTCTCTCAAGCGGCTGCCGCTGGCAGGCATCAAGATCGACGAGAGTTTCGTGCACGCGGCACCGAACAGCAAGGACGACCTGACCATCATGCAGGCAATAACGCTGGCGGGACAGGGTTTCGGGCTCGATGTCATCGCCGAGGGCGTTGAAACCGAATGGCACCAGACCTTGTGCAAGGAGGTTGGCTGTAACACGATTCAGGGTAACTACGTGTCCAAACCGCTGACCCCTGAAGATTTTGCGGCCCGATATCTGAAAAAGAACTAGGCAGCCGCACCGCCCTGGCATTTGAATTGTATCGCCAAGCGGCTACACTGGGCGTCCCTGCGGTCCCCGGCCATTGCCTCGATGCCTGAAAACTACCAGCTCGTAGAAACCCTGCTACAGCAGCCACTCGATAATGGTGACGTGGTCTGCAACCTGTGCCTGTGGCGCTGTCGCCTGCGACACGGCCAGCGCGGTTTCTGCCAGGCGCATGTCAATCGCAACGGGGTGCTTTACAACCTGTCCTACGGTATCGTTTCGGCGATCGAGGTGGAATCGATTCGCAATAAACCGGTTTACCACTACCGCCCGGACAGCCGCGTGATGTCGATCGGCAGTTACGGCTGTAATTTCCGTTGCAAGGGCTGCCATAACCTCGAGATTTCCTGGGGTGTGGAAGCGCTCGACAAGCTCGCCCGCGGGCAGTCGACCGACGCCTGGGTCACGCCCGAACAAATGGTCGAAACCGCGTTGAAACACGAAGTCGATGGCATTGCGTTTACCTACTCGGAGCCCGCGGTATGGCTCGAGTACGTGCTCGATGTTTCGAAGCTCGCCCACGAGGCCGGGCTATTTACAGTTTATGTTTCCAACAGTTTCGTCACCGACGAGGCACTCGAACTGATGGCACCGCACATCGACGTGCTGTGTTCCGATATCAAGAGCCTGTCGGCGGAGTTTTACCACGAGATCTGTCCGGTGGGCACCGTCGAACAGGTGCTGGGGTCGATCAAAAAAGCGGCCGAGCTCGGCATCCATGTCGAGACCCGCACTAACGTGATTCCGACCAAGAACGACGACCTCGACGAATTGAAGCACATCGCCGAATGGATTTACGGTAACCTCGGCGCGGATAGCCCCTGGCATGTCACCAAGTTTTTTCCGGCCTACAAGCTCTCGCATTTACCACCGACCGATAACGCGATTATCGACCAGACCGCGGCCGCGGCGCGCGCCGTTGGCCTGCAGCACGTTTATGCGCACACCGACATTTCCTGCGATTGCGCGACCGAGAATCAACCGATCTCGGCCTGGCTGGAGCTCAATGCGGATGCGCTCAATGCTGTCAATACCTGTGCGGCATCCTGCTGCGGCGACGAGGGCATCCTGGTCAAAAAATTTGAACGCCAGGCCGGCCTGCTCGTCGAATAAACCCCGTCAATGGATCCCGCCGGTCCGACGTATCGGGTCAAGCCGCGGGATGACAGTGCTGTAGTCATCCCCGCGCTCTTCTGTCATCCCCGGCTATTTCGTCATCCCCGCGCAAGCGGGGATCTTGTAATGGTGGCTACGTTATAAGATTCCCGCTTGCGCGGGAATGACGAGTAGAGCGCGGGAACGACCTAGTCTCGCAACGACGACAGCAGTTTACGCACCGGTGTCGGTAGACCATGGCTGGCCAGGTCCTCGATCTCGACCCAGACATAATTATCGGCATCGAAGATTTTTTCGGGCAGTTTATCAATCTCGATAATCGCCAGCGAAATACCCAGGCTGTAATGCGTAAACTGGTGACGAATAACGTTCTGTTGAATTTTCTGCGGCGCCTGCTTGATCGACAGAAAGCTTTGCTGCCAGAGATCAACGTCCCTTTCACCATCGACTTCAGGCAATGACCAGAGCCCGCCCCAGATACCACTCGGCGGCCGTCGCCACAGCAAAACCTGGCCTTCAAAACGATGCAATAACATCAGGGTGTGTTTGTGCGGTTTGGCCCGGGTCGGCTTCTTTTGCGGGTAATCGGCCTGGCTGTGGTGGCGATAACTCGAGCACATTTTTTTCAGTGGGCAAGCCTCGCACTTCGGCTTCGATTTAAGGCAAATCATCGAGCCGATGTCCATCATCGCCTGGTTGAAATCGGAAGTTCCCTCGGCCGGGGTGACCGACTCCGCCAGGTACCACAGTTGTTTCATGGTATCGCTCTGTCCATACCACCCCGGTACGCGGAAGCAACGCGCGAGCACGCGCTTGACGTTGCCATCGAGAATCGGCCAGTGCTGGTCAAAGGCAAAACTCAAGATGGCGCCAGCGGTCGAGCGCCCTATTCCCGGCAGCGCCTCGACCGCCTCCATGGTTTGTGGAAACTTGCCGTTATGCTGGTCACGGATGACGCCGGCCGCCTGGTGCAGGTTCCTCGCGCGCGCATAATAACCGAGTCCCTGCCAATGCTGTAGTACGTCATCGATGCTGGCGTCAGCGAGTTGCCTGATATCGGGAAAGCGCTTGATAAATTCCCGGTAATACGGAACCACCGTACTGACCTGGGTTTGTTGCAACATGACTTCCGATAACCAGACGCGGTAAGCATCCTGTCGCTGCCACGGCAGATCATGCCGGCCGTAGCGCTGGTACCAGCCGAGCACCGTTTTCGCAAAGCTGGCCGCGTCGGCATCCATTTAGTCGAGCAGGTTTTTAAGTTTGTCCTCGAGCTTTTTCTTGGCCTTGGCCTTTTCGACTTCCTTTTTCTTGTCGAGCTCGCGTTTTTGCGACTCGGCGAGCGCCTTTTTTTCCGCTTCAAGCTGCTGCTTGAGCTCTTCCTTCTGCTTATCGATTTCGGCCTTGATCTTGGCTTTCTCGGCATCCACCTTGGCCTTCATCATTTCATCGAGTAACACATCGATCTTCGGCGCGTTAAACGGACCCTTGATGCCGACCGGAATTTCGAGCCCGGCAAGGTCATCCGCGCTACCGCTTTGCTGGCCTTCGACGGATTCCACCAGCTTGGCATTCACCTGGTAATCGATCTCTTCGGAATTCAGATTCGCGCTACCCTTACCTCCAACGCGCAACAGCGGTGCCTGCAGGTCCAGGTCGTCGCTGGAGAAAACGCCGTTTTTAATCACTCCGCTGATGGTCAGTGACGAGAAATCGGTCTTCAGCGCTTCTGCCGGTGGTGCTTCCTTACCGCTGAATTTAGCCTTGGCGGCATCAATCGACTGGCGAATGTTAAAACCGTTGACAGCACCATCGAGGAAGGCGAGATTCAGGGTTCCATTGCTGTTTTGCTTGAGCTTGCTAAGCCATTCGCCCCGTGTGGTCAGATTCGCCTCGGCGTTGAGTGTGCCGACGATCGTTGCCTCGCCGCTGAAATCTTTAAGCAGGTCGCCTACCTGGACGCCCTGGATCGACTTGGTGATATCATATTTCGGGATATCGGATTTAGCGTCGAGCACGACCGAGGTCTCGACCTTGCCACCATAGGTGTTGAGCTTGATCGGTTTCATTGATACCAGGCCATTTTGAGCCTCGAGCTTGATATCGAGATCGCTCATCCTGAGATTCTGCACCTTGATTTGCGCAATCTTGAGGGTACCGTCGATATCGAGATCACGCAGGGACTGCATCGGTAATTCAATCTGAACGTCTTCGCTGGCAGCGTCACCCTGCGAGGCATCGGCTTCAGCCGGCCCGGTCGCAGGCGGGGTTCCGAGCAGCGCGTCGACATCGAGATTGTCAGAGGAGAGATCAAACTTGAGTGCGGGTTTGGCAAAATTGGCAACCTGCACGCTGCCCCCGATCTGGAACTCGTTTAAATTGAGCGCCATGTCGCGCAGCGCCAGTTGTTGCTGCTCGATCAGGTACTCCACGTTGGCCTCGATATCGAAAATGATGTCGAGGTCACCACTGGCGCTGGCATCGAGATGCAGGGTCATCGGGAAAGGCTGGTTCGGTTCGATGCGGCCGGTGCTGATATCGAGATCGATGATACGGAACTCGCTGCCTGCCTGCTCGTCCTGCCACAGCAGTTTTATGTTCTCCAGGTCGAGTCCACCAAAAGCCCCCTTGATTTCAAACTCAGACTCATCCTCGCCGGGCTCATCGGTGGCACCGGTTTCGGTACCCGGCGCCGTCTGTGCCACCAGGTCATCCCAGTTGGTTACGCCAGCCTTGTTCCTGATCAGGTTGAGTTCCAGGTCGCGTAATACCAGCTTGTCGATTTCCGGGGCAAAGGTGACCAGGGAGGCAAGATCGACGCTGATGCTGGCCTCCTTGACCTTGACCATTGGCAGTGCACCGAAACCCTCGGCGTTGGAAAAACTCATCGCGCCCAGTTTCATGCCGAGCACCGGGAATACGGTGAGGTCGACGTCGCCGTGGAACTGCAGCTCGCGCCCGGTCTGTTCACGCACCAGTTCGGTGAGATCCTGCTTGTAGTCATTGGGGTCAAATACCGCGACAAATATGGCAACCATAGCGACCAGGAAGGCAATCGCGGCGACCACGCCGATAATAAGGTAACGAATGATTTTCTTCATAACGGGTTAGTAGCTTTATACCTTGGCTTCGATCTGAAATAATGCCCCGCAATGTGGCACGAAATGGAACTTGATACAAGATCATGATCGACAAACTGATTGACTGGGCCGACCGGGCTACGGGCTACCGTTTACGGGGCCCTGGAGACGATAGCAAGCTCAGACTGGTAGTGATACCGGTACTGCTGATTTTACTATTGTTAACATTGCTGGGTATCTACTGGAGCGACGAACCGGATCCGTTCGATATCGAGGAAGCGGCAGCCGAACATGCGCCGGTGACCGAATCACGGCTTACCACCGGCAGTTATACCACCAGCGCACTGATTACCGCGATGGAGACGCTGCTCAACAAGCGTGGCGGCTATCTCAGCAACGACATCATGCCACCGTCCATCTGGCTCGATAACATCCCTAACTGGGAGTTCGGCGTGCTGGTGCAGTCACGCGACCTGGCGCGCTCGATGCGCAATGACTTCAGCCGCTCACAATCGCAATCGGCCGAAGATGTCGATTTGATCATTGCCGAGCCCAAGTTCAACTTTGATAATCAGTCCTGGTTTTTACCGGCCACCGAAGGTGTCTACCAGGAAGGCATAACGGCACTTTACGGCTACCTCGAACGCCTGCAAAATCCCGGCGACCCGAACGCGCAGTTTTACGCGCGTGCGGATAATCTGCAGGAATGGTTGGGGCAGGTTGAAAAACGCCTCGGTAGCCTGTCGCAGCGATTGAGCGCAAGCGTCGGGCAGGTACGACTCAATACCGACCTGGCCGGCGACGCCGAGGCCGTGCAATCGACACGAACCAGTTCCCAGGTCGAGGTTAAAACACCCTGGGACGAGATCGACGACGTGTTCTACGAGGCGCGCGGCGCCTCCTGGGCGCTGGTGCAATTCTTAAAGGCGGTGGAAATCGATTTTGAGCCGGTGCTGCAAAAGAAGAATGCCCTGATCAGCCTGCGCCAGATCATTCGCGAACTCGAGGCAACCCAGGATGCCATCTGGAGCCCGATTATCCTCAACGGCAGCGGTTTCGGCATTTTTGCCAATCACTCGCTGGTCATGGCCTCGTATATATCGCGCGCAAATGCCGCGGTAATCGATCTACGCAGCCTGCTGTCGCAGGGCTAACCGTTCCGGCCAAAGTTCCTACGAATTTTTTACGTCATTCCCGCACCCTACTCGTCATCCCCGCGCAAGCGGGGATCTTGTAATGGTGGCATCGTCCTAAGATCCCCGCTTGCGCGGGGATGACGGAATAGGTCCGCGGGGATGACGGAATAGGTCCGCGGGGATGACGAGAGTATAGGCGGGGATGACGGGGTCAGTTTGCGAGAACGCTCTTAAGTGGACGTTAGTCGCGTTTCCAGTGGCCGGATTTGCCGCCGGATTTTTCGAGCAGGCGCACATCGCTGATGACCATGCCGCGATCAACCGATTTACACATATCGTAAATCGTCAGCAAGCTGACCTGCACCCCGGTCAGCGCTTCCATTTCGACCCCCGTCGGGCCCGTGGTTTCGGCGGTGACGGTACATTCGACTGCACCGGCATCAAGGTCCGTTTCAAATTCGACCGCAACGTGGGTCAGCGCTAACGGATGGCACATCGGCACCAGGTCCGCGGTGCGCTTGGTCGCCATGATGCCAGCGATACGCGCCACGCCAAGCACGTCGCCCTTCTTGTGCCCACCCTGTTGAATCAATTCCAGGGTCTCGGCCTGCATAACGATGCGACCGACGGCAATCGCACGCCGGGCGCTCGATGGCTTGTCGGCGATATCGACCATATGTGCTTCGCCTGCCTGGTTGAAATGGGTTAATTTGCTCATGGCCGAAATTCTATCATTTTAACAGGATGAATAGCTCACGATTACCACGCTGAATATTCATGATCATGGCCTTGCCGTTGGTTTCGACCAGGGCGAAGACTTCATCGAAGGTACGCGTTAGCTGCTTGTTGATCGAGAAAATGATGTCGCCGACCCGGAATCCGGAGGCGTCGGCGTTGGAGCCTCGTTCAACCTTCATCACTTCGAGGTAGTCGACGCGCCCGCGCTGCAGGTGCTGTTCGCGCATTTCGCCGATGGTCGCGCCCGCAAGCTTGGGATGAATCTTGCCACCGCCGAGTTTATTAATTTCGATCGGCTGGATCAGCACCGGTAACGCAACCTCGTCGCCGTTGCGATAAAGCACCAGTTCGATGGTCTGCCCGAGACGCTGCAGCCCGACCAGGTTATGCATGTCACGCGCCGAGCGAATCGCCTTGTCGTTAGCCGCAACAATCACGTCGCCGACCTTGATGCCGGCCTTGTCCGCCGGCGAGCCGGATTCGATCTGGGTCACGATAAATCCGTTGCTGCGGTTGATACCGAAAGCCTGGGCAAGTTGCGCGGTCAGATCCTGACCCTGCGCACCGAGACGGCCACGCTTGACTTCACCGTAGTCGATCAGCTGGCCCATGATGTCACGCGCCATGTTGATCGGAATCGCAAACCCGATGCCGATGTTACCGGTATTGCCGGCGCCGTAAATCGCGGTATTGATACCCACCAGTTCGCCGCGCAAATTAACCAGCGCGCCGCCAGAGTTACCCAGGTTGATCGACGCGTCGGTCTGGATAAAATCCTCGATCGACTCGACACCGAGTCCGGAGCGGCCGAGCGCCGAGACGATACCCGAGGTCACGGTTTGCCCGAGCCCGAACGGGTTTCCGATGGCGACCACGAAATCACCAACGCGCAGCGCGCTCGAATCGGCCATCGGAACCTGGACCAGGTTTTCATCCGCAACCTGGATTACCGCGACATCGGTGTCGGGATCGCGACCAATAATTTCGGCGCGCAGTTCACGGCCGTCGGTCAAGGTTACGTTGATTTCGTAAGCATCCTTGATGACGTGAAAATTGGTCAGAATCAGGCCATTCTCGGCGTCGACAATGACACCCGAGCCGAGGCTCGCGATTTCCTGCACGCGTTCGATACTCGGTACTTCGAAAAAACGCCTGAACAACGGATCACGCGGCAGTGGTAATTCGACACGCCGGCGGGCCTTGCCACGGGTTGCAATGTTTACCACCGCCGGGGTAGTGCGCTCGAGCATCGGCGCGAGGCTGGGTAACTTTATGCCGTCTACCGCGACCGGCAGTGCGGCCTGCAGCGGCATACTCAACAGCAATAGCAACAAGCTCGTGCAAACGACTTTCATCACGGAATCGCTAAAACGAACGCGGGTTGAAATCGAACTGGTCTTGCATTTCCTGGTAAAACTGCTTCGCCGTATCGCTATCCGCGGGTGGCGTTTGAATCATGATTTCCACGAATTGATCGCCGGCTGGAGGCCCGGCCAGGCCCTTGCCCTTGAGCCGCATTTTTTGTCCTGACTGCATGCCGGGTTTGATCTTGAGCTCGACCGAACCGGACAAGGTCGGCACTTTCAAGCTGGCACCCGCGGCGGCTTCCCAGGGTGTCAGGGGCAGGCGCAGGATCACGTCACGGCCTTCCAGGCGGAACAGGCGATGCGGCAGGATATTCATCTCCAGGTACAAGTCACCAGGCTCGCCAGCGTGAGGGGCGGCCTGCCCCTGTTTCGCGAGGCGGATCTTCTGCCCCTGGCTCACACCCTTGGGAATCGTGATCTTGAGCTTTTTCATTTCGGCGGAGCCCGGTGTTTTGGCAAACTGAATCGTTTTGCTGCCACCGTTGAAGGCTTCTTCAAGCGTGATATCGAGTTGTAGCTGCAGATCGGCGCCACGCCGCTGGCGCTGGCGCTGGCCCTGCTGAAACGGTGACCCCCCGGCCTGCTGGAAACCACCGCCAAAAATCGATTCAAAAAAGTCGCTGAAGTCGCCGCCGCTAAAACCACCGCTGCTGTAACCGCCGCCCTCGAAGTCCCCATCCTGGAAGCCGCCAAATCCACCACCATCGAATTGCTGACCGTGTTTCCAGTCGGCACCAAAACGATCGTAGGCCTGGCGCTTGTCGGTATCCTTCAGTACTTCGTAGGCTTCGTTGACTTCTTTGAACTTTTCTTCCGCGTCCGCTTCGCTGTTGACATCAGGATGGTACCTGCGCGCAAGCTTGCGGTAGGCTTTCTTGATATCACTTTTTTCAGCGTCACGGGGAACGCCCAAAATTTGATAATAATCCTGGTATTTCACGTTAACAACGGGTGGTTGATGTCCCTAATAGATAGGTGTTTTGTAGGGTTTTTCAAGTCGTCGGGGCCTCGTCTTTACCCTCTTTGTGCTCGTTTTCAGACGCCAATGGCTCGGCCAGCAGTTCGAGCTTTTCACTTTGCAAATCGTTATGCAATGGTTCGATTTCCGGAATCGACTGCGTGACCTTGCTCGACATTTCGGCAAATCGCTCAACCTTGCCGCGCAAGCCCTGGCGCCCGCTGATCGCGGTGACCGTTTCATTGAAGTGATTGGTCGCGGCCCCGAGGCTACCGCCAATTTTGGCGAGGCGTTCGGTCACCTTGCGCACCTGGTTGTAGATATCGCCCGCCTTGTCGCCTAGCTCTCTCGCTTCACGGGTACTACGCTCCATGGCCCAGAGGTTAGCCACCGTGGTCAGGATCGGAATCAGCGTGGTATGTGACACCAGCACGATACCGCGCTCGTAACCGTAGGCGAAAAGATCCTTCTCGTACTTGAGCGCTTCGATGTAGGCCGGCTCGATCGGCATGAACATCAGCACGAAACTGGGACTGCGGATTCCAGCGAGGCTGGTGTAATTCTTGCCCTGCAGATCGTCGATATGACCCTTAACCGCTTTCACGTGCTCGTTCAGCGCAAGCTGGAGTTGCTCGTCGTTCTCGGCCGCAACCACGCGGTCGTAGGCCGCCAACGAAACTTTGCTATCAATGATAATGTGCTTGTTATCCGGCAGTTTGATCAGAAAATCGGTTTGCTTGCGTTTACCTTCGGCATCCGTCATCGAAGTCTGCTTGTCATAGTGGTCATGCTCGATCAAACCGCTCAGTTGCAGGGTTTTTTCGAGCTGGGTTTCACCCCAGCTGCCTCGTCGCTGCGAATCGCCCTTGAGCGCATCGGTCAGGTTTTGCGCATCGCTGCCGATTTTGAGACCGACTTCGAGGACCTTCCTGATCTCGCTTTCGAGCTTGGTATTGCCCTTGATGGATTCGCTGTGCACATCGTTGACGCGTTTCTGGAATCCCTCGACCTGTTCGCGAAAGGGTTTCAGCAGTGCCTCGAGTGAAGTCCGGCTGGTCTTGTCGAAGCTGCGCGTCTTATCTTCCAGTACCCGGTTCGCAAGATTCTCGAACTCGACCTTGAGTTGTGCGCGATCTTTTTCGGATTGGGCGATTCTTTCTGCCCCGAGCGCACGTTCCGTATCCAGCTGCGACTGTACTGCTTGCGTGTCTTTCTCCGCTGCATGCAGTCGATCGCGCAATGTGTACTCAGTTTGCAGGGTTGTTTCAAGCCGGGCCTTCATCTCGCGGTTGGTATTCTGGTAATGGCGCAAGCTGTACAGCAGTCCCAGCAGCAAGAGGCCTGAAAGTCCGATAATTATCCAGACTAAATCAGCGTTTTCGATCGCTTCCATTGTATTAATGTTGGTATATCAATCGCAGCAGTCTAACCGAGATGGAATCTTGTCGCGAGACCTTGTTTTATTATACGAGGCACCAATCCGGTCCGAGTAAAGCGCGCGGGTGCCTACATCAGATTGAGGCTGGAGGGGATGGTTTTCAGTACGTCGGATTAAGCGGTGACAATTGCGCGACATCGCGGTTGCGTTCCGACTGTGCAATTTTCTCGAGTTGCTGGCAAAGCAGCCACAGATCATCCCCCTGCCACGTGACACCTGCCCCGGCATACAGGCTTTGATTAAGACGCTCGATCTGCAGTGTCATATCATCGCCCAGTGAACTACCAAGCTGCTGCAGGTTGTTAATTTCGCGCGGGGCCAGCAATGCCCTGCCCCAATCCAGCAGCGCATGGCGCGCAGTTGCCCCATCATTCGCGTCGCAGGCCTGGCGCAGTTGCCTGCGCGCCTCACGCAACCCGGGGTGTTCAACCGCCGGCGCAGGCTGAACACCTGACCGCTGCGATTTAAACCACCAGTAAATCCCGCTGGCAATCCAGCCACAGGCGAGCAACAGGCTCAACCATAACCAGAAATTGTTAGTCGAGGAGACCTGTCCCGCCGCCTCGGTTACTGCTGGTTCCGTTACGGGTGGCTGTGCAACCGCGGTTGTGGCGGCGGCAACGCTCAGTTCACGGGCAGGAATCGTGGCTGTTTCGAGCTTTCCGGTCTCGAGGTTCCACCAGGGCAGACTGATTTCCGGCATC
Source organism: Gammaproteobacteria bacterium (assembly GCA_029862125.1). GTDB lineage: Bacteria > Pseudomonadota > Gammaproteobacteria. Next base: position 96,561 of record JAOTXY010000001.1, on the reverse strand, counting down.
CGGTAGATGCCTTCCGCACCCGGAATCAGCGCCACCTTCTGCTCACGTTTTCCTGTTACCCCTTTGTCCGAACGTGTGTTCTGTAGTCCCGGTTGATCAGGGTACTGTTTAATGCCGTCAACCTGCTGCATGGTCAGCTCGGGCAGTTGCGCCGCGGTCAAACCATCGGCTACCAGTGTCAGGCTGCGCGTGATCGGCTCGCCAGCGACCAGTCCGTCGAGATCAGATTGCCATTCTTCGCGAAGTTCGAGCCGGGTCGCCGGCAGCCAGTAGGAACCGGCAACTCCGGGCGGAATCGGTTCAACATCGATAAAAACCTGCTGCGAGCGCAGGCGACGAATTTTGCCCCCGCTGCGGAACGGGTCGAAGGTCGAGCCCGACGGTATACGCACCTCTGCCATGACCGGCGCAATGCGAAGTCGACCACTTTGTTGTGGAAACAGTGCAAACTGCTTTTCCAGCACCAGGTAGGATTTATCCGCAATGCGCGTTCGGTAATCGCGCTCGTCGCCGAGCGGTTCAATCACGACATCCAGGTCATCCGTCGAGATATCACCGAAATTGTAGGCGGAGATACTGCTTGCACTCAGCAACCGCAAGGTAACGATAACCTGGCTCTGCACGTAGACCTCCGCTTTATCGACCAGTAGCTCGAGCACCAGCTGATCATGCGGCACCGAGGCCAGGCTCGAGGGCAGCACCTTGATCTGGAACGGCTTGCTACGGTCCTTGTCGAAGCGAATTGCCGGGATCATGTACTCGCCGACCTGCTTGGCCATTAGCTGCAGCGTCCACTTGACGCTGCGCTGGTACTCGCCGTTGACAATACTGATGCTGTTACTGCGACTATTTCCAAGAATCATGAAATGCTGCTGCAGCATAGAAAAATCAGGATCGTCGTCGGGGCTTTGATCGAGTGAGAATACCAGTTGAAAAGATTCGTTTACCTGCACCGGGTTGCGATCAATAGTTACCTCGACCACGGCCATGACCTGCTGCAATCCAGCCAGCAACAGCAAAACCAATACCAGTAAAGATTTTATCAACGTCATGTTCACCAGGGCTTTCCCTCTGCATCGACACCACCGCGCTTGCGGTACTGGTAGATAAATTTACGTCGCAGCAAACCGCCCGGATCATCGGGAATCTTGCGCAGCCATTGCTCGGCGGCCTGCTCGGACATTTGTTGATCGAGCTCGGCCATGGTCTCACTCTCGGCTGCTTGCTGGTCCGCCTGGTTTGCCGGCTTCTGCTTCGCGGATTGCTGTTGTCCTGTATCGTCCTGCCCATCTTGCTGCTGTGCCTGTTGCTGATTCTGTGCACCGGTCTCGGGTTGATCCTGGCTACTCCCGGCTGATTGTTCGGACTCTTCCGATTGGGTTTCACCCTGTCCGGATTGTTGTTGATCTCCCTGCTGCTGTTGCTGCTGTTCGCCCTGCTGCTGTTGCTGCTGTTCGCCCTGCTGTCCCTGTTGCTGTTGCGACTGTTGATTCTTGAGAAACTCTTCAATTGCCTGCTTGTTATAGAGCGCATCTTGGTGAGCGGGATTTTGCTGCAGCAACCTGTCGTAGGCGGCTAGCGCATCGTCGAGACGACCCAGCTTCGCCAGCGCGTTGGCCTGGTTGTAGGCGGCTGCCTCACTTTCGAGTTGTTCCCAGGTGCCAAGCGCTGCCGCGTAATCACCCGCGCGGTAATTCGAAGAAGCCTTCCAGTCCGGGTCGTCAAACAATTCGGCCGCGGCCGCGTGGTCACCCTGTTCAAACAACTGGTTCGCGCGCTGATCGTTGTTTTGCCACCAGGCCGACCAGTCGAGCGCCTGCGCATCCGGCGGTAATACCAGTATGTAGAGCGGGAATAGCCAGATCAGTCCGCGGCGAAACACGAGTGCTGCGAACGGCAACGCAAACAGCAGCAGCCACGGGCCAAGCTCGCGCCACAGGTCGGCCGATCGATCACTCAATCGCACATCACGATCATCGATGGCTGATTCCATGAGGTAGGCGAGCGTGTTGATATCGATATCGTCGGCGCTCAGCGTGGCATATACACCGTCCCCGATTTGCGCAATTCGGCGCAGGTTATCTTCCTGCAGACTGGAAATCACGATCTCGCCACCACGATCTTTCAGGAATCCCCCGTTCTTTAACGGCACGGGTCCACCTTCGGGGGTGCCGATGACGAGTACCGAAACCCGCTGACCCGGTTTGCTTTCAAGCAGGGTTTCAACGCGGCTCAGTTCGAAGTCGCTGAGCCCATCGCTAACCAGTAACACGTCGCCACCTGCGATGCCGCTATTCTCGAACAGCTCCAGCGCAAGCTTTAGCGCACGGTCGGCGCGGGTGCCCTGCGCCGGCATCAATTCGGTTTCGAGATCGGGCAATAATGCCAGGATCGTATCGACGTCGCTGGTCAGCGGGGTTACCGTAAAGGCATCGGCAGCATAGACCACCAGCGCCGTCTGTCCCTCCTGCCTGAGATTTAGAATATCCGCGATTTTATGGCGCGCACGCACCAGGCGACTCGGCTTGATATCGGCGGCATTCATCGAGCGCGACATATCGAGCGCAATCACCAATGCACTATCCTTGTGATACACCGGTTGCGGTAACTTCTCCCAGGTCGGACCGGCAAGCGCAAAGATGGCCAGCAAGGCGACAGCAGCGGGAATCCAGCGCGTCCATTCGCGCTGATTTTGATCACTGCTACTGAGCACGAAAGGCCGCAGGCGCTCATCGATTACCGTGCGCCAGCTTCCACTATCGTAGCGCCGTACCAGCAATAACCACAGCACCGCCGCGAGCGGAATCAGCAGCAGCAACCAGGCGGGTCGCAAAAAGTGGAATTGCTCGATCATGGCCGTCTCCACAGGCGAGGTATCACCAACAGTACCGCCAGGACCAGCGCGAAAGCCAGTGGCCAGACGAACAGGGCCCGCACCGGGCGTAGGCTTTGCGTGTCTCTCGGTAACGGTTCCAGCTCATCGAGCAGGTCGTAAATTTTTGCCAGCTCTTGCGTGTCACGTGCTCGAAAGTAGCGTCCACCACTTAAACTCGCAATCGCACGCAGCGTTTTTTCATCCAGTTGTGCCGAGGGATTGGTGCGGCGCAGACCGAACCAGGTGGATTCGATCTGTTCATCGGCGCCGATACCGATGGTGTAAACCTTAAGCCCACGCCTGGCGGCAAGCTGCGCGGCTTTCAACGGGGTAACTTCACCCGCGGTATTGGCGCCATCGGTCATCAATACCAGCACCCGCGAGTTATCCGACTCCAGGTCGAGGCGCTTGATCGCAAGCCCGATGGCATCGCCGATCGCGGTGCGCTCACCGGCAAGACCGATTGCCGATTCCTGCAACAGGCGGTTAACGGTCTTGCTGTCGAAGGTGAGGGGAGTCTGCAGGTAGGCCTGGGTGCCAAACAGGATCAGGCCGAGTCGATCGCCGCGCCGACGTTCGATGAATTGGCTTGCCACCTGCTTGGTGGCCTGCAGTCGGTTGACCTGTTTGCCCTCGATTTTGAAATCGGCGGTACGCATGCTGTCGGACAAATCTACCGCCAGCATCAGGTCACGCCCGCTAATCGGTATCGCGATCGACTCCCCGAGCCATTGCGGACGGCTTGCCGCAAATACCAGCAGCAACCACGCCAGCAAGTAGAGCCATTGACGCCAGCGATAGGATCTGACTTCATCCGCCTGTACACCACCGAGCTGAAAATCTTCGATCATCGGCACACGCAATGCTGCCTGTTGCTGTTGCGTCCGCGCGGGCAGGGCCAGGTAAACCAGCAACGGCAAGGGTGTCAGCAATAATACCAGTGGCCATTCAACCTGAAACATGGGCCACGCTCCGGGGCAGGGCGCGCATCCAGCGCTCACAGGCCTGCAACAATTCGTCGATATCACAATCACTATCAGGTTGATAACGATTGTGGCCAAGCAATTGCAACTGTGCCTGGCTGAATTTTTCGCCCGCTACCATTTCCTGCAGTTGAACAGTCCAGGTGTTACCCGTTGAAGCGGCAAAACCTTCCCGCCCGCGGTAGGCAATCAGCGTTCTGCGCAGTAATGCAGCGGTGTCCCTGATCACTTCATGTTTACCCTGTCCCGAACGGAAACCGTTGCGGATGGTTTCGAGTTCACCCAGCGACAGGCGCTTGACCGGTTTGTACCTTAAACGCCGAAGCAACCAGGGAGTAAGCAACACCAATACCAGTAGCAGCGCGGCGGCGACCCACCAGCCCGGCGCGGGTGGCCACCATAAACCGGCATCCGGCAGATGAATATCCCTAAGCTCCAGTTCGTTCATCGCCCCTGCAGTCCCAGGCCGATTTTCAACTCGGCCAACATATCGTCATCGGTCGCGATATTGATCAGGTACAAGCCCAGCTCGTTACAAAGACGCTCGAGTGCTTGCTGGTGATGATCATAGCGTTCGCGGTAGCGCTCGCGTACCTTGTTGCTCGCGGTATCGATATCGACACTGCGACTGCCATCGGTGACGCGGTAGTAGCCCGGCGGCGGCAATACACGCTCGATGGGGTCATAGGTATGTATCATGACCACGTCGTTATGGCGTGATAGTTCGACCAGCTGACCACGGCAATCGTCGTCGAGGAAGCGGAAGTCACTGAACAGGATAACGAGGCTACCGGGGCGGGTTACCTGGCGCAGGCGCACCAGCGCCTTGGGCCCGGCTTTATGTTCGCGTTCGCTGTCGTCGGTCATATCCCAGGCACGATGTGCGACCAGTTGCTGGATAAATTGCAGCGCGCTGCGTTTGCCGCGGGTGGGGCGAAACTCGATATGTTGTTGCTCGGAAAACACCAGGTAACCCAGTCGGTCGCCATGTTGCACACTGCTCCAGGCCAGCAGCCCGGCGAGCTTCGAAGCCAGTACCGATTTGAAACAGTTACGGGTGCCGAAAAACATCGAACGTGATAAATCGAGCCACAGTAATACCGGGCGCTCACGCTCTTCGCGATAAATCTTGGTGTGGGTAAGGCCACTGCGTGCGGTGACGCGCCAGTCGATCGCACGGATATCGTCTCCGGGTTGATAGGGACGTGACTCGTGGTATTCCATGCCCCGCCCGCGAAACGCTGACAGGTGACCACCCACCATTTGCGCTTTAACCGAGTTCGAAATCAATGGCAGGCTGCGCGCATCCCGATTCAAGCCGATCAGCGTCGACAGTTTTACCCGGACTATGTCATCCCCTGTTTCCACGGTATCTCTCAGGGCACGGCGACCCGGGCCAGCACTGCATCGATACAGCTGTCGGCAGTTTTGCCCTCGGCCTCGGCTTCGAAACTTAAAATGATACGGTGACGCAGCACATCGGGCGCGATCAGCTGGATATCCTCGGGCACAACGTAATCCCGGTTATTGAGCCAGGCATAGGCACGCGCGCAACGATCCAGTGCCATGGTCGCACGCGGGCTGGCACCATGCTGAATCCAGCCGGCGAGTTCATCGCCGTAGCGCTCCGCGCTGCGGGTCGCGAGCACGATTTCAATAATGTAATCCTCGAGACTGCTGTCGAGATGGATATCGAGCACGGCATCGCGCGCCTCGAGCAGGCTTTGCTGGCTGATCACCGCGGCAGGCGGTGGTTCGGCGCTCGCTTCTGAACGCGCTTCATTACGCGTCAGCGCAAGTATCGCCTTTTCGTCTTCACCGGAGGGGTAGCCAACCCGGACATGCATCAGGAACCGGTCGAGCTGTGCTTCCGGCAACGGGTAGGTGCCTTCCTGCTCGAGCGGGTTTTGCGTCGCCATGACGAGAAAAATCCTGGGTAACGCATAGGTTTCGGTGCCGACCGTGATCTGGCGTTCAGCCATGGCTTCAAGCAACGCCGACTGCACCTTGGCCGGCGCGCGATTGATTTCGTCGGCGAGAATCAGGTTATGAAACAGCGGGCCACGCTGAAACATGAAGCTGCCATCCTGCGGTCGGTAAATCTCGGTGCCGGTCAGGTCGGCCGGCAGCAGGTCAGGGGTAAACTGAACGCGATGAAAATCCCCTTCAATACCTTCCCCGAGAACCTTGATCGCACGCGTCTTGGCGAGTCCGGGCGCACCTTCAACCAGTAAATGACCATCGGCCAGGATAGCGATCAGCAGGCGCTCGATGAGCCCCTGCTGGCCGACGATCTTGGCACTCACGGCCTGTCTTAAATTGATAATTTCCTGTTGTGACAAGTCAAAACCTCTCAACCTGAACCATATTATTGATCAGCACGCAGTATGCGCGATTTAGAGTCCCTTAGGGGGTGAAAAGTTTAACTGATTCGACCGGGATTAAGGAAGCAGATGACCGGTCTTGATCCAAATTATCGTATCTTCCTCGACGTAGGGACAATGCTCGCTGTCGTGCGGGTTGCGCAACCAGGTGCCGGCAGGATAGTGACCATACTCGTCGAGCAAGGCACCCGAGAGCACGAAAGTCTCTTCTCCACCATAGTGTCGATGACTGCGTAAGCGCGTATCGGCGGGCCACTTGATCAGAAACACCGATTCATTTTCAAAATCGTGTAACGGCATGACTTCGAGTTTTGATTCACCCGGCATCCAGGCAGTGCTGTTGGTATCGATGCGCAGCGTGGTGTCATCCGCAGGATCGAACTGGTCGAGCTTGACCAGCAGCACGCAACCGGGGTCGCTGCGGGGCGAATGTTTGGAACCGGGCGGGTTGCGGATATAGGTCCCCGCGGGGTAATCGCCATGCTCGTCGGAAAACACGCCCTCGAGTACGAAGATTTCTTCGCCCGCCGGGTGCAGGTGTGCGCTGAAATGAGAACCCGCGTCGTAGCGCACCACGCTGGTGGTATGTCCATGCTCGGCGGCCTCGCGCGCTAACGGTTTACGCCACACCCCTGCCATCGGGCTCGCTTCCCATTCCATTTCGTTGGTGTCGACCACCACCGCCTGCTCAAATTGCATATTCAGCATGATCTAGAACTTACTCATTCACCGACCAAGTTTCAATCGTTAAAGTCACAATTCAGATCAAGTCTATTCTCGCCATCCCGCTTTTTAACTGTCATCCCCATATTTTTGTCGTCATCCCGATATTTTTACTCGTCATCCCCGCGTAAGCGGGGATCTTCTAACCAGCCACCATTGCAAGATCCCCGCTTGCGCGGGGATGACGGGGTAGAACCGCGGGGATGACGGGAAAGCTGGGGTGACGAAATCCTCAGGGAATCTCGATTTACTAAACCCGGGATAAAAAAAAGCAGCCCCAAGGGCTGCTTAAATTTCGAGCCCAGAAACTTCCTGAACCCTGGTGCGTCTACTCATGCCGATGAAACCTTATAGCCTTGAGAAGAACAACATACCGCGAACGGTAACGGCACCGGAGAAACATCTGCATTAACAAGGTCTTCTTTGTTAACGCAAGACATCGTTCAACTGATGTCACAGGAAATACTAGGATTCTAGTCAGTTTTACGAATCACCCAAACAGGGTAAATTGCTTTAAATTCAGCTGCTTAGAGGCGATATTTCGTCAATATGTGAACTGGCGCACACTTCTACTTTGCGGCGTTCACCCCAGGATGGCTTTATATCGCCTGGGCGAGTGCTTCCAGGCTTTCGCGCGCGTCGCCAAACAGCATGCGCGTGTTTTCCTTGACGAACAGCGGATTATCGACGCCTGCATAACCGGCCGCCATGCCGCGTTTAAGCACCACGGTGGTATGACCTTTCCAGACCTCGAGCACCGGCATGCCGGCGATCGGGCTGTCGACGTCTTCCTGCGCCAGCGGATTAACCGTATCGTTGGCACCGACCACGATCGAGACATCGACGTCGGGAAAGTCGTCGTTGATTTCATCCATCTCAAACACGATATCGTAAGGTACCTTCGCCTCGGCCAGCAGCACGTTCATGTGCCCTGGCATGCGCCCTGCTACCGGATGGATACCGTAACGTACGCTGATCCCTTTGCTGATCAGGGTTTTGGTGATATCGGCAATCGCGTGCTGCGCCTGCGCGGTTGCCATACCGTAACCGGGAACCACCATGACCTGCTTGGCAGCATTGAGCAGGTCTGCCATCGCCGCGGTATCGATGGTCTGCACTTCGCCCTCGATACTGGGCCCGGCTGAAGAACCGCCCGAGGTGCCGAAGCCACCGGCGATAACGCTGATGAAATGCCGGTTCATCGCGCGGCACATGATGTAACTCAGGATTGCACCGCTACTGCCGACCAGCGCCCCGGTCACGATCAACAAATCGTTAGACAGCATGAAACCGGTAGCGGCAGCGGCCCAGCCCGAGTAGCTGTTCAGCATCGAAATCACCACCGGCATATCGGCGCCACCAATCGCTGCAACCATGTGGATCCCAAACAACAGCGCGATCACCGTCATCGCCAGTAACAGCATCGTGGCCTGGTTATGGTCGGGTTCGCCGACGAAACGCACGGCAATTACCACCACGGCGATGAACAGTACCAGGTTGAGCCAATGACGAGCTGGTAGCATCAACGGTGCGCCGCCGATCATGCCACTGAGCTTGCCATAGGCAACGACCGAACCGGTAAAGGTCAGTGCGCCGATACAGATACCGATATAGATTTCGATTTCATGAATGGTTTTCTCGACCCCGATGTATTCAATCGAGGAGTCCATGAAGGTAGCAAATCCAATCAGCACCGCGGCGAGACCCACCAGGCTGTGCAGGATCGCCACCAGCTCCGGCATTTGCGTCATCTGTACCCGGCGCGAGAGGATAAAACCGATCGCGCCACCGGCCAACATGATCACGATCAGTATTTCGAGATTGCGACTGACGAAGGCGATGATGGTCACCAGCACCGCGATCGCCATGCCGATCATACCGAACAGGTTGCCACGACGCGCGGTATCGTTGGTACTCAGGCCACCGAGCGCAAGGATGAACAACACCGCGGAGGCGAGGTAAGCGACGGTAATCAGACTGGGAGACATCGCCGCTTACCCCTTGAACATCTGCAACATGCGTTGCGTCACGGAAAATCCACCCACGATATTGATGCAGGTAATGAAGGCTGCAATCCCTGCAAGAATATAAATCAGGTTACTGGTGCTCGATATTTGCGTCAGCGCTCCCAGTATGATGATGCTGCTAATCGCGTTGGTAACGCTCATTAACGGTGTGTGCAGGGTCGCGCTGACATTCCAGATCACCATGTAGCCAATAAAACAGGACAATACAAACACGGTGAAATGTGCCATGAAGGATGGTGGTGCCACCTGTCCAAGACCGAACAATGCCAATCCACCCAGGATCATCGGCAACCAGACGCTCTTCGCGAATCGGGAAATCCCGGATGCTCCGATGGCGGCATCGTGTGTCTTGTCACTGCTACCCTTGCCTTCGTGCTTGATTGCCTGGCCACCAAAGCTGGGCTTGCGTTCCGCACTTACCTCGATTGCTGGAGGCGGCCAGGTGATTTCGCCCTGGTTCACCACGGTCGCGCCACGGATAACGTCGTCATCCATATCGACCATAATATTACCGTCCTTCTCGGGGCACATGTCCATGATCAGGTTGTAGATATTGGTCGCGTAGAGCTGGCTTGACTGACTGGCCAGCCTGCTCGGCAGATCGGTATAACCGACGATATGTACGCCGTACCTGGTTACTACCTTGCCGGGTACGGTTTCTTCACAGTTACCGCCCTGCTCGGCGGCGAGGTCGACGATAACGCTACCGTCCCTCATGCTCAACACCATCGCATTGGTAATCAGCTTGGGCGCCGGTTTGCCAGGAATCAACGCGGTGGTGATGATGACGTCGACTTCACGTGCCTGCTCGGCAAACAGCGCCATCTCGGCTTCGATGAACTCCTTGCTCATTACCTTGGCGTAGCCACCCTCGCCCGAGCCCTCTTCTTCAAATTCGAGTTCGAGAAACTCGGCATCCATACTCTCAATTTGATCCTTGACTTCGGGACGGGTATCGAAGGCGCGCACGATCGCACCCAGCGACTTGGCCGCACCGATGGCTGCAAGGCCCGCGACACCTGCACCGATTACCATAACCTTAGCTGGATCCACTTTACCGGCGGCGGTGATCTGGCCGGAAAAGAAACGACCGAAGTGATGCGCTGCCTCAATTACCGCTCGATATCCGGCAATATTCGCCATCGAACTCAAGGCATCTAGTTTTTGTGCGCGCGAGAGGCGCGGAATGCTGTCCATTGCCAGGGCAGTCGCCTGTTTTGCGGCAAGTTGTGACAACAAGTCTTCGTGTTGGGCGGGCCAGATAAAACTGATCAGGCGTGCACCCGTGGACATTAAATCGATTTCGTGTCGACCGAGTTCATCATTAAATTCAGGTGGACGCACTTTCAGGATCAAATCACCAGCAGCCCAGGCGGACTCGGCGTCTGTTGCGATGGCAGCGCCCATTCCACGGAATATGTCGTCGCTGAAATTGGCGCCCGTGCCCGCACCCGATTCGAGCGTGACTTCGAATCCGGCTGCGATCAGCTTGCGAACCACCTCGGGCGACGTTGCAACACGTTTCTCACCGCGATGAATTTCTGCAGGTATTGCGATCATCATGATCTTGATGCCCCCGGGTTGTGAAAATTAATTTTTGGTGAATTCGAGATTACGCGGATCGGACTATAATCAAGATCCGGTATATTGTATATAAAACACCCGGCGCGCGGTTCTCGTGGACACCCTTTACTTATACGTGCATCATTCTGCTGCACTTATTCATACCTGACCATGGAATTTTTCGATTTAGATCATGCAATTTCTAGATTCTATAATCCACAAGGCCCAAACCAGCCGACAAACGATTGTGCTCGCCGAAGGCGAGGACAATCGCGTTATCGAGGCTGTCCAACGAGCCACCGATGACGGAATAGCAAACTGCGTGCTCGTCGGCAACGAGAATACGATCCGCAACCAGGCTGCTGAGTCAGGGTTCAATTTAACCGGTATTAGAATCGAAGATCCAAGCGCTTCACAATACCACCAAAGATATAGTAAGGAATTGTGGCAGTTGCGTAAGCACAAGGGCATGACATTGGAACAGGCCGAGCAACAGGCGCAGGATCCGCTGTGTTTTGCCGACCTGATGCTGCGCGCCAATCACGCCGATGGGTCGATTGCGGGAGCGGTTTATACAACCGGTGATCGAGTTCGGTCGGCATTACAAATCGTCGGCGTTATGCCGGGATTCAACTCGGTTTCAAGTTTCATGCTGATGCTGTTTGAAGCCGAACATCACAAGCCTAAACAGGCGATGGTCTTTGCCGACTGTGGTTTGATCGTCGATCCGGATGCGGAACAACTGGCCGAGATTGCAGTGGCAGCCGCGCAATCGGCACGGCAGTTGATCGATGATGAACCGCGGGTTGCAATGCTGTCTTTTTCTACCGACGGCAGTGCCAATCATCCCCTGGTAGAAAAAGTTCGCGAGGCAACAAAACTGGCGCGCAAGCAGATGCCGGACGTCTCGGTCGAAGGCGAGGTTCAACTGGATGCGGCGATTGTGCCTGCGATTGCGGCGCAGAAGATTGCCAGTTCACACATCGATGGACGCGCTAACGTGTTGATCTTTCCCGATCTGAATGCCGGCAATATCGGCTACAAATTAACCCAGCGCCTTGGTGGAGCCGTTGCGATCGGCCCGATTCTGCAGGGACTCAGCCGTCCTGCAAATGATTTGTCGCGTGGCTGCAGTACCGAAGATGTCTACTACCTGATCGCACTGACCTCGGTACAGTCACGGGGATGACAGCAGCTTACGAATCTAACCTATTTCTTCGGGTAGTTCGAATTCGACGACCAGGTTCTTGACTTCGTCACGCACGGCTTTCATCGATTGCGGTCGGGCTGAAGGATCTATCGCCATCATTCTTACAATCAGCCGTGAAACTTCCGGCGCGGCGTCATCGTTGACCTTCATGATAGGGGGCGCGTTACCGTCGCGATGCTTCGCCAGAACTTCCATCGGTTTACCGCTGTAAGGTAACTGGCCGCTAAACATGTAGTAGGAAATAATTCCCAGTGAATAGATATCGCTGCGTTCATCCGCGTCTTTGCCATCGGCACGCTCGGGCGAGAGGTAAGCCGGGCTGCCGATAATGGAACCGGTCTGGGTCAGCGTGGCTTCCGAGGCCGTGCCGGCCGAGGCGATACCGAAATCCACGATCTTCACATGCCATTTATCGTCGATCAGGATGTTACTCGGTTTCAGATCCCGGTGGATAACTTCCTGTTCATGTGCGGCCGCCATGCCGCTCGCTATCTGGTATAGAATCTTGAGCCCGTCGAGAGTCTCGAAACACTTCACTTCGTCCAGCACCGCTTCGAGTCCGCGGCTTTTGAAGTACTCCATCGAAATCGCACAGAGCTTGTCTTTCAGCAAAATATCGTGAACGCGAATCACGTTACGATGGCTTATCTTGCGCGCGTATTTAACCTCGCGTTTGAAGCGCTCGGTCGACTGCTGGTCAACCGTCAACTCGGGCAGCATGAATTTCAGTATCAATGACTCGTCGACCATGTCGTCTTCGGCCAGCATGACGCGTCCCATCGCACCCCGTCCGATCTCTTTCTTGATGTGGTAACGATCCATCCACACCGACCCCGGCGCAAGCTGGTCCAGGGGTGAGAGCCGCTCGTCCGGCCTGACCGTGGATCCGATACTGCCACCAAACAGCGGGACATCTACCACGCCGGTGCTGGTAGTCGTGTTTTCGTCGATCTGGATTTCAGGCAGACCGTAATCCCGGGTGATTTCCGACATCAGCATCTTGGCAAATTCCCGCATTTCGGTAGTCAACACCGGCAGGTTCCACATTATATTGTCGCGCACCTTGGCGGCGTGCTTTTCGCTGGTAATTGCCTCGATCGTCTCGAGCGAAGCACGCTGCACGTTGGGCTGTGAATTCTTGAGCCCCTCGAAAGCGATTTCCAGACCCTTGCCAAAACCAAGCTGCTTGACCGCGCGCAACGCCAAAACGAAATCATCGGGATAAGCATCGACCATCTTCTTGAGAACGACGATTGCCGCGCGGTTCGAAGATTTGGCCAGCGACTGAATCGCGCGTTCGCGCACCTGCCAATTCTCGCTGAGTGCATATTCCTCTATTTTTCCGAGATCCTCATCGCCGATCAGGTTCATCACCAGTGTCTGCGCGGTATTACGTATGAACTCCTGTTCGTGGCTGGTCAGTTCTCGCGCCACTTCGGACAGGTGCTCATCGGAGAATTTTTGTATACGGGCGACCGACTGCTGCTGGGTCCAGTCGTCCTCGATACTGAGGCGTTTAAGTAATTTTTCAAAGTTTTCCTTATCGGCGTTGGCGACAACAATGCCTGCGAAGAAATCGTTCAACTCATCCGACTTCAACGTCAGGTAGGCCGACAGGTGAGGTACCAGGCTGGCATCGGCCTGCTTGGCGATAATCTTGAGCACGAGTTCCTGCTCGACACCCGACATCGATTCGGCATAAGGCAGCAACGCCGACGCATCGAAATCGATTTTCATTCGGTCCAGGGTCTTGAGCGCTTCAAGCACAACAACCTTATTGGAGTCATCCAGGAAGCGGACAACAATCAACGGGATCTTGGGTTCGTTGATACTACCGAAATAGTTCAACAGGTTTATTTTGTAAACCGGGCTTTCTATCTTGTCGAGCTGAAAACTCAGGCTCGATAAATCTACCGGCTGGCGGCTGCCTTCGACCAGTTTTAACAGCTGGATTGCATCGTCAGTTTCCAGCTTTAACGAGTGGTTGATGATATCTTCCGGCTTTAACGAATCTTTCTGTGCCTCGAGCACCTCGATGACCTCGGCCGGGGACGACTTGGGGTCGTGTAATCGCTGAAACAGTTTAGTGGAATCTACCGCAGGTTTATTCGCCAGGATGTCGCTGGCAGCGGCACGCATAACAGTCTGGTCATTGGACAGTGCATTGAGAAAGTATTCTTCCGAGAATCCCTCGACCGACTCGAGACAGATATTTTTCAGCACCTCGCGATGCGGATCTTCGACCTGCGCAATCGTCTCCAGCACCTTGTCCAGGTTATCGCCGACCGACCCCTGAATTTTCTCTAATAACGACAAACCTTTCTTACTATCGAGGTCTTTACATTCGAGAAACTGGTTGAGCGTTCGATTGAAAAAAATGTTTCCGATTTTTGCCATATGGAACAGTAATACCTTACGGGCGAGTCAATCCGCTATCTTTTCCGCTAATTTTGTTGTTGAATCAACAATCTAAGTATAGATGAGAAAAAATAAACAAAAGCTTCAAAAAAACACTTTTTTTTCAGTTATTTGCGTGCGTTCAAGAAGGCCTGCAAGTGGAACTGCCCCTGTTCAGCCACATAGCTCAAATCGGGCGCAATCGGGCAGGCATAACGCGCGAGACAACCGCTTGAATGGCATTCGGCTTGCGGGGTTTGTCGCAGGTAGCTTGCACAGCACTCGACATCGTAGCCGTTGGCATCAAAGGCATCGACGGGGCAGCGATGCAGGCAGGGTTTGGCATCACAGCTGATACAGGGGGATGCACCCGGGGACTGGGCCTGATCCACCTCGAATTCGGTGCCCAGCAGCGCAAATCGGTATGAATGCCAAAGCCCGTAGTCGGGATGAATCATAACCCCTATCGGCGATTGCTCGAGCGCTTCGGCACGCTGCGCCCACTGCTGAAACGGGTGGTAGGGAGGCCCTTCAAATGGATAGACCGGCTCTACCGGTATCTCTGCCGCAATTGCCTCGGCAACGCGCCGACTCCAGCGATCGAGGGGGTCGGCTTCACCATCAAGGAATTCTGGCGACTGGCTGAATACGGGCCAGTAACTCGAGCCGATATTACCCACCAGGACCAGCGCCGGCTTTGACTCGGGGAATCGATAGGTTTCGATCTCGGCTGCACTTAGCGTGGTAACGCCACGCACAAACAACCCGTATTTCTGCAGGGCTGCCGACGGATTCACGCGCCGGTTTCCGAGCGCCAGTTGCAGGCGGGTCCAATGGCGGTAGCAATCACGGTCGACTCGAGGAACAATTCACCGTCGATTTCGTCCTTCACATGGATGTCGTCAAATTCGAGCGTCACGGTTGGATCGATGGCCCCTGCCGCAAGCGCTTTTTGTTGTGCCACCAGGTAAACGATCTGTTCTGCTTCGTGCCTGGCATCCTCGAGGTTGTCGAAATGTTTTGGCTCATCCTGGTGAAACAGGCAGAAGGTGCCGTGCTGGGGCTGCGTTACCGTAACCTGCGCGCGCTGAATCACGCTTCCCATGACAGCGCCAAAGGCATTGGCGACATCGGCATGTTCGGGCAGGTGCAGACCGATAAACATACTATCGGCAACATCCCGGTAATAACTCGCAGCCGGTGCGCCCACCGCGACGATCGGGTAGTCGCTGGCAAAATCCAGTTTGAACAGGGGCTTGCGCCCCTTTGATTCATGGCTGTCTGTCACCATGCGCGTAATGGTGTCGACAATACCTCCGGCCTTGCTCGATTTGCTGTTCAAGTCGAATTCGTTCAACCCGACCTCGACCAGCAAACGCCGAATAGTCGAGATCACGAGGTCGTAAACCTGGGTACAGGCGGTTTCGACATCATCGCTGTCCCATTTTCCGTAACCATAAAGGAAGCGCATCTGGCGCATCCAGATGCGTGCCGAGAGTTCAGCCGCGCGCTTGTCCCAGTGTGAATTGATGCCGAGCACATGAATCGCGTCGGTGGGAGTAAATCCGCTATAGATTGCCAATCCGAGCCGTTTCAACTTGGCCAGTGCGCGGGCATAAGTTCGATCTTCCAGCACGATTGCGTCGAGTTCAATCGGCTTGTCCGATAACAGTTCCCAGGCTTCGAGTTCAGTCGCGTTAAGCTGTTGCAACAATGCCTGGTTGTTTTCCAGGCGCATGACGAAGCGATTACTGCGGGCACTGGCCATGCCCTCGAGTTGCAATTCCAGTTTCGGAATGATCTCGGGATGGAGGTGGCCCAGCAGGCTGGTCGGAACAACCCGTCGGGGCCCCAGCGACAATCCCTTGTGACCGCCAAAATGGATTTCGCTATCGCCGCCGAGTCCGATTGAATTGACGCGCACCGCCTCGACCATCGGTTGCCAGTCGCCAATCCTGGCGCCATCCTCGCACAGCTGCGGTTGACCATTGCTGACGATCGCGATATCGGTCGTGGTGCCACCCATATCAGCGATGATCGCGTTGTCGAGTCCTGACAACCGACAAGCTCCGATCACGCTCGCGGCAGGACCGGAAAGCACGGTTCCGATCGGCTTTTCGATCGCGTTTTCCAGGCTGGCGAGCGAACCGTCACCTTTTACCAGCATCAACGGCGCATCGATTTCGTGGCGCGCGAGAATTTTCTGTACCGAGCCGATAAGTTCCCTGATCGGTGGCACCATGCGCGCGTTCAAAGCAGCGGTTAAGGCGCGACGCGGGGCCCCCAGGTTCGATGCCAGCTCATGCCCGCAGATAACCGGCATGTCGGTCAACTCGATTACGAGTTGCTTGATACGGTTTTCATGACTCGAGTTTCGCGTGCCGAACATGCTTGAAATCGCGAATGCGGAGACCTGGTCCTGCAACTTTTCAATCGCTTCACGCGCACCGCTTTCGTCGAGCGGCCTGTGTTCGCGGCCAACCGCGTCGAAGCCGCCTTCGAGGGTTACAACCATCTGCGCCGATAATATATCCAGTAAACCACTTTGCCTGATCTGTTCATCGGTATAGCCCGGCAACAGCACGCAGACAGGCGCACCAAGATCTTCTACGACCGAATTGGTAGTCAGCGTGGTGGACAGCGAAACCATGGTCACTTCGGCAAGCGCGGCGCCCGGTAATTTCGCTATCACGTCACCGATGCCGTGACTCAAGTCAAAGCGCGTGGTAAGGCTTTTCTCGGCGTTGACGATTTGCTTGTTGTCATCAACCAGAACCGCGTCGGTAAAGGTACCGCCGGTGTCGATCCCAAGACGAAGCGACATTGATAACTCCAGATATTATTGGACTCTAAGCCTTCGGACTATATATTTAGCACATGTGACAGTCCACGACCGCTAGTTAACCATTTGCGACACGGTACCTCAAGAAATTGTCTTTTTCCGCGATTGCCGCGTCGCCGATTTTTGCTCCTGCAAAATCGGCATACCGTACATCCTGTACATAAGCACCGTGCTGGTGCGCCAGCCCGGTCGTATCCTCATTTACTCCCGTGTAAACTGCGGTTCTGCGCGCGGCGCTTTCTTGCACTCGCGAAAAAATCCTGCTTTCTTGAGGCACCTGTTTTCCATGAGCATCTTTAAATCGAATAGCTATGTCAGATAGCTGCTTATTACCGGAGTTCGATGCAACCGAAGTTGCCGAAATTGCGCGGCGTCTGTTTGCGCTCGAAGGAGCGATGAAGCAACTCCACGGCGAACGCGATTTGAATTTCCTGATTGATGACGCACGCGGCAGATTCGTTTTCAAGATTGCCAACGCCCAGGAATCGCCGGCGATGCTCGAATGTCAGCACCAGGTGTTTCAAAGACTGGCCGAGGCACAGGTATTTCCAATGGTCGCAACGGCGCTTGAGTCGGTTAAAGGAAACCTCATCGAAACGGCACGCGACACGCAGGACAACGAACATTACTGTCGTGCACTGCCATTCATCGACGGACATCTGTGGGCCGACTTCGACGAGTCAAAACCGGAGTTGCTGGGGGACCTGGGACGGCGGCTCGCGCTACTCGACCAGGCACTTGCCGGGTTTTCGCACCCGGGACTGGAGCGACCCCTGCTGTGGAACATGGAATCGGCAATGGCGGTGCTCGAGGACTATAAACCCCTGCTGACGGGTACCGCCGAACGCTCACTGGTTGAACATTTCGAAGATGGCTTTCGCGAACGCGTGCTGCCGGTACAAAATGAGCTCAGACGTGCCGTCATCCATAACGACGCCAATCGACAAAACGTTATTGTGGATGACAGCGGTCAGCAGGTACTCAGCATTATCGATTTCGGCGATATGCTGGATTTATGGCTCGTGGTAGAACCGGCAATCGCCGCCGCCTACGCGATGCTTGACGAACCGGATCCGCTGCGTGCCGCGCAAGCACTGGTGGGTGGCTACCACCGGGCACTGCCACTGACCGCAACCGAGATCGGCCTGCTTTTCGACCTGATCTGTATGCGCCTGTGCATGAGCGTCTGTATCTGTGCCCATCAACGCCGACTTGAACCCGACAACGACTACCTCAGTATTGACCAGCAGCAGAGCTGGGACCTGCTTGAGAGGCTGCAGGGAATTACATGCAGCGAGGCACATGAGGCCTTCCATGAGACCTGTCATTCGGAATAATGTTATTTGGAGTCATTCCCGCACAAGCGGGAATCTCATAACGCGCCTCTATTGCAAGATCCCGATACGTCGGACCGCCGCTTACGCGGGGATGACGGCTTAAGTCTGCGGGGATGCAATTTTAGGAGTCATTCCCGCGCAAGCGGGAATCTTATACCGGAATGACAGTATGGTACCTATTCAAGTACGCGCTTGCGGTAGCTCTCGCGATGAATATCGAGGATCTCCACGCTGACGCTGACGACTCGCGGTAACAGCGGCTCGATGCGGCCGAGTACGCATTCGCTGAGCATCGATTTTTGTGCGTCGCTGCGCCCGGAAAGCAGGTGCAGCGCGACATGGACAAATGAATCACGGGTTTGCCCGGTGCGATGGTGCGGGTAAGCGAGCGCGCGGGTTTTAATGTCATATTCAGGGAACAGATCCGACTCCATTGCGCCCTGGTGCACCGCATCGAGCAGGATATCGATATCGATCTGTCCTGCAACCTCCGGGGAGTAATCTATAATACAGTGAGGCATTGTTCTCTCCTAAGAGAACAGACTACTGGGAGCTGGCCCCCGCGTGGGGTCAGTTCCCTTTTTTTTGTGGGCCTAAATCCCATTAAAAAACAGTAAGTTGCAAGAAAAAAGCCGCTCCCAGCAGTGCTTTTTCATGCCGACGCATCGGACCGCTCACATCCATAGCGGTCATCCTGGATGCGTTGTGGCTCCAGCGGGGGATTAGTTCTTTTTTTTGGTCACCGACCCATTGACCAGGCAACGACGACAGGTCGCAAGATCCCGGATAACGCCTGGCGGCGTTTCCGGGATGACAAACCGAGGTACATTCCCGAGTATATAACTCGGGAATGTACCTCGGTTTGTCACATATTGGGATAAGCAGGCCCACCACCGCCTTCCGGTACGGTCCAGTGAATGTTCTGGCTGGGATCCTTGATATCGCAGGTTTTGCAATGCACGCAGTTCTGCGCATTGATCTGCAGCGCAGGATTGCCGTCAACTTCAACAATTTCATAGACCCCGGCCGGGCAGTAGCGCTGTTCGGGCGCATCGTATTTCTCGAGGTTCAACGCAATCGGTACGCTGTCATCACGCAGACGTAAATGCGCGGGTTGATTATCGTCATGATAGGTACCGGACAGGTAAACCGAAGACGAACGATCGAAGCTGATGACTCCGTCGGGCCTGGGGTATTCTATCACCGGGTAGTCGTTTTTGTTGCCGATCTGCTCATGGTCCGCATGATGACCCATGGTCCAGGGCGCCTTACCACGGAATATATAAGTTTCAAGCGCCGCGTTAATCAATCCCCACCACAGCCCTTTCTGGAAAGCAGGCCGAATGTTGCGCACCTGGTGCAACTCCCGCCACAGCCAGGATTGCTTTAATTGCTCTGGATAGGCAGTCGCCTCGAGCGCAGCGCCCGGGTTCTCCTCGTCGTAATCGGCTGGCAGCAGTTCAAACACGGCCTCGGCGGCGAGCATCGCCGATTTCATCGAGGTATGGGTGCCCTTGATTTTCGGAACATTGAGAAAGCCGGCGGTATCACCAATCAACAGGCCACCCGGGAAAGTCAGCTTTGGAATCGACTGCAAGCCACCTTCCGAAATGGCGCGCGCACCATAAGAAACGCGGGTACCCCCTTCGAAGATCGGGCGAATATCCGGATGGTTCTTAAAGCGCTGAAATTCATCAAATGGGCTTAAATGCGGGTTCCGATAATCCAGCCCGATAACGAATCCAACCGCAACCTGGTTGTTTTCGTTATGGTAGAGAAACGAACCGCCGTAGGTATCGGACTTGAGCGGCCAACCGATGGTATGCAGGGTCGCACCCTGGTCATGCAGCTCGGGTTTGACTTCCCAGATTTCCTTGATACCGATGCCGTAGGTTTGTGGTTCAACCCCCTCTCGCAGGTTGAATTTCTGCATCAGCTCACCGCTGAGCGAGCCACGACAACCCTCGGCGAAGATCGTCTGGCGACCGATTAATTCGACCCCGGGCTCAAAGCTTTCACCGGGTTCGCCATCCTTGCCAATTCCCATATCACCCGTCGCAACTCCCCGCACCGCACCGCTTTCATCGTAAAGCACCTCGGCCGCGGCGAAGCCCGGGAAAATCTCTACCCCCAGCTCCTCGGCCTGCTCGGCGAGCCAGCGGCACAGATTTCCGAGGCTGATAATATAGTTACCTTGATTATGCATCTGTGGCGGTGTCGGCATCGAAAACGAACCCGATGCGGTCAGGAACTTGAACTGGTCAGACTTGACCGCCACGTTCAGCGGCGCACCTTTTTCCTTCCAGTCGGGAATTAACTCGCTGAGCGTGCGCGGTTCGACCACGGCCCCGGAAAGAATATGCGCACCGACTTCGGCACCCTTTTCGAGGATACAAATCGTGAGTTCACGTTCCTTTTCCTGCGCCAGTTGTGCCAGGCGGATCCCCATGGTCAGCCCCGACGGTCCAGCGCCGACGATGACGACATCAAAATTCATTGCCTCTCTTTCCACGATAAACCTCGGTTAGCCTGTTGGTCGACTTGAAAGCCGGCGAATTATAAATCAGTTATGGCCAAACAAAATAACGTTTTTTACACCGATTCCCTGTTTTTGAAGGTGATCACGAGTACGTCGCGGAAGGCCTCGGCACCCGCATCGATCTGGATAATCGGGGTTACTCCATGATAGCAGCGACGGTCGTTTACCAGCGCCATATCGAATGGTTGACGCAACATGAATTCACCGATCTGCCTGTTATCGGCGTCGAATATCGTTGTCGCCCCGCTGTCGATGTTGACGCGCTTCACCATTACCACGATGACGAAATTAACGCCGTCTCGATGCACGCCTTCCGGCGTCGGTTTGCCGAGTCGGCCGTCGCGCGCCTCGATTCGAAACTGGTGCAGCTCGATATGCCACTGCTGATTACCCAAGAGCTGGCTGAAAACCTGGTTGCCGAATTCAAGCAATGCGGCCAGTGTCATGCTCTGGTGCAAGTCATCCAGAATCGGCGCGAAGTAACGTGCCACCCCGCCGTTCAGCGGATTGTAATCAACGGTTTGATAGTGCGGCTGGTAGGGCATCAACTGCGCCCGTTCACCCGCGTTCCAAATGGCGTAGGTCGCGTGCCGACGCTTGCGATACTTGCCGCCGTCGGCCATGTATTGATCTTCCTCGAGCCGATTCCAACTGTCGAGAAATACCTGGTCGTCACCGATCGGTGTTGCCGCGATTGATGACAGCAAGCCCTTTGCCTGCCCGGATTCGACGAACAGAAATTCATTCGCGCCGAGGCCCGCAACAACATCGGTTATTTGCATTTCGGGAATCTCCGGCGCGATCACCAAATCACGCGCAGGGTATCAAGCGATCTGTTATCGTAAAAATCGGGTGGTGATAAAACGGTCATAGCTATTCAGTGACTTGTCGAGCTGGCCCTGCTCGACGAAAAACTCGGCGAGGTCCCTGATATAAGTCGGAACCAGGCCATCCATCCATGCAATCGATTTCTGTTCCTCGGCCAGTGGGAAGTCAAGATCCTGCATAATCAGTTTGCTGTCCTCAAGGTTCAAACCGGCGGCACTCGCGATAACCGCTTGCATCGATTCGGGGTGTTTCATCCACTGCTTATTGGAGGCCTCGGTGACGTCGATAAAAGCCTGCACGATTTCGGAGTGCTCGGTCGCGAACTTCGTTGGCACCGTGACGATATCGAACAACCTGAGACCGATGGCCTCAAGTTCGGCACCCGTCATCAGCGGCTTGCCTGACCCATACATGCTGCGCAATGCGCTGCCGGAGGCACAGGCCATTGCTACGTGGCCATGTTCTAACGCATAGGCCGAAGCAGCGTCGTCGGGCATCGGCAATATTTTGACTTCGGTTGAGTCGAGGCCCAGGTGGCCCAGGATTTTTAGCAACCGGTAATGCGTGATACTGCCAACCTGGATTGCAATCTTCCGGCCCGCGAGCTGCACTGCATTGACCTGGGTAACACCGGCATCGTCGCGCAGGACGCAATTATCATTTTCCGGGTAACTGACCGCGATAGCGACCATGCTCAAATCGTTTCCGCCGCTTATGCCGACCAGGAAAGGCAATTGACCCTGCGCGTAGGCAATCTGTACATCACCCGATGCCATCGCCGCAGTCATTTCGGTACCGTCGGCAAGGGCGACCCAGTTAACCTTGAGCCCGAGTGCTTCGTCAAAAATCATTTTCGCCTGTGCAAACCGGTTTGGCGTCGGCCACTGCTGAACATAGGCAACCGTGATCTCGGTCGGCTTGAGCCCGGCCGCGTTAACAGACAGGCTCGTGAGAATCGCGCACAGCGCTAGAGTGAAGATACTGGTTATCTTCACCAGGTAGATTTTAAACATGTCGATATCGGGGCTTATTGCGCGACATTACCCAGCGCGACGTCGATTGAAGTCACGATTTCATCGATATCATCGCGCGTACATATCAGCGCCGGGCTCAGGCAAAGCGTGTTGTTGTATTTGGGCAGGCTGCGATTGGTACGACCGATCATAACGCCCTGCTTGAGACAGTCTCCAACTACCGCGGCAGCCACCGACTCGTCAACCGGCTCTCGCGATTTGCGGTCTTTAACCAGTTCGGCACCGACAAACAGGCCCTTACCACGCACTTCGCCGATCATTTCATGCTTGTCCATCAGTCCGTTCAACCCATCCATCAGGTAGTCACCCATCTGGTTGACGTTATCGAGCAGGTTTTCGCGTTCAATGATGTTCATGTTGGCGAGTGCCGCCGCAGGTCCGCCGGCACAGCCGCCGAATGTGCTGATATCACGGAAGTAATGCAGCTTGTCACTTGGCTCGGCGAGGAATTCGTTGAACAGGTCCTCGGTTGTTGCCAGCACCGAAATCGCCGCGTAACCACTGGCGACACCCTTGGCCATGGTGACCATGTCGGGCTTGACGCCGTAATGCTGGTAACCGAACCACTTGCCGGTCCGACCCATGCCACAGACAACCTCGTCGATGTGAATCAGGACACCATACTTTGTGCAGATTTCCTGCACGGTTTCCCAGTAGCCCTCGGGGGGCACGATGACGCCACCACCGGCGGTGATGGGTTCGAGGCAAACCGAGCCGACCGTATCGGGGTCTTCGGCGAGAATCACTTTTTCGAGGTCCTTTGCCGCCTGCACGCCGTAGTCAGGATCGCCACCACGTGGATCGCGGTAAGCCAGGCAATGTGGAATTTCAACGAAACCCGGGGTGAAAGGACCATACTGGTCTTTGCGTTGCGCCTGACCCCCCGCGCTCAGGGTAGTAATCGTGGTGCCGTGATAGTCGCGGTCACGATAGATAATCTTGTGCTTCTTGCCGTCGTTCTTCAGTGCGGCGAGCTGACGCACCAGCTTGAAACCTTTCTCGTTGGCTTCCGAGCCGGAATTGGCGTAATAGACGCGGCTCAGGCCCGGCATTTTATCGATCAGTTTTTCGGCAAACTGGGCGCCGGGGATATTGCCGGCGGAATTGGCGAAGTAACACATCTTCGCGATTTGATCACGCACCGCATCGGCGATTTCTTCGCGACCGTAGCCGACGTTCACAGTCCAGACACCGCCGGAGACCGCGTCCAGGTACTCGCGCCCGTTCTGATCAGTAACCCTCAGTCCCTTGCCCTCGACAATGACCATGGGATCGGTCGACTGCCAGGGTTTGTGCTGCACGAGGTGATGCCACAGGTGATTCCTGTCGCTACCGACAATTTCATTGATGTTTTCTGGTTTCATCGCACTCTCCGCGAAAAGGGCTAACTGCATAATAGACTAAGGGAAACAGAGGCTAAATCCTATCGAACAAGTTACAATAGAGCCAGATTATGCCAATTATATAGACCAATTTAAAAATCGATGCTAAACCGAAGCGATCACATGATGTGGAACCAGTTATTTCGCATCTCCAAGGACCGTAAAATCAGCTACCAGCGCCAGCTGCGCGAAATGATTGTCAGCGCGATCCTGGATGACAAGTTGCCGCTAGAAATCGCTCTGCCGTCGTCGCGGGAACTCGCACGCCATCTCGGTATCGCGCGCAATACCGTGGTGCTCGCCTACCAGCAGCTGATCGACGAGGGTTACCTGGTCGCGCGCGAACGCAGCGGCTACTACATCGATAAAACCATTCTCGACGGGCGCGTGCGGGTAGAGCCGCTCAAGTTCGACGGTGATCACAAACCGCCAGACTGGAAGCGGCACATCAAGTTCCATCCGTCGCAGCAGCGCAACATCGTAAAACCCGTGGACTGGAAAAAGTACCGCTACCCGTTTCTGTTCGGGCAACTCGATCCGGACCTGTTTCCGGTCGCGGACTGGCGTGAGTGTTGCCGCCAGGCGCTCAGTGTCAGTGACATCCAGGATGTCACGCCCGATGCCATCGATACCGATGACCCGTTGCTGATCGAACAGATCCAGGCGCGCATCCTGCCACGCCGCGGTGTCTGGGCGGCTCGCGACGAAATCCTGATCACGATGGGCGCGCAGCAGGCATTGTATATACTCGCCGACCTGCTGATCCAGAAAGGCACCCGCGTCGGCATCGAAAACCCGGGCTATCCCGACGCGCGTAATATTTTTGAACTCAAATCACCCCGGGTGGTGCCGCTCGAGGTCGATGAACACGGCGTGATTCCGGGCGCTGAGCTGAACTCCTGCGAATTTGTCTACGTCACTCCAAGCCACCAGTCGCCAACCACGGTGACGATGCCGCTTGAGCGACGCGAGATTTTACTCAAGCAGGCCGAGCAGAATGATTTTCTGATCATCGAGGACGATTACGAAAGCGAAATCAATTTTGTCGGAGAACCGACCCCGGCATTAAAAAGCCTCGATGGCAACGAAAGAGTCATTTATGTCGGCAGCCTGTCGAAGACGCTAGCGCCCGGCCTGCGCCTGGGTTACATGGTTGCGCCGAAGGCGTTGATCAGGGAGGCGCGCGCGTTACGCCGTTTGATGGTGCGTCATCCACCGGCCAACAATCAGCGTATCGTGGCCCTATTCCTGTCGATGGGTCACCACGATTCTCTGATTCACCGTCTCAGCCAGACTTACAAGGAACGCTGGCAGATCATGGGCAAAGCACTCAATCGTCATCTCCCGGAGTCGTCACGTATTCCGTCGTTTGGCGGCACCTCTTACTGGGTCGAAGGGCCCGCAAGGCTCGATACGCGCAAGCTCAAGGAAAGTGCACGCTCGGCCGGTATCCTGATCGAATCCGGCGACATCTATTTCATGCAGGAGCAACCACCTTTAAATTTCATTCGCCTCGGCTATTCGTCGATCAGCGCGCGCCAGATCGAACCCGGCATCAGGAAGCTCGCCGGCCTGATCCACGACATGATTTAACCACTTTCATCCCTTAATTTGTCATACCGCCCGATCAATTACCCTGTCATACAGCCCGATCAATTACCCTGTCATACCGCGGCTTGACCGCGGTATCCAGTTGTAAATTATATGAGTGCATTCCTGGATCCCGCGGTCGAGCCGCGGGATGACAGCAGAAAGCCGCGGCATGACATAACTATGGATTAAGGGCTCCATATTGCAATTGGTATCACCAATAC
Organism: Gammaproteobacteria bacterium; assembly: GCA_029862125.1. Lineage (GTDB taxonomy): Bacteria > Pseudomonadota > Gammaproteobacteria. The sequence continues at coordinate 70,623 of JAOTXY010000001.1, read as the reverse complement.
CTCTCAACTGGTACTACAAGAAAAAAGCGGTTGGCTTATTTTAGCCGGCCACAAAAATTAGACCCTCACCGAGGACAGCGCAATGAAAATGACTACTGAAGAGGCATTCATCAAGGTTCTGCAGATGCACGGTATCGAGCATGCTTTCGGCATTATCGGCTCGGCAATGATGCCGATTTCCGACCTGTTCCCCGAGGCGGGTATCAAGTTCTGGGATTGCGCACACGAATGCAACGCCGGCATGAGCGCCGATGGCTACACTCGTGCAAGCGGTAAAATGTCGATGGCGATCGCACAGAACGGCCCGGGCATTACCAACTTCGTCACCCCGATCATCACCGCCTACTGGAACCACACGCCGCTGCTGCTGGTAACCCCGCAGGCGGCCAACAAGACCATTGGCCAGGGCGGTTTCCAGGAAGTCAAGCAGTTGGCGCTGTTCGAAGACATGGTCTGCTACCAGGAAGAAGTACGCGATCCGACGCGCATTGCCGAGGTGCTGAACCGTGTCATTGAAAACGCCTGGCGCGGCAGCGCGCCGGCACAGATCAACATCCCGCGCGACTACTGGACCCAGGTCATCGATATCGATCTGCCGCAGGTAGTCCGGCTCGAGCGCTCACCAGGTGGTGCCGATGCGATTGCCAGTGCCGCCGAACTATTATCCACAGCAGAGTTTCCGGTGATCCTGAACGGCGCCGGAGTTGTCCTCGGCGGCGCGATCGAAGCATCAAAGCACCTCGCCGAACGCCTCGACGCACCGGTGTGTTGTAACTACCAGCACAACGACGCCTTCCCGGGCTCGCACCCGCTCGCGGCCGGTCCGCTCGGTTACAACGGTTCCAAGGCAGCCATGGAATTGATTGCCAAAGCCGATGTCGTGCTTGCGCTCGGTACCCGGCTGAACCCCTTCTCCACGTTACCGGGATACGGCATCGATTACTGGCCGAAGAACGCGAAGGTTATCCAGGTCGATATCAACGCCAGCCGTATCGGACTGACGAAGAAGGTCGATGTCGCAATCCAGGGCGATGCGAAGCGAGTGGCCGAGCAGATTCTCGCGCAACTCTCCGATACAGCCGGTGAAGCGGGACGAGACGCGAGAAAAGCCCTGATCGCCGAGACCAGGGACAACTGGCAGCGCGAACTGGCAGAAATGATTTACGAGGAAGACAACGACGAGGGCATCACCTGGAACGAGCGCGCCCGTGCGCGTGATCCGGAGCGCATGTCCCCGCGCCAGGCCTGGCAGGCGATCATGCAGGCGATGCCGGAGAATGCGATGATGTCGTCCGACATCGGCAACAACTGCGCCATCGGCAACGCCTACCCGAGCTTCGAGGAAGGCCGCAAGTACCTGGCACCCGGTCTGTTCGGCCCTTGCGGCTATGGCCTGCCGTCGATTCTCGGCGCCAAGATCGGCCGTCCCGACGTACCGGCGATCGGTTTCGCCGGCGATGGTGCTTTCGGTATCGCGATGAACGAGATGACCGCCTGCGGGCGCAACGACTGGCCGGCGATCACGATGATCATCTTCCGCAATTACCAGTGGGGCGCAGAAAAACGCAACACCACGCTGTGGTACGACGATAACTTCGTCGGCACCGAGCTCAACGTTGGTGTCGAGTACGCGAAGGTCGCCGAGGCTTGCGGCGTCAAGGGGGTTAAGGCGGAAACCATGGAAGGCCTCACCGAGACGCTGAAAACCGCAGTTAAGGAACAGATGGAAGACAATGTCACCACCTTTATCGAAGTCGTGCTCAACCAGGAACTGGGCGAGCCCTTCCGCCGCGATGCGATGAAGGCGCCGGTTGCAGTGGCCGGCATCGATCCGGCCGACATGCGTCCCCAAAAGGGAAGCTAAATAAAGTGCAAAAGTTGCAAGATCCCGATACGTCGGACCGCCGCTTACGCGGGGATGACGGGGTAACCCTGAGGGGATGATGGAATTTTGATGTCATTCCCGCGCAAGCGGGAATCTCGTAACAAGATCATGCTAGTATTCATGGTCCTTATCTCTTCAAGGAAGAAGAAATGGATCGGGAATCTCCCTGTGTCTACCTGCTCGCGAGCAAACCCCAAGGTGTCCTCTACACCGGTGTAACTTCAAATCTGAAATATCGCATCTGGCAACATAAGCAAAAGATGGTCGATGGATTTTCCAGGAAATACAATGCTGACTGTTTAGTCTGGTACGAGCAACATGCGGATATTTACACTGCGATTATTCGAGAAAAGCAGATAAAAAAATGGAACCGTGACTGGAAGATCGAGTTAATCGAATCCATGAATCCGGATTGGACGGATCTTTATGCAGACATCCTGGGTTAGCTCAAATAGTTGCAAGATCCCGATACGTCGGACCGCCGCTTACGCGGGGATGACGAAGTAAAGTTTGCGGGGATGACGCAGGAATTACTTTCTATTACCGCCGAAGTCGTCGGGCGTGCCTGTTGAGGATTCGCCGTCGAAGGTTTTTGCCAGGTCCTTCTCGGTGTTGTCCAGCTCCGCATCGATGATTTCGTTAATGAGTTCGACGCGGTCGATCGCCGGTACTCTGGGCTCGTCGTTGGCGTAATCGACAATGCGCGGCGTGATCAGCACCACGATTTCGGTACTGACAATATTCTGCGATCGGTTCGAAAACAGCCCGCCGATAATCGGCACATCGCCCAAACCAGGAATTCCCTCGCGGGTATTATTGACCTGGTTCTGAATCAGGCCACCTAGAAACACGGTTTTACCGTCAGGTACCAGCATGTGCGTTGACACCTGCGTGGTTGACTTGGAAGGAATACCATCGTCGTTGACGAAGCCGGTACTGACCTCGGGGAGGATATCGAGCAAGATGCGACCGCTGCGATCGACCGTCGGAGTCACCTTGAGAATAACGCCCGTCTCGAGAAATTCGACACTCTCGGTACTAACATTGTTGATCGTTGTTGTTACCTGGTAACCGATTTCAGCACCGACCACCGATTCCGCTTCGAGCCCTTCCATGGCGAGCAGCTTCGGTGTCGAAATCGTGCGCAGGCGCCCGCGCTCTTTCAATGCATTCAACACCAGGTCGACGTTACTGTTGGTATATTGCGCAAACAATCCTGCTGAATTCGGATTGGCCAGTCCCTGGGTACCCAGACTGCCGGTACCATCCGAACTGTCGAACAGTTTGGCCCAGTCGAGCCCGTAGGACTGGTTGTTGGTAAGTGTGATCTCGAGGATCTTGGCCTCGATCATGATCTGTTTCGGCTCGCGATCGATTTCACCGAGCAGCGTTTCCATTTTATCGAGGAAGGATGGCAAGTCCTCGATCACGAGCATATTGTTTTCTTCCAATGCCTTGATGTTGCCCAACTCGGAAACATATTCCTGCAGGATGGTTTCGACCTCGCCGGTCGAGGCATACTGTATCTTGAAGGCGCGCACTTCGAGGCTGTCGCTTTGCCGCAGTTTGCCGGCGTCATCGCGTTCGATAATAAAAAAACTGTCGTTACGTTGCTCGACCACGAAACCAGCGGATTCGGCAATCAGCTTTACCGCCTCGGCCGTGTCCATGTCATAAAGATTAACCGAGACATCACCGCTGACTCCATCGGCAACAAATATGTTCATGCGTTGCTCGCGCGACAGCATCTGCATCACCTCGCGGATATCGAGCTCATCGACAGAGAGCGATATCTTGCCGGCTTGCGCGTTTGGCGTTATCGCCAAAAGGATAAGCAGCATAAGCAACGGCAACAACCGGTATCTAAAGATAACCATTTCAGTCATTTCCGCGCACGTGGCCCCCCAGCGCACGCTGGGTTGACTTATTGGAATCTTGCAACCAGGAGCCATTTCAAGATCCCCGCTTGCGCGGGGATGACTCGTAGCGGGATCGAGGCCTACGTCTTCGAATTTCAATTCGGCCCGCTTCATTTCTGCCCCTGCTTTTTTATCTCGAAGGAATATTTCTTGCCAGCGCGGGTAAAAATTGCTTCGCCCTCCTTGACCGCAATTAATTTCAGACCCTCTATCTTGTCACCGATGGCCAACAGCTCACCGTCGACAATCACCATCGGCGCGATTTCAGAAACCATGGTTGCGGTCAGGTTGAGCTCTACTTGCTCGGGCGGCAACACGTCTGCCTGACTGGCCGGAGGCGGTGGCGGTGCATTGAATATCTCGGGCCGGCTGAACGGATTATTGCTCAGACCCAGGATCGCGGATTCTGCGCCGAATGCCGAAGCAGTAGCGAGCGCCCACAACGCTAACAGGTAAACAGGTAGTTTAGGAGTCATACTTTTGCTCCATGCGATACGACACCAGTGTCAGTGTCAGGTCCAGTTTCGGATTCTTAATCGCGTCACGGTCATTTGGATTAATTTCAAACTTCTTGACCACGATATAGCCCAACTCGTCGTTAACGATCTGTAACCATTCGAAGAAATCGTGATAGCGCGCATTCAGCTTGACCTCGAACAGGCGCTCCCGAAAATTTTGCACTTGACTCCCACTACCGGGCTGCACACTCATCAGTTCGACATCGGTGGCCCAGGAAACCTTTTGCAAACGTCCGATGACAAAAGATTCCATCTGCTTGACCGGCAGTTGCGCCATATCGCCATGCAGCTGACGGGACAATTTCTTTACCTCATTATCGATCTTTTGCAACTGGTCGTTGAGACTATCGCTGTTGCTGACCGCCCGCTTCAGCATTTGGTGGCTGGAATGAAGCTCACGGTAAGTTTTGGCCTGTGGCAACAGCAGGTAAGTTGCCTCGACCAGGGCAATCAACAGCACCACGCCAATCAGCATCATGGCAACGACCCGCGGTTGAGCATTTTCAAAAAAATCCTGCATTAGCTGGTCCCGTACCTCGCGGAAACCACGATTTCGAGATTGAAATCGACCAGCTTGATGCGGTTGACCTCTGTCTGACGCGAACTGACGATACGTACGTTTTCGATCTCCGGCTGCTGCGTCAGGTTTAATACAAATTTCGACATCGCGACGTGGTCCAGGGCCTGCCCTTGAATCTTCATCTTGGTCTCGATCTTCCAGGTTTCTTCCTGATTGTTCCTGTTATCGGCTGCAATCACGATAAAGTAACCCGTATTGACCTCTTCCCGGGCATCACCCACCGGGGTGCCGGCACGACGAAATTTCCAGTTGGTGAGCCAGACATCAGACCCGGGCAACGCGCGATCGATCATCAGCATCATCTGTTCGGCCGAGGCCCCACTGCGCAACCCGGTCAGCAGGTCCAGCTGTTGCTTCAGATCGTTCTTTTGCTGGTTGAGTTGTTCCAGTTGCTGACGGTTGGCGTTGGTGATTTCGCGCTGCGACTGGAAGTGCTGAATCTGCTCATCGATTTGCGCGTTCGCCTCGCGTAGCAATATAAAAGCGACCACAAACACTATCGTTAACAGGACGATCGCATAACCGCTTAATTTGAACCAGCTCACGAACAGCAGGCGCTTGCGCAGGTCTTCGGGGAACAGGTCTATTTCACTCATTCGCCACCAGCCCCCTTAACGCAAGCCCCATCGCGATCGAAATTTCAGAGAAAAGACCTTCCCAGGGAATACGGGTATCTTCGTTTTCATCCTGGAACACCTGGGTGAATTCGGTTTGACCGTCGGGCGCGTCGAAATCAAGTAGTGACAGCAATACCTGTTGTGCGCCCGGCCATTGGGCAATGCATCCCAGCAGACAGATTCGGCTTACCGGTACGCCATGCGTTTCCGAGGCGGTAAATACCAGGACCCGGTTGATTTCATTGATTAAATCGAGAAAGCAGGGTTTGACGATTTCGAGCAAGGTCGCCGATACGTTGGTTTCCAAATCGGAGCCGACCGCAAGTGACTGCGCCTGCTTTTCGAGGCCATGATCAATAATTTGCGCACGTGCTGATTCGATCGATATGTCAAGTTCACGCGCGATAGTCTCGAGCAACAGGGTTTCTCCGAATGGTACCGCTTGATTGAACAACAACCTGCGCCCCGATATCACGGTCAGGTAGGACTCATTGCGATAGGTATTAATCATCAACACATTGTCGGCAGCGTGCCCGGTGTATAAGGCGCTGACGATACGACGCAATGCCGTCGGTGCTATATCGAGTGAGTCGACTTCGAGTCCACAGCTAATCAGTGTGTGCAACAGCGTATCCACGGCTTCCCGCTTTGCGAGTGTGGCGACCACCATGTGCTCTTCGTCCGACGGGTTGGATCGCACCGGAACATAGTCGACGACGTAATCATCGATCGACCCCTCGATGCGTTTAGCCAGCATTTTTACGACTTCACTATCAACATCGGAAACGTTGGCCTTGTAGGTCAGCAGGATAATTTTGACATCTTCCCAGGGCATCAACGCCGCAACACGTTTACCTTTGAATTTTTTTTTCTTCAGTTCCGGCGCGATCAGCTTCTTGAGTTTCTTAGGCTTAGCCAACAGGGCATCGCGCCCACCCGAGTACTCAATCGAGGCCTTGGCAATGATCGAAAACAATCCATGTTCGAGTGGACGAATCTGGCATAAATGAATCTGATTGCTGCCAATATCGAGCCCAATCAAACCGGGGCCGACCGGTTTTGCCTGGGATACGGCTTTACGTTTGAGTTTTTGTAGTATTGTCATGGACTTATATGCGGGACATTACACCGTTTATAGTCCTTTATCGGCTAAAAACCAGTTATATTGAAAGGTATTTCCGCCTTTTGTGATGGGTGTCCAGCCCGCCAGGTCCGACTAGCAGACGGGATATAAATTATTCGCCCACGGCAGGCCCGTTGCGGCTGCGTTGACACCAGGTCACAAAGCATTATTTAACTCGGTTGATCTAGCGACTATTAGAACTTATCCCGCTGCACGTTGCAGTTTCGGAAATAACATGTTGACGACGCTGTTTAACTGCTCGGAAACCTCGACATCGACGGCTTCGCAGCGGCCGATATCGAGCCCGGTGGCATCCCAGGCATGGCCATCTACATTCACCAAAACCTCGTCCAGTGGCCGATTTTGCGCAAACGCCTCACCAATCAAAGCGGCGATATGCACAATCGCGGTATCGAGCAGGTAATCTGCCGCCGGGTCCGGTTCCAGGTGATGCTCGATCACCGCAACCAGGCTGTCAGGCAGCTGCCAGTTCTTCATCAACCCGCTCGCCACCCTGGCATGATCGAAACCAATCACTTCGCGCTCGACCCGATGCAGCGGTTTTCCGTTGGCCTCGGCCTCGCGCTGTGCCTGCTGCGCCAGTACCGGTATCGACTGGTACATGATCAGGTGACCGACGCCGCTCAACAGGCCCGCCACAAACATGCGCTCACCGTCCATCAGGCTGCAGACGCCCGCCAGGTTACGCGCGGCAATCGCGCGATAAACACTGCGCAGCCAGAATTGCTTGACGTCAAGATGTTCGCATTCGTAGTCGCCGAGCGCATCGGCAATCGCTGTCGCTAACACCAGGTCACGGATTTGTTGCACTCCGAGAATCGAAACCGCATGAGTGACAGTATCAATCTTAGCGGCGAAGCCGAAATAAGCACTATTGACGATGCGCAACATGCGCGCCGTCAATCCCGGGTCGTAGACGATTAATTGCGCCACGTCCTGCATCGAGTAGTCGTGGCTATCGAGAATTTCCTTGAGTTGCCAGTAGATATCCGGCAACGTCACCAGGTTGGCCTGGATGGTGACCTTTTCCCATTGATTGCTCATACGGAGGCATCCGAATCGGTAATTAGTCAATAGATCGGCAGCAAGCGCCGATTCATTAACAATCAGGTGATAAAACAGACGCGCCTAGTTGGCGGCCTTGCTAACGCTTTCCGGCATTTTCCACAAACTTCGAGTACTGCTGAGAACATCATCGGGGTCGTGCAAAATACTGATGACAATATTCGGTGGTGCAGGATTATTATCTTTTAGCGCTTTTGCCCGGTAAAGCGCGAGGTCTGCCTGTTTGTAAAGCTGGCGATAGCTGACTTCGATATCAGGCGGCACACTAGCGACTCCGATGCTGAGGCTTGCCTGCTTTATCAGGTCATATTTACTCGCAGCATTTAAATCACAGAATATTTTCAATCCCCGAATCGCAATAACCTTGGGATCGAGGTCGGCGAAAATCACTGCGAATTCATCACCCCCCATGCGTACCAGGCTGCCATGGTCGTCGATTACACTACTAAACGCCTGACCGATATTCTTGAGCACCTGGTCGCCGCTTTCGTGCCCGCAATCATCGTTGATCAGCTTGAAATCGTCGACATCGAGCAGCATGAAATGGAATTGATTTTGATTTTCACGACACTGCTTCAGGTATTGCTCGAATTCGAGGTCAAAATAGCGTCGATTCCAGGCACTCGTTAACGGATCTCGATTTGACAAATCCGTGATCTGCGCATGCGCGACCACCAGGTCGTGTTGGGCTTTGACGTCGTGCTTGCGTAGCCTGACGTTGCGCACCACCAGCGACAAGCTGACCGTGCTCGCGCCGAGCATAATGAATTGCAAGGTCCACAGGCTTTGATCGGCAAAATTATAATTGGCCTCCAGCGTCGACAGGGTAAACATGGTATAGATCAGCAGCGTCACCGCGAGCGCTTCGCCGAGGCCCCAGGACATCATCGGTATCACAATGAACAGCATCGCGACACTGGCAAACAACATCGGGTGAAAAACATGCTGGTAGTGCGCCAGTAATATAAAAGCGCTACCGGAGACCGCCAGCAGCGTGACACCGAGTAAATGCAATGCCTGGGGATCGCCGACGGTGCGCGAGGCAAACACCATATTGAGCGACAACAACACCAGGATCGCGCAGGTGTAGAGGTACATCGGGTCGAGCGCAAACTTGACATAGAGCGTGCCTTCGATCAGTAAAATCCCCATGGTCAATATACTCATCGCCGCCAGCCCCTTGCGCGCCTCCGCAACCGCTTTGCGTCGGGCAAAGCGCGTCAGCTCGGGCGAATCATAGTGCGTACTCGACCATACCGAACGTATTTGTTTGGGAATATTTATTTTCATTTTTAATTTTAACCAAATTCGCTATTTATATAGTTCATAACCCGGCAAATTGACAATTCAATCGCCCTTTAAGGCGACAACACCCACCAGCCGACCGGGTAAAAGAAACCACCCGCTGGGCCCTGTGCCGCGGCCCACTGCACCTGCTGGCTGGCATCGACGTTGGCGTGCAGGCTGCCGAGATCGGAACCGCCGGCCTCGGCTTCGTGCAGCAGCAGGGCCCTGTTATTGATCGTCGAACCGACTTCACGCACGCGCATGCTGTTTTCGGTGCCCTGGTTTTCGTTGGCGAGTACGAACTGTGCGACCGAATCCACCGGAACACCGTAGCTGCTCAGATCGATCGTCTCCCAGCTCATCGGCGACGATACCTGACCGTGGGCGCCCCCGGTCGCGGTGTAGGTTCCCGGCGACGTGTCCCAATAGCCGAGCACGTAGAAATCGACATCCGCGCTGCTCGAAGCGAAGACCTCGGCGATCGATGACGCATCGGTGGTGACCATCATCGACAAAGCATCGACGCCACCCGATTCGGCTTCGTGCAGCATAAATCGCCGTTGATAAGTGGCGCCCGAGGGGCGAACCCCGGCCAGTCGTTCGGCTCCGGTATTTGTATTGACGATCGCGATTTCGGCCACCTGGTTAGGTCCGAGGCCATCATCGGCGAGGCTTTCCTCGACCCAACTATTGCTGGCATTGGCAGTGAAAGGATCCATCAATTCGACATAAACCGCGCCGGTCCAGTAACCGAGCAGGATGAAACTGATCTGGCTGGTGTTATCGGAATAATGTTCAATCTGGCTGCTGACATCGGCCTGCACGTGCATGGTGACGACATCGATGCCGCCGGCCTCGGCTTCCTGCAATTGCAAACGCCGATCCAGCGTCGATCCGACCGCACGCACTCCGCCCCAGCGTTGTGCGCTGGTCGCCTCGTTGATTACGGCAACTTCGACCACCGCGTTGGCCGGCACGCCGAAAGTTACCAGCGAAACCGTTTCCCAGTTGTCCGGCGTGGCCGCGGTCCAGGGTTCGTAAAGTTCGGTGTAAGCGGCTACAGCGGGTGCACCGGCGGAATAGAATTCGGCAATCTCGCCCGCGCTCAGGATGCGATCGTAAATCTGCACGTCATCCAGAGTACCGGTAAAGTAATTGCTGGAACCGGTTCTGGTACCCAGCGATAGCGGGTTGGCAGCCGGCACCGCTAATGCGGAAGGATAGGTTCCACTCTTGTGCAGCACGCCGTCCAGGTAGACCTGGTAGGCATCGGTGTTGGTATCGTAGGTCGCGGCCACGAAATACCATTGGTCCGGTGTATCGACAGTGACGGTGGTGACAAATTCGGTATTGACGCCGGTAACACCGAGGTCGAACACCAGCCCGTAAGCAATACCGTCGGGGGTGCCGGTCGTGACATGGCGGATTTCCCAGGTGTCGTCGAGCCCGAGTATGCGACCGTGCGATGCCGGTGACCCGGGCACTTTCATCCAGAACGAAACGGTACCCACTGGCGGCGGGGTAAAGGGATTATCGGTCGTTGCATAGTCACCACTGCCGTCAAACTCGAGTGCACCGTCCGCAACCCCCGTGGTCCAGGCGGGATTACCGTTCAGCGTCGCGTCGTTACCGCCGACCGAGTCGATTGCTGTCATCCCAACCGCATCGTCGAGTTTCCAGTGCGCGATCGGGCCGGGTAAGGGGGACCCGGCCCACTCGATTGATCGCCGCATTAGGATTTCCCCATCTGCGGTCAACTGGCTCGGTTCCGCATTGGTGAACGGCAGGTGTACCCGCCGCGCAGGTGCCGGATTTCCGTCCCAGCGCTGCGCGCCGGTATCGAGAGTCACCAGCGCCGGTATCGCACCGGTGGTTTCGCCGACGATCTGCAGGTCCGGCGCCAGCGTACCGCCGGGTACCGGCATCGCCAGGTCGGTCGTAAATACAGTGACCGGATTACCGGTGAAGGGTTCGGAAATATAATGCGACGCATCGGTTGCACTAAAAGCACTTGCGCTCACGCTCGAGGCAGTCGAACTGGAAAAACCAAAATTATCCAGCTTACCGTTGATCTCGTTCACGATCGGTGTCGGTGAACCGGTCAATTTGTCCTGTAGTGACGGACCCGATGTAGTTCCCGACACGTAGACCACGTCCACCGCCGCGGCTGCGGCATCGAAATTAGCCTGGCTGTCGCCGTCATCGATGACAGTAACGCTGTAACACCAGGACCGTATCAGGGTCTTCATGCCATCGTCCTTGCTGGATAGCGTCGCCGCATCACCGACGACCAGCAGCAGCGGTTGCATGTCAACGCATCCGGCGCCGCCGGCCCATTCGAGCGCGCGCCGCATCAGGTTTTCACCGTCGGCGGTCAGCTGGCTGGTCTCAGCGCTGCCGAACGGCAGGTGTACCCGCCGCGCCGGTGCCGGATTTCCGTCCCAGCGCTGCGCGCCGGTATCGAGAGTCACCAGCGCCGCTACCGCACCAGCAGTTTCGCCAACGGTCTCCAAATCCGGCGCCAGCGTGCCGCCCGGTACCGGCATCGTCAGGCTGGACGAGAATACAGTCGTCGCGGCGCCGGCGAAGGTTTCAGAAATATAATGCGCCGCATTGGTTGACGTAAATGTATCGGCCGATACCGTATTGCCAGTCGAGCTGGAAAAACCGAAGTTGTCGAGCTTGCCGTTGAACTCGTTGACGATCGGCGTCGGCGAACCGGTCAGCTTGTCGGCCAACGCGCCGCCGGAGATCGACCCGGAAACGTAAATGACATCGTTCGCCGCCGCCGCCGCATCGATGTTGGCCTGGCTATCGCTGTCGTCGATCAGGTTGACCGTGTAACCCCAGGATTCGATCAGTGCCTGCTTGGAGCTGTCACGCGAGTTCAGGCTCGCCGGGTCCGGTACCACTAGCAAGACATTACCCTTGCTGAACTTGTCCTTGGACATACCCCAGGCGAGCGCACGCTGCACCAGCAGCCGGCCGTTGGCGTTGAGGTAATCCCAGTCGAAGCGGTAACGGGTGCCAAGCGGTAGGATCACGCGGCGCCCTGCGGCAGTGCCACCACCCTCCATTGCGTCGCCCCTGTCGAGCACCACGAGCGAACCATCGCCGGCGTTCTCGGCGAGCGTCTGCTGATCGGCGGTCAGGCTGCCGCTGACGATGGCCTGTTCCATGTCGGCGGTATAGATCCGGTGGGTTCCGACGGCGAACGGCTGTGTAATGTAGTGATCGGTACTGACGATATCGATATCGCCGCCGATTTTGAGCGACGCACCCGGGGCCAGTCCGAGATCGGGATTGTAATCGCCATCCTGGCTGACGACGCCGATCGGGGCGTTGACCAACTTGGTACCGACCGAGTTCGAATTCACGGTTTCCGAGATAAACACAACATCGTTAAGCGCGATTAGGGAATCATAGGTGGACTGGTTGGCGCTTTCGCTGATGACGGAAACCGTGTAGCCCCAGGATTCGAACAGGTCTTTCGCCTTTTGATCCTCGGCCACCAGCGTGGTTGGATTGATCACCACCATCAGCAGGTTGCCGCCGCCCTGTGGCCTCGCGCAAATTTCGTCGCAGGCGCAGGTATAGTTAATCATCAGGCGCGGACGCCGCGTCTCATCTGTTTCGTCGCTGGTATAGAATCGCTCACCCGGCATTCCCGCGATCGCGGCGACCAGTGCAACGCCGTAGTTCGGGTAACTGCCGTCAACCCAGCCTTGCACCAGCGACGTAATGTTCCAGGCATAGCGCTGGTTTACCGGACCGACCGGAGTCGTCGTAATCGCCATGTTATCGAAATCGGCACCAGCGGTGTCCCAGTTGGTGCCGGATTCCCGTTGGTTCCAGGTCACCGAGGCTTCGCTCCACGGGTTCACGATGCGATGTGCCGACACCGGCTGGTCCGCCCCGGAACCGCTCTCCCGCTCCAGGGACAGGTCTGCACGCATAATTCTCGCACCGGCCGGTATCGCACCCAGGTTGAAGCGCAACAGTGAACGCGTGGTATCACTGACCGCTGATGAAACCCAGGTTTCATCAGCGGCGCCGTAGTTATTGTTGGGTGCCTGATCCCAGATTTCGGCGTCTTCCCCATCCGCCGCACCAGGCTGCAGCTGGAGCATTCCCGGTGGATGTTGATACAACACCACATCGTTGCGAGTGATGTCTCGCGTGACGCCGTTGGCGAGCATACCGACCGCTTTCAGCAGCGCCGGTGACGTCGGCGGTGTACCGACGATAACTTCGAGGTAGGGCGCGTTGGCAGACTCGCGGCTATCGTATCTGCCATCGACGCCCTCGCTGGTCGAGTTCAGCGTAATGCCATAGTTGGGCTGGTCGTTAATCCAGGCCTGCACCTGGCTGGTGAGATTGACCGCAACCCATACATCGCTGGTTGGCTGAGGCGGAATGCTGGTGATCACGGCGCTATCCATGTTGGCGTTCATCGTGTTCCAGGTAGCGTCAGTCTCGATCCAGTCGGCAGTGATGCGATGGATGTCGACCGCCCCTTCGGGATGGGACTGGTCGACATAAAACCAGGCCGTGGCTGACAGAATCGCGGCCTTCACCGGAATTGAAGACAGATCGAAGCGCAGTAACGGGCGTTCGCTATCACCGCTATTGAAACCGACATGCAGGACGCCATCGCTGCCTTTATTGTCGTCCGGTTGGTTGCTTGTGATCCACGTATCTTGGTCCACGGTACTCGAATAGCTGGTGGTGCTGCCGAGGTCGGTGGTCAGGTTGGAGGTGTATTTATCGTTATCCAGCGGCTCGTCGGTCAGATTGCTATACGGGCCACAGCCCTGCTGTTGCGCCAGCCACAGGGCATGATTCAATCCCGCCTCGGCAACGTATTGTGCCTGCTGCGCGTCGAGTTCGCTGCCGGCGGTATTGCTTTCAAGCGCGCTTTCGGTATTCATCAGCAACGCGATCGCCGCCACCACCGTGATCACGACGATCACCGGCAGCAGGATATAGCCGGTTTGTTTTACCGAGCGGATCACAACGCACCCCCGACCCGGACCTGGGCTTGCAGGCTCACGGTTTCGCCGGTGAGCGGACTGGTGAGTTCGAGCGTGAGATCAATGACTTCGAACACACTACCGTTATCGAGGCGCTCGACGCGAAACCGGGTGACGTTGTCGGCAATCACCGATTCGATAAAATCTCGCCCATCGACCGGCCCATCGGGCACGCTGATACCGTCGGTGTCCCAGGGCGCTGGCATGCGTTCGACCAGGGACCCACTGTTCAGGTAAAAGACAACTGGGTCATAAGGATCGTCGAAAGTATTTCCATCCTCGTCATCGTCATCGTCGTTGCCTTCATCGATCGATCCGTCGCCATCATCGTCGACACCACAGACTCCCGGGCAACCGTCACCATTCTGGTCGCTGGCCGTGTCTTCATCGACGTTATTATCATCGTCGTCGTCAATACCGTTGAGCGGATCCTCGTTGTAAACCGCGTTGGTTTCGTCATCGTCCCACCAGTAGGAAGGGTTCTCATCGATCTGACCATCGCCGTCGTCGTCGATGAGCATGATGCCGGGAAAGAAATCGTGGTTGTTATCATTCGGTAAATCTTCGTCGATCAGGCCATCCCTGTCGTCGTCGGCATCCGGGAAGCCGTCGTTGTCCAGGTCAACATAAGCCGGCAGCGTCACCGCGAGCACCGCGGTGGCGAAGGTGCTATCTCCGATCGGTGCGGAGGGCGGCACGGTTTGCTCACGTATATTTTCCGGCCAGTTGGATGCCGGTTTATCCCTGAATGGAAGCAGTAAACGACGCGAATGGGTAATCGTGCGCAGCATGCGTTGCATCGCAAAGCGCGCATCACGCGTCAACTGATTGGTCGCCGAGACCGTATCCTGCGACTGCAGTGCCTGTCCGACCACACCGGTGAGGCCGAGAATGATCAGCGACGCGATCGCGAGCGTTATCATCAGTTCGACGTAGGTGAAACCGTGCTTACCAGCGAGAAGTCGCGGCGACGACCGGGTTGGTGGGACGCTATTCAACGATCACGGTCTCCAGCGCACGCGGGCTGTTTTCGATCGTAATCCGTACCCACAGCAAACCCTCATCGGTACCATTAAACGGATTGTCGTTACCATCGGCGTTGTCGCCATCGTAACGCGCCAGAAACACAAGGCGGCGGGATTCGGTACCTGCGGGATCAGAAAAGGGTGCGGGTATCAACACGGTCGGGTCGGCGACCAGGTCAGCCTGTTCCAGTAACTGCGCAAACGGCAGCGCCAGGGTCTCTTCCATCTTCGAGATCATTCGATACTGGTTCTGCGCCAGTTGCGTATGGATGCCACTGCCCTGGATACCGCTTTGCATAGCGTCGAGCGCCGGCACCAGCATGATCACGATCAGCAGGGTCGCGATCAGCAGTTCCAGGTAGGAGAAACCCGCTTGCCGTTGTTTCATTTAACCATCACCCTGCCAGTCAGCGGTGCGACCGCGATGTCGCGCCGGTTCTGGCCATCGCTGAGTTGTACGATCCCGTCGAGCAGACGGTAAACGCTGTCGTCGGAACCGAGCACCCACACCGGCACGCCTTGCGGGTCGAAGATCAGGCTACGCCGACGCCCGATGCTGATGTAGTTGAAAATATCACTGCTGTTGATGATCGACACGCCCGGGGCAAGACTCATGGTATCGGCATCGAAGACGAAACTCTGCTTGTTGACCGGGTGGTAAGGTATCAGCTCGGTGCTGACCGGGTCGGTCGTCATGTCCCATTTTTTGACCGTGATGGTTTGCGTGACCTGGCTGATGGTGACGCCATGATGTTCGCCGGTGCGCAAAGCCTCGCGGTGCGCAAAGCGCAGCGCCTGCGCAATCTGGCTTGCGGCGAGATCGAGTTTTTGCTGGTTGCCGGGAGCGGAATCGGGGATCACGACGATGGCCATGATCCCCAGGATGAGTACTACGATAGAGATTTCCAGCAGGCTGAAGCCAGCCTGCGTGTTACGTTTTATAACCTGGGGGTAACGCCCGAGACACACACTGTTTCAATCTAGCGTTGGTCGTAGGAAACTTCGGGACCAGCGCCATCCGGGTCGGTGGTATCGTTGGCAATAAACTTGCCGACCACGATATCGTACTTCCAGCCGAGGTTGGCACCGCTTCCGGCCATCACCAGGTCGCCGGTATTGATCACTTCGAGCGTGGCCACTGTGGTGATCGGATTGGCAGGCAGCGTTGCCTTCTTGAGATAGGGCCCGAATTTGAAGTTGGCATCCTTGACGCTGCAGGCGCCACCATCGGCGTCGGTATACAGACTCATCTGGTCGGCAAAGGCCTGCACGCCTTGTGCACCCGCACCACCGGTGCCGGTACCAGTGGTGTCAGCACAGGCCGCGTCTACCGCGGTCAGCGCACCCGGGTATTCACCGTGTTGCTGAAAGTACAGGTCGATCGAGGAACGCACGTTACCTAGCGTGGTATCCAGCGATGCGAGCTTGGCGTCATCGGTGGAAGACGCAAACTGCGGCACCACGATGGCAGCCAGCAGCGCCAGTATGATAACCACGATCAACAGTTCGACGAGGGTAAATCCCTTCTGGATTGCGTTGCGGATTGGTTGCATTTTTCTCACCCTTTAAAATTCAAGTAAATCTAGCTTTTTTGAGTATAGTCACGATATTTCAAATTTTTGCCTGCATCGCTGAAAACCGTGATTCAATTAACATAAACTATTGATTTTCCTCACCCAACGACCCGGGTTAGTTTGAAAATCGGCAATATCAGCGAACTTACGATCAATCCCACGACACCCCCCATAATCAGCAACATGACCGGTTCTGCGAGTCGCGACAGGGTTTGCAGCTTGCTGGAAAGCTCGCCTTCAAAATAATCGGCCAGGCGGCTCATAACTTTAGGTAAATTTCCGGTTTCTTCGCCGGTACTGATCATCTGTTCGACGATCGGCGGAATGAAACTGGTATTCTGAAAGCCCGCGGCGATACCGTTGCCGGTTTCGACCTGGTTTTCGACCTGCCCGATAAATTCCTGGAACAGGCTGTTTTTAACGACAAACTTGCAGGCATGCAGCGAATCCATCATGCCCACACCGTTGCCGAGCGACATGCTCAACACCCGCATCGTATTGACCAGGTAAAGTTGGACGAAAATGTGCCGCAGCAGCGGGAAATTCAATTTGGCCCAGTCGAGCTTGCGGATGCCGTTTTCGGTCGCGGACCAGAACTTGAAACCGCCGATCGACACCACCAGCCCAACGGTCAACTCGATCCAGTGATCTTTCAAAACATTGCTGGTGGCCATCAGGAATTTGGTGGTCACGGGTAACTGGTCCTGGATTTGCGAAAACAGGTCGGCAAACTTCGGAAACACCACCACCAGCACGAACACCACTACGGCCAACGCAAACACCAGCAGGAATACCGGGTATGACAGCGCCGAAACCATGGTCTTGCGCAACTCTTCGCGTTTCTCGTCCAGGGCCAGCAGCTGTTGCAGTACTTCGTGCATGAAACCACCTTCCTCGCTCGCCGCAACCAGGTTGGTATAGGTGGTGGAGAAAACCGTGGGATGCTTGGCCAGCGCGGTCGAAAACTGTACGCCCTGGGCGATATCGTCGATGAGTTGATCGAGCAGCTCGAGCATCGCCGGGTTTTCAATCTGCTTTTTCATTGCCTGCAGGCTCTGCTGTAGCGGGGTGCCGGTCTCCAGCAGTAAAGACATTTGCTCGGTGAAGAAGCGGCGTTCCTTGTCACCGACGGCCTGCTTGAGCTGAAATTTTGGTTTTGACACGGGCAACGAGGTTGATGCCTGTGCCACGAGCGCGTGCTGTCTGGTGTTAATCGCCATGCTTTATCCCGGTTCCTAGCTGTTGACCGCGCGCCAGATTTCTTCAATCGTGGTCTGGCCTTCGCGCACGCGATCGATACCATCATCGAACAACAGCTTGATCTCGTGCTGGTTCAGATAATCGGTGAGTTCATCGCGCGACGCGTTGGCGATGATCAGGCGCTGCAGCTCGGGATTGGTTTCGATAATTTCGTGGATACCCATACGCCCGCGATAGCCGGCATCGTAGCATTCGGCACAGCCGCGGCCCTTGGACAGGCGCACCTTGCCCTGGTCCTGCCAGCCGTATTTCTCGATCATCTCGGGGCTCGCCAGAAACTCGGTCTTGCAATTGGGGCAGATCGAGCGCACCAGGCGCTGCGCGACCACACCTATCAGGGCCGAGGACAGCAGGTAAGGTTCGACCCCCATGTCGATCATGCGCGTGACCGCGCCGATGCTGTCGTTGGTGTGCAGCGTGGACAACACCAGGTGCCCGGTCAGGGCCGCCTGCACCGCGATTTCCGCGGTTTCACGTTCACGTATTTCACCGACCATGACCACGTCGGGGTCCTGGCGCAGTACGTGCTTGAGCATCTTGGCAAAGCTCAGGCCGATATTTTCGCGCACCGGGTTCTGGTTGACGATATCGAGCTGGTATTCGACCGGGTCCTCGATGGTGACGATGTTTTTTTCGAGGCTGTTGAGATAGTTAATCGCCGAGTACAGGCTCGTGGTTTTACCACTACCGGTGGGCCCGGTGACGAGGATCAAGCCGTAACTGCGATCCAGCAGGCGCTTGTAGGTAATGACATTGGGTTCCTGCATACCGAGTTTTTCGATATCGAGAATTGACTGGTTCTTGTCGAGTACGCGCAGCACCACTTTTTCCCCGTGTAACCCGGGCAGGGAGCTGAAGCGCAGGTCTACCGAGCGTCCCTGGGTATGCACCTGGATGCGACCATCCTGTGGCATGCGGCGTTCGGCGATATCGAGGTTGGCCATAACCTTGAGGCGAGACACCAGGGCCGGGTGCAGCTCGATACGCGGCGTCATGACTTCGTACAGCAAACCGTCGATGCGGAACCGCACGCGACACTTTTTTTGCGAGGGCTCGATGTGGATATCGCTGACCTTGTCGTGCACCGCGCGTTGAATAATCGAATTCACCATGTTGATGACCGGGCTACCCGCTGCCATTTCATCGATTCCGGTATAATCATCCGGAGGCGTGTTGTCGATAAACTCGAAATCGTCGTCGAGATCCTCGAGATTCTCGGCATCGTAGATACTGCCGGAACCAGCTTCGTTCAGGCTCTTGACGATGTCGCTTTTGCGAACCAGTACCGGGCGGATCTTGCAGTCCAGCCGCTCTTCGATTTCGCTGAAACTGGCAATGGCCTGTGGATCCGACGTCGCCAATGTAAGCTCACCGTGCACCAGGAACATCGGTACCACCTTGAGTCTTTGTGACACCTCTAACTCTAGCTGGGTAAAAACGTCGTGATCAACCAGTCCCTGGCGCATAACAATGTGGGGAATCCCCAACTGTTCACCGAGTGCGGTCAGGAAAACGTCTTCGCTGACCCAGCCCTTGCTGACGATAATCTGCCCCAGACGCTTACCGCTCTTTTTCTGCAGTACGATCGCCTCTTCGACTTTTTCCTTGGATAGCAGTCCCTTGTTAACCAGCAGATCACCTATGCGAATACCCTCGCTGCTGGTCGTGTCAGGCCTGACCACCTCGGGTTTATCGATATTAAAACTGTTGACGATATCGATGACCTGGTCCAGGCCGGTTACCAGGAATATGTCACGGATCAGCGGCTTGGCATTGGTGACTTTCAACCAGCCACCGGCCCTGGCAAGGTCCTGGCGCAGGTCAAACAGGGATTCGAGGGCTTTGCTGTCGATCAGGGATACGCTCACCATGTCGATGATCAACTGTACTTCCTGGCTGGCAATGCTTTCGTCGACCGCCGCACTTAACGCGTCCAGCAATTCGGGGTCGGTCAGATTTCCACGCGGGAACAGATGGGTCATTGCCCCGACCCGGTTTTTAGTGACCGTTCCCGGGCTTAAGCCTTCTTCAATACTGACTATATTCGCGTCGGACACGATTATCTACGCCGACTTCGATTTCGAGCTCGGCAGCGAGGATAGGATTTCATCGAATGGTACGGGCTTGCCGAAACCATAACCCTGTCCATAATCGACACCGATGTCGACAAGCTTTTGCGCAATCGCATCGTTTTCGACGAATTCGGCAATCGTTTGCAACTGCATTGCATGCCCCACCTGGTTGATCGCCGAGACCATGCTCTCGCTGACCGGGTCTGTGACGATGTCGGTAACGAAGCTGCCATCGATCTTCAGGTAACTGACTTTAAGGTTTTTGAGGTAGGCAAAGGAACTGAGGCCGGTGCCAAAATCGTCGAGTGAAAACTGACAACCGTAAGCTCCTACCTGATCGATAAAAAAGCGGGCATCATCAATATTTTCGATCGCAGATGACTCGGTAATTTCGAAACAGATATCACTAGGGTCCAACTGATGTTGCTCGAGTTTATTACCAATATAAGCGGCAAAACCGACCGGGTCGCTCAGCGACTGTCCCGACAGGTTGATCGAGACCTCACATCCCTGTCCGGATTCCCGGTTATGCTTGGCTAGCTCGCTGAAAGCCTGGCCGATCACCCAGTAATCAATGCTCGACATCAGGTAAAAGTTTTCTGCGGCGGGCAGAAACTTCCCAGGTGGAATTACACTGCCATCATTACCCCGCATACGTAACAGTAGTTCGTAATGTGGTTTAGCCGTTTTTGTCTTTAAAGGCTTGATCAATTGCGCATACAGCATGAACTGGTCTTCGCGCAACGCTGCCTGAATTAGCCCAACCCAGCGAATCTGGTCCTTGCGCTCCAGTAAATTGCTGTCTTCCAGA
The DNA here is from genome assembly GCA_029862125.1 of Gammaproteobacteria bacterium. Classification (GTDB taxonomy): domain Bacteria; phylum Pseudomonadota; class Gammaproteobacteria. The sequence goes on along the minus strand of JAOTXY010000001.1, from coordinate 49,833 downwards.
TCGAGCACATGGATGCTGTTACGACCACGTTCCTTGCTCACGTTACGCGCAGTTTCGGCAGCATTCATGAGGCTGGTCACCGACTGCGTTTCGGCGGTGATCGGGGCGATACCGATACTGACGCTGATTTCGTGTGACTCGCCCTCCCATTTAAAATCTATGGCAGAGACCGCATGGGAAATTTTTTTCATGACGATTTGTGCTGTCGGCAAATCGCAATTTTCCAGTAACACTCCGAACTTGTCGCTACCGATGCGCGCCACCACATCGCGCGAGCGCACCATGCTGGCGAGTTTCTGCCCAACCTTCTTAATCAACAGATCACCCACATCGCGTCCGCTGATATCGTTCACCACCGCCATACGATCAATGTCAACATTAGCGATGGCGTGGTTAACATCTGTACCCGAAGATTGTTTTAACAAATCCTTGATGATGAGTTCAAAACTGTTGCTATTTTCAAGCCCAGTTAAGGGATCGAAATGGGACTGGGCGATCTTGGAGGCCTTTTTCGACATCACGTCGAGCAGGTTTCGATCGCTATTGGAGAAATCAACACTGAAATTCTGGCTCGCAATCGCGAGCAGTCCGATAACCTGATTTTCGGCGTTGACGACCGGGCTGACGACATGTTTGTACGGCGTATTCTGGGTGAAATTATGCATTCTGGCGTCTTCGATATGGTTGATGACGAGGGACTGCGGATCGGTTTCGAGTAACGGGTAAACCGAGTCACGCAGATAGTCAAACAGTTTGTCCGATTCGAACAACGGATTATCGTTTTTGTATTTATGCATCGCGATATTTTTGCCCGCGATGTAGAGAAAAATAATATCGACGTTAAGGAAACGCGATGTATTCATCACCAGCTGTCGCAACAGTTCGCGTCCATGGTAAATATTGAGCGCCTGGTCCTCGGCCTTGTAGATCAGGTTGAGTTCTTCGTAACGTCGGGTGAGCTCGTCGGTCATATGGTTGAGCTCGTCTTCCTTGGTCGCGAGCGCCAGGCTTTGTTCGTAGTCAGCCAGTAAAAATTCATTCAGCAAGCCAATATTTTGGTTCGCCGCCACCGCTTGTACAGTCTTGTCCACGGCCTCGATACCCAGGGTTAGCGCTATTTCCCCGTGTGTGTTTCTCAGGTTGATCAGCTCGAGGCTAGCGTTGTCGCCAAGTGTTACCCGTACGTCATCGCTGTCACCTGCACGGAATGACTTCAGCTGGGGTACCACCTGATCCAGATCAAGGGGACTGGCGTCGCCCTGCCAGATGCAACTTTGCTCGTGATCGAACACGACCATCGCCCGCACATCCGGGCAAAAACCCTTCAGCAGGGTAAGATAATGATCAAAATGAACGCTGCTGTCAGGCACGGTAGCCATCAGGATGCCCTCCAACTATCGGATGCTCCAGAAAAGTAACCCTCGATCTTTTCCAACAGGTTGCGGATGCTGACCGGTTTTTCGAGAAACAGTAAATTGTTGATATCGCGTGACCACTCGCGGTGTTCGATTTCGGTGCGCGAGGTGAGTACGAAAATCAGGAATTTGCGCTCGGGCATATGCTGCTTGATATGCCGACACAATTCCTCGCCGGTCATCTGCGGCATCTGGATATCGGTAATCAGGATATCGGGATGTTGCTGTTCGAGCTGGGTGAGGGCCTCCTTGCCGTTGGCACAGGTTTCCACCGCGTAGCCCTCTTTCTCGAGCGAGAGTTTCAGTACCCGCAGTACATGCGGTTCATCGTCTGCGATTAAAATTTTATTCATGACGCGGCGGCATCCATAATCTGTGTCGAAACCTTCTCCAGTTGAATAACAAAGCGACTACCCTTGCCGAGTTCACTGCTACAGGTCAGGTCGCCGTGGTGCATTAACACGATCTGGCGCGCCAACGACAGGCCCAGGCCATGCCCGGTCTGATTTCTGATGTTTTTGTCCGTTGAGCGGAAAAATTTATTAAATATCTGCTTTATATCGGTCTCGGCGATGCCATAACCCTCATCGCTGACCACGATTTCGATGCTGTCTTCGTTTTCACTGGCGCTCATGCTGACTTTGCCACCAGGTTTGCTGTACTTGATCGCATTGGTCAGCAGGTTATTTACTGCTATTCGGAATAAATCCTTATCGATATAAACCATGCTCATTTCACGCGGAATATCGAGGTCGAACTCAAGATCTTTGATACCCCTGGCCTTGGTGATATTTTCAAACGCATCCTCGAGAAACTCGTGTAAGCGCACATGATTACGCTGCGCGATGACCCCACCGAGTTCGTATTGGTTGATTGCGAGCAGGTTATTGATCAGGGTCGACAGCCGTTCGACCTCGTCATGAATCACGTTCACCGCCTCGATGCGGTAGGCTTCATCGTCGGAGCCCTCGGTCAAAAGCGATTCGCTGTACATCGACAGCACGCTGAGCGGTGTTTTTAGTTCATGCGAGATATGCGAGATAAATTCGTTCTGGCGCTGGCGCATCTCGTGGCTCTCGGATACGTCGCAGATAACTACCAGGCGGCCCAGGATTTTGCTCTCATTGTTTGGCGTGAACAACGGGTAGACACTGAACTGTAGAGATTTTTCACTGTTATCATCCAGCCTGACCTGAACCGTATCCTGGTTGGCCTGCAGGTTCGATTTGACGTCACCGAAAGTCAGTAGCGGGATAATCTGCGGATCTTTGCACCACTCGCGGGTTTTCTTGCCGAGCATTGCTTCGGCATCAATCCCGAGCAAACGTTCAACTTTAGCGTTGGCGTAACTGACTTCGCCGGCTTCGTCGATCACCATGATGGCGTCGGGAAAATTCTGCAGGATGGCGTCGACGCGATTATTTTTATAGGTCAGCAACTTGCTCGACATCGTCAGATCTTCGTGTTCCTGGTTTAACACTTCGATCCGGGTTTGGGTAGCATCGATGTAGTCGCTGACCTGCTCCATGAAATCGTTCAATGCCTGGCTTGGAGGCATTTCGATCTGGGTTAAACCTCCCTGCTCGGCTATATTTTCAAATCGCTCGCTGATGTCTTTAAGCGGTTTGATTTCGCGGCGTAGCATGAAGTAAAAGAAAGGTACCAGCAGGAATATCGGCAGCATCACAGACGCCAGAAATGGCATTTCGTAGTAGCTGAAACTGAAACCGGGTCGGAAATATCCAAGCCGTACAAAACCCATATGCACACCCTGGTCAAATACCGGGGCATGTGTTTCGATAAATTTAACCTGGCTAGCGGCGTCATTCGCGGAGAGAACACGTTGTCCTAACCAGCCGGTTGGTTCGTTGATAATATCACCGACAGGCACGATGACGTCCGAACGAGTGACCTCGGTTGCGACCTTGCCATCGATGTCAACCACCGCGCCATAAGCAAAGTCGGGGTTGCTTTGTCCTTGCTTAAGCACTGCGAGTAGCCCCTTTCTGCCTGCTTGCGGTACCAGCTCACTCCATGACATGCCGCTCAAAAGGCGTGCTAATTCAAGGCCCTGGGCGCGTGCCATATCCTCGCGATTGTTACGCTGAAAGTCGAACAGGAGATAGACAGTCGCAACCATGACCAGCAGGGTCGCGATAATCATGGTCAAGCCAAAACGTTGATTCAGATGCATAATTTAAATCGGTTTATCAATAGAATGACGCTATTGGTTATTGATTTGGCCCGTGCGCCTCTGCCTGTTGCGAAAATCCAATATGCCGCAATAACTCTATATATAGTTATCGGTCACAATTAAGATTAGTTTAGATTCACCCGAATTCAATCAAACAGCCGGTGTTATGTGACCCGCTCGACACACGCTGCCAGGGCGCCAGCAAGTTCCGTCATCCCCGACCGCATGCGGCCCACTTAGCGGCGGTCGGGAGTATCGGGATCCTGGTCCCTCTCAGTGTCATACCGCGGCTCGACCGCGGTATCCAGGTTGCAATCGCCCACATTTGACTGGATCCCGCGGTCGAGCCGCGGGATGACAGCAGGGAATTGTGGGACGAGCAGGGGGGTGTATCGGACTACTTTGGGAGCCGCGGGATTAAAAGGAGTGGGCGGCGGCGCACATGTTTTTGAGCTTGGCCATGGCGAGATCTCGGCCCAGCAGGCCAAGACCGCAATCAGGGGCGGCAATCAGGCGATCGGCATCGATGTGATGCAGCGCCTGGCCCAGGCGTTCGCGGATATCGTCGACCGATTCGACTTCGCTTTTGGCAATCGCGACGACGCCGAAAATAACCTTGGTCGTCGGCAAACGCTCAAGCAGCGATAAATCGTTGTGGCGATGCGCGTCTTCGAACGAAACCGCGTCGATACTCGAATACTCGATCGCATCGGCGATCTGCAGGTACGAATCGGGATCCGCCTTGGGATAATCATCACGGTCGAGCTTGTCCGGGTAGCCACAGCACATGTGCACGGTGCGCTGTACGTTGTTCGGGCAACCGTGAAACGCACGTTCGAGATTTTCGAAGCCGTAATCGAGCGCGGCTGCCGGCTTGCGCGCGAATAGCGGTTCGTCGATCTGGATATGTACACAGCCGGCCTCGGCGAGCGCCAGAACTTCGACATTCAGGGCCTCGGCAATATCCCGACCGAGCCTTTGAGGATCATGGTAAAAGGCATCGTGATTGGTGTCCGAGATCGTCATCGGGCCCGGCATCGTGATCTTGACTGCGCGCTTGCAGTTGGCCTGCGCGCGCTGCCAGTCCGCCACCAGGAACTGGTCACGTACCGAGACCGGACCATTGATGGTCGGCAGGCTTGCCTCGTAAGTACCGCCGCGCACTTCCTTGCGCGTCAGCTGCACGAAATCGAAGCCGAGCAGGTGTCGGCAATGGTAGTGGATGTAATTCTCGCGCGAGATTTCACCGTCGGTCGGGATATCGATGCCACATTCGATTTGATCGTCGATCGCCTGCGCTACGCCGCGCGCAATAATATCCGGCGCATCGGGTCCAAGATCGGTCATCGCCTTTTCCCAGAGCGCGGTCGGATCGGCGGTATCCGGTCCCTCAGGGTGATTGAACCAGTCCGGAAGTTTGACGAATTCGGGTTTGGGGTAAGCACCAATGCAGGTGGTTTTTATCGCCATTGAAAAGCCGCTCCTTAGTTTATTTTACGGATTAACCTGCTCGCCAGGATAGCCGGTTTCATGGTCACCAATATACCAATCCGATGTATAGGCTGTAAATCAGGGCTATCCAGATATCGAAGCAATCTATATTTTGTATAAAAATTAACCTGTTTTTAACCGGCGCGGATTAGGGTAAAGTGTGCATTCGATGTCTCCGGATGGAGCAACCGGGTATAAACCCGGCTTCACCGGAGTAGTTGCAAAATAAAAAATCAATTCGGGGACTCCCTGGTCCCGACAATAACAATCGAAGGAGATATAACATGCTAAAGAAATTGATCAAGAAAAGTTCGCTCGCTGCCTGTGTAGCAGGTGTCTCGATGCTGGCGATGAGTCAGTCGACACTTGCGGTTGACCTGACCGTTTACACCGCTGTAGAAGCAGAAGATCTCGCGCGCTATGCCGAAACTTTTAACAAAGACCATCCTGATATTAATATTAAATGGGTTCGGGATTCAACCGGTATCGTCACCGCCAAGTTACTCGCGGAGAAAAACAACCCGCAGGCTGATGTGGTCTGGGGCCTGGCGGCGACTTCGCTGCTACTGATGAAGAGCGAAGGCATGCTCGAGCCCTATAAGCCCAAAGGTGTCGAAAAACTGGACAAGAAGTTCGTCGACAGCGGCGCCGTACCGTCCTGGGTTGGCATGGACGCCTGGGTTGCCTCGGTTTGCTATAACACTGTCGAAGCCGCCAAGCATGGTCTCAAGCCTCCCAAGACCTGGACCGACCTGCTCAAGCCGATGTATAAAGGTCACCTGATCATGCCGAATCCGAACTCCTCAGGCACCGGCTTCCTAGACGTCTCCAGTTGGTTGCAGATGTTCGGTAAGGAGCAGGGTGGCTGGGATTTCATGGACCGCCTGCACAAGAATATCGCACGCTACACCCATTCCGGCTCCAAGCCCTGTAAACTGGCTGCTGCCGGTGAGATTCCGATCGGTATTTCCTTCGCCTTCCGCGGCGCCAAGTCCAAGGCCCAGGGCGCCCCACTTGAAATAATCGTGCCAGCCGAGGGTGTGGGCTGGGATATGGAAGCAACCGCGATCATAGCCGGCACCAGCAATCAGAAAGCCGCTCAAACCCTGGTTGACTGGTCAATTACACGCAAGGCCAACGAAATGTATAACACCGGTTATGCAGTGGTCGCCATGCCAGGCGTGGCCAAGCCGGTGGAGCACTTTCCGCCAAACCTGCTGGACAAGATGATCGACAACGACTTCGAATGGGCTGCCAATAACCGCAAGAAGATTCTGACAGAGTGGCTGAAGCGTTACGATTCAAAATCTGACGCCAAGTAAGTATCGGTATTGGAATACGGTCTGGTCTCGAAAGAGATCAGGCCGTTTCTCATATTGGCACTTAATATCAAGATGCTGAAACTGATGCAGCAGGTAAAGGATCATGGCAGACCAGCTCACGCATAAATCCGGATCGAACGCCTATCTCCAGATAGACCGGCTCACCAAAAAATTCGGCAATTTCGTTGCACTCGACAGCGTATCGCTCGAGGTTTATGAGGGCGAGTTCGTCTGCTTTCTCGGTCCCTCGGGCTGTGGCAAAACAACATTATTGCGTGCGATTGCTGGTCTCGATATACAAACCTCGGGTACCGTCCGCCAGGCTGATGTCGACATTTCAGCACTGCCACCATACGAGCGGGATTTCGGCATCGTGTTTCAGTCCTACGCACTGTTTCCGAATCTGACCGCCGAACGCAATATCGCTTTCGGGCTGGAGAACCAGGGGCTTGAAAAATCGGCCATCGGGAAACGCGTTACCGAGCTGCTGGAACTCGTTGGGCTTCCCGATCAGGGTCCCAAGTACCCGGCGCAATTATCGGGCGGGCAACAACAACGCATCGCCCTGGCACGCGCGCTGGCAACCTCCCCCGGGCTGCTGTTGCTGGATGAACCGCTGTCCGCACTCGATGCCAAGGTACGTGGTCATCTGCGCCAGGAAATGAAGGCCCTGCAACGGCGGCTCGGTGTCACCACAGTCATGGTGACGCATGACCAGGAAGAAGCGCTGACCATGGCAGATCGCATCGTCGTTATGAATCACGGCGTGATCGAACAGGTCGGTACACCGACCGAAATCTATCGCGAACCCGATACCCTGTTCGTCGCAGACTTCATCGGTGCAATGAACCAGGTAAGCGGTCGCACCAACGACGAGAACAGCATTACCATTGGCGAATTGAACTTCAAATCGCGCGCTCACGGGCTTGCATCCGAATCCGAGATTGTGGCAGCAATTCGCCCGGAAGATATCGTACCTCAGGGAACCGAGGATTTTTCCAACGACACATCGAACGTGGAAAACAGCCTTGAAATGGAAGTCGAGTCGATGGAATTCCTTGGCTCTTTCTGGCGAGTTTCGTTGAACAACAGCGCTCTCGGGGGCGCTTCATTGATAGCGGATATGTCGATCAACGCTGCACGCAGACATGAGATCGATGCAGGTTCAACCATCCGGGTGAAACTGCCATCGGAACGACTATGGGTGTTCCCGTCTGCAGCAGGCATAAAGGCCGACTAACATGACGCAATCGGCAGCCACTACAGCACCTGCTGCACCTCTGATCAAACCCAAAACCAGCAAGGACGACCGTATCATGGCCGGTTTCATTCTGGTCATCAGCCTGTACCTGTTAGTAACCCTCGCGTTTCCGCTTTACGCGATGCTATCGAAGTCGTTTTCCACTTATGCATTTGACCTCACCAACTTCGAGTTTCAGGTCAATACCGGCGACGGCTGGAGTGAACCATTCAGCGCCGCAGCGCAAAATGAAAAGATTCAGAAGTTCAAACCCGAAGACCTGGTTACCAGTTCTGACGGCCGTCTCGCACCGACGGATTTATTCCCCGATTTCAGTTTTCGCAGCCCGACGCTGTACAAGCTCAGGCAGGTCCGGGGTGATACTTCTTTTCTGTTCAAAACCGATCGCATCGATGACACCGACTGGCATGAGTACAATTCCAACGACTTCAGACGTATCGTGATACGTGCCTCGGCCGACACCGGGCTCGACAATTTTCGCACCTATTTCTCGACACCGGCGCTGTTTCGCTCGATCGAAAACTCGTTATTTATAGCGTTTTTGAGTACCATCATTACAGTCAGTCTCGCGTTTGGTTTCGCCTATGCGATCAACCGTAGCACGATGCGTTTCAAGGGACTGTTCAGACTGATCGCGATGATTCCGATCCTGGTACCTTCGCTACTACCCGGAATTGCGCTGGTTTACTTATTCGGCAACCAGGGCATGATCAAGGGCTTGTTGTTCGGCGAGTCGATTTACGGGCCCATCGGTATTGTCATCGGGTCAGTGTTTTTCACCTTTCCGCACGCCTTGATCATCATCACCACCGCGCTCGCTATATCCGACGGGCGCCTGTACGAAGCAGCGACCGCACTGCGTACTTCACGCTGGAGAACTTTCTGGACCGTAACCATTCCGGGCGCACGCTACGGCCTGATATCGGCTGCGTTCGTCGTATTCAACCTGGTGATTACCGATTTTGGCCTGCCCAAGGTCATCGGCGGGCAATACAACATGCTCGCGGTCGATATTTACAAGCAGGTCATCGGCCAGCAAAACTTCGAGATGGGCGCAGTGGTATCGGTTGTGTTGCTGATCCCGGCGTTGCTTGCTTTCAGCATCGACCGCTACGTGCAAAAGAAACAGGTCGCTCAATTGTCGGCACGCTCGGTACCCTTCTCGCCCAAACCGCACAAACAATTTGACCGCATATGTCTCGGCTACTGCACACTGGTTGCGATTTTTATCGTCGGCCTGATCGCCGTCTGCCAGTACGCCGCACTGATCAAGTTCTGGCCTTACAATCTGAGTCTGAGCCTGGTCAACTATAATTTCAAAGTCATGGACGGCGGTGGCTGGGATTCCTACATCAACTCGATTCAACTCGGCCTGTACACTGCGCTGGCCGGCACCATAGTGGTATTCGTCGGCGCCTACATGGTCGAAAAAACCAACGGATTTTTTGCCACGCGCTCGTCCTTCCAGTTTCTCGCGATGATGCCGATGGCGATCCCCGGCATGGTGCTCGGCCTCGCGTACATCTTTTTCTTCAACAATCCGGATAACCCGTTAAACGGAATTTACGGAACGCTGGCGATCATGGTGATCTGCACCGTCACTCACTTTTATACGGTATCGCACCTGACCGCAGTGACCGCGCTGAAACAGATGGACCGGGAATTCGAGTCGGTGGCCGCTTCGCTGAAACAGCCATTCCACAAGGTGCTTTCGAAAGTGACGGTCCCGGTATGCCTGCCGTCGATCCTGGATATATCGATCTACCTGTTCGTCAACGCGATGACGACGGTGTCGGCTGTCATTTTCCTGTATTCACCGGACACCACGCTGGCCTCGGTCGCGGTACTCAACATGGATGATGCCGGCGACGTTGCCCCGGCCGCGGCGATGGGCATGATGATTTTCTATACCAATGTCGGTGCGCGCCTGATTCACCAGTTCGTCTCGCGCAATCTGGTGCGCCGAACCCAGGCCTGGCGCGGGACTTAAAATATATGGACGTCATTCCCGCTTTGCTAGTCATCCCCGCGAAAGCGGGGATCTTGTAAATATGGCTCATTGTAAGATCCCCGCTTTCGCGGGGATGACTAAATAGATTCCAGGAAAATGACCACAGCTTCCGTCGGCATGCTTGATGGGCTACATTTTGACGTGGCGATTATCGGTGCAGGTATCAACGGCGCCAGCGCGGCGCAACATTTGAGCGCCGCCGGTTACAAGGTGCTGGTCGTAGACCAGGGGGATTTCGCCAATGGCGCGACCAGCCGCTCGAGCCGCCTGTTGCATTGCGGGCTGCGCCACCTGGCGACCGGCTCGAATTTGTGGGCGACATTGCTGCGGCCCGATCGCCTGGCTCGCACGCTGGGCACGGTTCGTGCCGATATGCAGGCGCGCGATGAGATCGTTCGCACTATCCCCGACCAGCTGAGGTCGATTAATTTTTGTCTGCCGATTTATACGGACGACGCTTATGCACCGTGGCAACTGGATGCGGCGTTTGCGGTGTTGCGCATGATGAGCCCGACCGGCGTGCCGCTCGATTATCGGCGTTATAATCGTAAACAGTTAGACCAGGTTCCCATCGCTCCCTGGCTGCGTGATCCCGACCGGCTGAAGAACGTTGCGGTGTTTCACGAGTACCTGTTCGACTGGCCGGAAAGAATCGCACTCGATGCGCTGTTCGACGCGCGTTGCCTGGGGGCGCAGATTAATAATTACACGCGGGTCGAGGGCCTGGAACGATTAGAGTCGAAAAGCCATTGGCGGTTGTCGCTGTGTTCGACGCCACATAATGGGCCATCAGGGGCATCGATCAACGGTGAAAAGGCTCAGGTGACGGCCGACCTGGTGCTTAATCTCGCTGGCGCCTGGGTCGACGATATTATTGGCAGTACAGGAATTACGGTCGAGCCCAAATGCGCCGGCATCAAGGGCATTCACATTGCCGTTCGCTTGCCGGATGAATTCGCTGACTGGGGCGTGTTCGCCTTTAACAGTCTCGACCAGCCGCTTTATTGCCTGCCATCGAACGGCATGCATTACATCGGCCTCACGCGCACACCTGTTAATGACGATCCAACGTATAGGAATGCCGCGGATGTATCGGCCACAGATCGGGAAATTGACTGGATGATTGCTGAAACAAATCGCTGCTTGCCGCAACTGGCGATCACGCGTGACGATATCCTGTTCAGCTGGGCCGGGGTCAATCCGCTGACGCGAGAACCCGAAGAGCCGCTGGGGAGCCGTGAAATCAAGATTCATGACCTGGCCGACGACGGTTTGCCCGGCATGCTGGCGCTGACTGGCGGACCGATCATAACCCATCGGCGCGTGGGAAAACGGCTGCTGCGAGCGGTTTTGAGCCATATCGCTCCGTCGGGTTCAGCACAGGATCTAAATTATCATCGGGTTGATACCAGCGGCGAGCAAAACGCCCCCCGGATCGAGAGCGATGCTTTCAGCGTCAGCACGGCAGCGGTCAAGCGCTGTGCGCGCGACGAACAACCGGGTAGCCTGGCCGATTTGCTGATGCGCCGGCTCGGTGCCGGCTGGTCCAGCGATCAGGGGCTGGGGCTGGCGCGTCCCGTTGCCGAGGCTGCAGCCCACGACCTGGGATGGTCCAAAGCGCGCATCGATATCGAGGTGCAGGCCTACGAACGACATCTGAAAACTACTCGTCGTCGGCCCACTGCTCAACTAAGGGTAAGGTGATTGATTAATTAAATCCTTTTCAAAGTAGATTTCACTGTATCAAGCAAGTGATTTGATGCCGGCTTCGACGATGTCCAACGCCTGATCCAGTGCCTGCTTCGTAATCGTCATCGGCGGGCACAATGTCAACACGCAACCGCCACCAACCTTGTAACTGAGACCCTGCGACAGCGAATGGTAGAGCACAGTATCGGCCTCATCGCTGGCGGCTTTGCCATTGCGGCGTAACTCAACTCCCAGATGCAGTCCCAGGCCACGCACCTCGTGAATAATCGGCAGTTTATTTTGCATCGACTGCAGTCTTGCGAGTGCATGCCTGCCCAGTTCGATTGAATTTTCGATCAAACCATCTTGTTGCAGACAGTCCAGTGTCGCGAGGGCGGCGGCGCAACCGACCGAGCTTTTTTCATGGGTATAATGCCCGAGTGCACGGTCGCCGACGATGTCGAGCGCCGCGGTCGTGATCAAGGCAGCCATCGGAAACACTCCACCGCCGAAGCCCTTGCCGATTACCAGCATATCGGGCACAACGTCGAAGTGTTCGCAAACGAACATTTTTCCGGTGCGCCCCAACGCCGACGGAATTTCATCGAAAATCAGCAAGACGCCATGACGATCACAGATTTCGCGGACTTTTTTCCAGTAACCGGGCGGTGGTGGTTCGACCGTGGTCCAGCGCATCGGCTCGGCGATCAGCGCGGCGACGTCACCCTGCATATCGAACAGGTATTCGAGGTATTCGAGGCAGCCACTGTGCTGTTCGTCTTCACAGTTAAACAGGCATTTACCGCGGGTCGGCGGCGGAATATGTTCGGTACCCGGCAATAACGGGCCGACGTCCTTTCGAAACAGGGCCTCGCCACCAATCGAAATTGCATCCAGCGAGGCGCCGTGAAAACTGTCCCACATGGATACGGTCTTGTGCCGCCCGGTGGCGTATCGTGCCAGTTTCAGGGCCATGCCGATTGCCGAGGTACCACCGGGTGCGAACAGTACCTTGCTGAGTTTACCAGGCGCCAGTTCGACCAGGCGTCGCGCCAGGTCGATGGCGACCTGATTGGTATAGCGTCGCGGACAAAAGGGCATGGTATCGAGCTGTGCCTTGATCGCCGCTATTACACGCGGGTGGCCATGGCCGACCTGGTGTACGCTGTTACCGTGAAAGTCCATGATTTTTCTGCCCTGGACATCTTCGAGGTAAATCCCCTCGCTAGCCTGGATTGCATTCAGACAGGGCGTCGATAGCGACTGGTGCAGAAAAAATTTGGCGTCCTCGGCAAGCATTGCCTCGGTTTTTTCGTCCAGGTGGCTCTGCGCCCATGCCGATCGGCGTGGCGACAGGTTGACGTCGCCTTCGGAGCGTTCGGGTGATTGTTTATCGGTTATGGACATTTTCTGTTCTCGGATTTTGGTGTATGGCAGCCGCCTGGCACTTTTCCAATTTATGTCACCCTAATTCGCTCCACAACGGTTTCGATTTGCATACCGTAGCGCAACCAAAAATATCTGGAGTGCAGTTCAATCCCTCCTGATTTGAAACTTCGTGGACTGGGCTCAGCCTCTCATGCGCTCGGCTTTGGGATCATACATCGCACTTAGGGAAGCCTTCGCGGTGACGTGATAACCGCCGACATCAATTTCAAAATGTCCCGAGTCGATATAATCCTTGGTGATTTCTTCCTCGACCTCGATGTAACCGAGGCCAACCGCACCACCGAGCGTATGACCGTAGTCACCCGAGGTCAAGTGCCCGACGATAACGCCATCACGCAAAATCGGTTCGTGGTGATACAGCATTGCCTCGGGATCCTGTAGCAGGAATTGAACCAGGCGCTTGTACATGAAACCGTTGGTTTCTTTCTGTTTCAGGATCGCGTCGCGACCGATGAACGGGATATCCTTGTCAAACGCGCAAACAAAGCCCATGCCGCACTCGAGTGGCGTGTCCACCTCGGCGATATCATGCCCGTAGTGGATGAATTTCTTTTCGATACGACAGGAATTCAGCGCGTGCATGCCGGCGAGTTTCAAGCCGTGGTTCTCGCCCTTTTGCCACAGGAAGTCGAAACCATGGCGTGCCTGGTCGACCGGCACATAAAGCTCCCAACCGAGCTCACCGACATAGGAGACACGGCCAGCATAAGCGCGGGCCATGCCAAGCTCAACCGCCTGGAACGAACCGAACGGAAAGGATTCGGTGGTCATGTCGTGATTCAGAGTTTCGGTCAGTAGCTCGCGGCTGCCGGGACCCATTACGCCGAGCATCGCCCAGGTGTTGGTGATATCGCTGACGCAGCAGAATTCGTCTTCCCCGATATGCGATTGCAACCAGTGCAAGTCCTTGATGGTTTGCGCCGCCCCGCTGATGACCCAGAACTGATCCTCGGCGATGCGTGTTACGGTCAGGTCAGCCTCGATCCCGCCGCGTTCGTTCAACCAGTGCGTGTAAACCATGCGTCCGGGCGCCACGTCGACATTGGCGCTCGAAACTCGCTGCAATACCCTTACCGCGTCGCGTCCCTGCACCAGGTACTTGGAAAAGGAGCTTTGATCGAACAACACAACCTTTTCCCGCGCTGCCTTGTGCTCAGCGGCGCTGTGTTCGAACCAGTTTTGCTTGCCGAAACTATACTCGTATTTGGGCTCGACACCGTCGGGAGCAAACCAGTTGGGGCGCTCCCAGCCGGCCGCCTCGCCGAAGCAGGCATTATGCTCGACCAGCCTTTCATGCAGCGGCGAATGACGCAGGTCGCGTGAAGTTTCCATTTGCTTGTAAGGGTAATGGTTGTCATAAAGCAGTCCCAGGGTTTCGGTGACACGATGCTGGATATATTTCTGTGTCGACTGGAACGGGAACATGCGACGAATATCGTTGCCCCATAAATCCATCGGTGCGTGTCCAAGGTGCATCCAGTCGGCAAGCGCACGGCCGAGACCGCCGGAGGTCTGAACACCGACCGAGTTGAGCCCGCAGGCGACGTAAAAGTTCTTTAACTCGGGCGCCTCACCCATGTGAAACTGGTCGTCCGGGGTAAAACTTTCCGGGCCGCAGAAAAAACTGCGCCAGCCGACATCCTGCAGCATCGGCACGCGGTACATCGCGTTTTCGAGCACCGGCATGAATTGTTCATCGAGGTGGCCTTCCAACTCTTCGAAGGCAAAATCGAGTGGAATACCGTTTTGTCCCCATGGAACCGCGTTCGGCTCAAACGCGCCGATCAGCAGGCTGCCGGCATCTTCGCGGTAGTAAGCGCACTTATCGTGATCGCGCATCACCGGCAGATCGCCCGGCAAATCGTCAAGCTTTTCGGTATGTGCGTAATAATGTTCGCAGGCGTGCAGCGGTACATTGACCCCGGCCATACGTCCGATTTCGCGCCCCCACAGGCCACCGCAGTTGACCACGTAATCGGCCTTGATTTCACCCTGGTCGGTAATGACACCGGTAACGCGTCCATTGTCCTTGCTTATTCCGATGGCGCGCACACCTTCCAGGCATAGTGCACCACGCCCGCGCGCACCCTTGACAAAAGCCTGGGTGACATCAACCGGGCTCGCGGTACCATCCTGTGGGACCCAGCTGGCGCCCAGCAAATCACCGGTCTCGAGGTAGGGGTAAAGCGCCTTTACTTCCTCCGGGGTAATCATATCGACCCGGGTCACGCCGAACGCGTTGTTCATCGCCGCGACGCGTTTCAATTCCTCGAAACGCGCCTCGCTGTGCGCAATCGACAACGAACCAACCTGCTTGAATCCGGTTGACTGGCCGGTTTCAGCCTCGAGCTCGGTCAACACCGCCATCGAGTACTCGCATAACCGCGCCTGCGATTCGTTGGCACGCATGGTGCCGACCAGTCCGGCCGCGTGCCAGGTGGTGCCGCAGCTGAACTGGTTGCGCTCGATCTGCACCACGTCGGTCCAGCCCAGTTTGGCTAAATGGTAGGTGACGCTGGAACCGATAACGCCGCCGCCGATGACAACTGCACTGGCACGTTCTGGAATTTGCGCAGACATGAAAGACCTCTCCTGGCTATTTAATCTTGTCGATCCCAAACTGCGATAACAGTTGCGCCACCGCATCGAGCGCGCCTTCTATCTGTTCGGCACCGAGGCGACCGATACAACCCATGCGGAAACTGTCGGCCACGGTTAACTTGCCCGGATATATAACATAGCCGCGATCCTTGAGGCCATCATAAAATGCATCAAAGTCGAATTCAGGATTGGTCGGCATATGAAAAGTGATGATGATCGGCGCCTGCAGTTCATCGGGCAGCAGGGTTTTGAATCCCATTGCACGCATGCCGTCAACCAGTAGATCGCAATTGGCGCGGTAACGTCCACCCCGGCCCGCGACGCCGCCTTCGGCCTCGTACTCGCTGAGCGCCTGGTCGAAGGCGAGCAGTACGTGAGTCGGCGGCGTGAATCGCCATTGCCGGTTTTTCTGCATTGCACGCCATTGATCGTAAAGATCGAGAACTAATGATGGTGAATTGCCCTCGGTGCGCTCGAGTGCAGTTTCACGCGCGACACAAAAACCCATGCCCGGCGCGCCCTCGAGGCACTTGTTACTCGATGCCACCACTGCGTCGAACTCGATTTCCCGCGCATCGAGCGGCAACGCGCCGAAGGCGCTCATCGAATCGATCAGCAGGCTGCGCCCGTGGCGAGCGACGATTTGCGCAACCTCGGCAATCGGGTTCAGGATTCCCGACGTGGTTTCGCAATGCACCACGACCACGTGACCGATATCCGGGTTTGCGTCGAGGGTCGCGTCGAGCTGATCGGTATCGACCGGCACGTCTTCGGCTGACTCTTGCACCAGGTAGTCACGCTGGTAGTAATCACAGATCTTCGCAATCCGTTTGCCGTAGGCGCCATTGATTAACACCAGCAGCTTACCATCGGCGGGCACGAAATTACCGATCATTGCTTCGACGACAAAAGTGCCACTGCCCTGCAGCGGTACGCTGACATGGGTGCCCTGCCCGTGGACGATGTCCACCAGGCGTTCGAGAATACGTGCGTTCAAATCGATGAAAGTCGCGTCGCGCGAGCCATAATCATGCAGCATCGCCTGCTTGACGCTGAGCGATGTGGTCAGCGGGCCCGGGGTTAGCAACCAGGGGTCGCCACTCGGCGTGCTGGAAATATCGTTGGGTTTGTCGGTCATGGGTTAGCCTGTTCAGCGGTTGAGTGGTTGCCATTTATACCGCCGATGAATACTATTCATCAAATCGATATAACTGATGCTTCAAATAGGTTATGCCAATATCACACGCCCACCTACGCTCGTTCCACGCGGTTGCCACGCACGGCAGCTTCACGCGCGCCTCGGAAATGCTGAATATTACCCAGCCAACACTATCCGGCCAGGTCAAGGAACTCGAGGAACGTTACGGTACCAGGCTGTTCATACGCCACGGTCGACGCATCGAGCTGACCGATATCGGCAAATCCGCATTCAGTATTACGCGGCTCATATTTCGGCACGAAGAAGAAGTCGAACATTTACTGCAATCGGCACGCGCGCTGACTTCGGGATTGCTGCGCGTCGGCGCCGATTCGCCCTATATCGCAACCCCGCTATTGGCGCAGTTTCAGCGGCTGTATCCCGGCATCCAGATTTCGATCCAGTACGGCAACTCGCAACAACTGATGTCCTGGATCGTATCACGCAGCTGCGACGTGGCTTTTATGCCTAACATCCCGCAGGAAGATGAACGCCTCTACTCGATACCATTGCCGCCCGGCAGGCTGGTGGTGTTCGTCAACCAGGACCACGACTGGGCCGAACGGCGCTCGGTGACGATCGAGGAACTGGTCATGCAACGCATCGTGCTGCGCGAGAAAGGCTCGCTTACACGCTCGATATTCGAAGAGGCGGTTGCGCAGGCTGGACAGCTGTTACCCGATGTCATGGAGATTAGCGGGCGAGAGGGCGTGCGTGAAGCGGTCGCGGCCGGTTTTGGAGTCGGTATTGTTGCCGAGAACGAACTGGTCGCTGACTCCAGGCTGCGCGCGTTACCGGTTAGCAACGCCGAACTGGCGCATGCCGAGTATGTCGTCTGCCTGCAGGAAATGCGCAGTCTGCGCGTCAACGATGCGTTTCTCGAGATGGTTAACGCCAGCCAGAAAGATTCTAGCTAGTAGCCTCCCCAGATCTATAGGCTAGATCGATAGATAGCATATGTAATATCGATTTAACCTGATGCAACAAACTGGTTATTGTGCATCCTGAATCAAACATGATGGATTGAATATGAACTCGCAAAAAACCAGTGTTAGCGTCAATGGACGCGACTATCAATGGCCCAGCAAACCCGTCGTAGTGGTTTGCATCGATGGATCGGAACCGGATTACATCGAGCAGGCGATTGCGGCAGGGGTGATGCCGTGGATGCAAAAAGTGGTCTCCAACCAGGGCAGCGACCTGCGCGCCAACTGCGTGGTGCCGAGTTTCACCAACCCGAACAATATTTCGATCGTCACCGGTGTGCCGCCGGTAGTGCACGGAATCTGCGGAAATTTTTATTATGACAAGGCTAACGACCGCGAAGTCATGATGAACGAACCCGAACTGTTGCGTACACCGACAATTTTCAAGGCATTCCAGGACGCCGGTGCGAAAATAGCGATCATTACCGCCAAGGACAAGCTACGCCGCCTGCTCGGCAACGAACTCAGCTTCGGCGAGGCTGGCGCGATCTGCTTTTCATCGGAAAAATCGGACCAGGTCAGCCTCGAGGAAAACGGTATCGACAACGTGCTCGACATGGTCGGCATGGAAGTGCCTTCAGTGTACAGCGCCGAGCTTTCCGAGTTCATCTTCGCCGCTGGCGTCAAGCTGATGGAAACGCAACGCCCCGACCTGATGTACCTGTCGACCACCGACTATATCCAGCACAAGTTTGCCCCGGGCAGCGATGGCGCCAACTCGTTTTACGCGATGATGGACAAGTACTGGGCCGAGCTCGACGCACTCGGCGCAGTGATTGCGTTAACCGCCGATCACGGCATGAACGCCAAGCACGATGCCGCCGGCGAGCCCAATATCATTTACCTGCAGGATGAAATGGACCGCCTGCTATCACCGGGCGCGGCACGCGTTATCCTGCCGATTACCGACCCATACGTCGTGCATCACGGCGCGCTGGGTTCCTATGCAACGGTGTACCTGCCCGATGGCGCCGATGTCGACCAGTTGAAAATGCAGCTTGCTGACCTCGACGGTATCGATGCCGTCTACGGCAACCGCGAGGGTTGCGAGCGCTTCGAGCTGGCGCCCGACCGCATGGGTGACCTGATCCTGGTCTCGGGCAAGCATATTGTCATCGGTACCACTGCCGAGCGTCACGACCTGTCGGGACTCGACGTACCGCTGCGCTCGCATGGTGGCGTTACCGAGCAGGTGGTTCCACTGATCATCAGCCAGCCGGTGAGCGGGCTCGACCAGGGACGCCAATTGCACAACTACGACGCCTTCAACGTCGCACTCAATTACGCTCGCCACTGAGCCAGCCAACTAACTCGGAAATCAGTTATGACTGTCAGACACGAAAAAATGCGCATCGCCGGTGAACTGGTCGATGGCGACACCGGTAAAAATATCGAGGTTCTCAATCCCTACAATGGCGAAGTCGTCGGCACCGTGCCGCGCGCCAGTCGCGCACAGATTGCCGGTGCTTTCGAAATCGCCGCTAATTACAGGCCCAAATTGACCCGTTACGAGCGACAGCAGATCCTGATGCGGATCGCCGAAATCATCGTCGAACGTAAGCATGAGCTTTCCGATTTGATTACCGCCGAATGCGGCCTTAGTAAAAAAGACAGTCTCTACGAAGCCGGACGCGCCTTCGACGTGTACAGCCTGGCGGGGCAGCTGTGTATCAACGATGACAGCCAGGTATTTTCCTGCGACCTGACGCCGCATGGCAAGCAGCGCAAGATTTTTACCCAGCGCGATCCATTGCTGGGTGCGATTTCGGCAATCACGCCGTTCAACCACCCGCTCAACATGATTTCGCACAAGATCGCACCGTCGATCGCGACCAATAACTGCATGGTCGGTAAACCGACCGAGCAAACCCCTCTGACCGCACTGGTGCTGGCGGACATTTGTTACGAGGCCGGGTTGCCGCCGGAAATGCTATCGATCGTCACCGGTTTGCCCGAAGACATGGGCGACGAGATGCTGACCAATAAGAATATCGACCTGATTTCATTCACCGGCAGTGTACCGGTCGGCAAATACATTGCAGAGACCGCCGGTTACCGCCGCACCATACTCGAGCTGGGCGGCAATGCACCGCTGATCGTCATGGACGATGCCGATCTCGACAAGGCAGCAGAACTCGCCGTCGCCGGTGGCACCAAGAATTCCGGGCAGCGCTGCACCGCAGTCAAACGCGTGTTGTGCATCGATTCGGTCGCCGACGAATTCGCCGCGCTGGTGGCGGAGAAAGCGGCGAAATTGAAATACGGCGACCCGATGGATCCGGAGACCGATGTCGGTACCGTAATCAACGAGGACGCCGCAATCCTGTTCCAGAACCGCGTCAACGACGCAATCGAAAAAGGCGCCACGCTACTTTACGGCAATGACCGCAAGGGCGCGGTTTATTCACCGACCGTGCTCGATCACGTGCCCTTTGACTGCGAGCTGGTGCGCGAAGAAACCTTCGGCCCGCCGATTCCGATCATCCGCGTGCGCGATATCGACCACGCCATCGAAGTCGCCAACTCGACTGCATTCGGATTATCGTCAGGGGTCTGCACCAATCGCATGGACGACATTATCCGTTTCATCAATGAGCTCGAAACCGGTACCGTCAATATCTGGGAAGTGCCTGGCTACCGTATCGAAATGTCACCGTTCGGTGGCATCAAGGATTCCGGTCTTGGCTACAAGGAAGGCGTCATCGAAGCGATGAACTCCTACACCAACGTCAAAACCTTCTCCCTGCCCTGGTAAAAACAATTCTCGACATTCCTGCGAACGGCGTGGTCATTGGGCTTTGTTTGCAGGAACGCCGTGAATACATCCATGTAGGCTCGCGCGCAACATCCCTGTTGCGCAGCGTCCTGCAAACAAAGCCCAGCGCCCACACCTTCAAGTAATTCTGGACCTCGATATCGAGGCCTCACATTTCCAATTAAACGAATGCTATAGAGGCAGCCGTTGAAACCCCTTGTGACGTAAAGACCGGGGGCTGAAAAAGCTTTGTTTTTTGAGGGTCAGGCCGCAGGGATGCGGCCTGTGGCGAGTCGAGGCAGGGACGCCGAGTCTCGCCTTGCCCTTGAAAAACAAAGCTTTTTCAGGAAGCCGCAGGCCACCCGGTCAGTCACAAGGGGTTTCAACGGCTGCCTTGGATGCAGTAAGTGTCGGCCTAAAGCTGGTATAAATGATTAGGCGACTTTGACCGGGAAGGCGGTGTTGGCCGCTGCGGTGTAGTTTTCCATTTCGTTGAAGTTGAGGTAACGGTAGACATCCTCGGCCATGGTATTGATATCGTTGGCATACTGCATGTACTCGTCCATGGTCGGGATCTTGCCGAGGATCGAGGAAACTGCGGCAAGCTCCGCGGAAGCCAGGAAAACATCGGCGTCTTTACCGAGACGATTCGGGAAATTACGCGTCGAGGTCGAAACCACGGTCGAATTTTCCGCAACCCTGGCCTGGTTACCCATGCACAGCGAACAGCCTGGCATTTCGGTACGCGCGCCCGAGCGACCAAAAATATTGTAGTAACCCTCGGCGGTTAACTGCGCTTCGTCCATCTTGGTTGGTGGTGCAATCCACAGGCGGGTGACAACGGGATCGGTGAGTTTATCGAGCAGCTTGCCGGCGGCGCGAAAATGGCCGATGTTGGTCATGCAGGAACCGATGAAGACTTCGTCGATTTTTCTGCCTGCGACATCCGCCAACGGCTTGATGTCATCCGGGTCGTTGGGGCAGGCCAGTAGCGGTTCGGTGATTTCGGCGAGATCGATTTCGATAATCTCGGCATACTCGGCATCGGCATCAGCTTCCAGTAATTCTGGATTGGCGAGCCATGCTTCCATTTCTTCGATGCGCCGCGTAATCGTACGCACGTCGCCGTAGCCCTCGTTGACCATCCATTTGAACATCGTAATGTTGGAATTCATGTACTCGATGATCGGTTCCTTGTCGAGCTTGACAGTGCAACCCGAGGCGGAACGTTCGGCCGAGGCGTCGGACAATTCGAAGGCCTGTTCGACCTTGAGCTGCGGCAGGCCTTCGATCTCCAGTACACGACCTGAAAAGACATTCTTCTTGCCTTTTTTCTCGACCGTCAACAAGCCACGCTGAATCGCGGCATAAGGAATCGCGTTGACCAGGTCACGCAAGGTGATACCCGGTTGCATCTCGCCTTTAAAGCGTACCAGCACCGATTCCGGCATGTCGAGTGGCATCACGCCGGTTGCAGCCGCAAAGGCAACCAGTCCGGAACCCGCCGGAAACGAAATGCCGATCGGAAAACGGGTATGCGAGTCGCCGCCGGTACCGACGGTATCGGGCAGCAGCATACGGTTCATCCACGAATGGATAACGCCATCACCCGGGCGCAACGAAATACCGCCACGATTTTGCATGAAGTCAGGCAGGGTGTGATGGGTTACCACGTCCACCGGCTTTGGGTAGGGCGCGGTATGGCAGAAAGACTGCATCACCAGGTCGGCGGAGAAGCCGAGGCAGGCCAGATCTTTTAATTCATCGCGCGTCATCGGCCCGGTGGTGTCCTGCGAGCCGACCGTGGTCATCTTCGGTTCGCAGTACATGCCCGCGC
Source organism: Gammaproteobacteria bacterium (assembly GCA_029862125.1). Taxonomy (GTDB): domain Bacteria; phylum Pseudomonadota; class Gammaproteobacteria. The sequence continues at coordinate 27,624 of JAOTXY010000001.1, read as the reverse complement.
GTACCCCGGGCAAGCCACAGGCCTTGCCAACCATCTTCTGCGCCAGCGTGTAGCCCTTGCCACTGTCTTCGGGAACCTGCGGTTTTTCAAACAAATCGGTTTCGCCAAGACCCAGCGCCTTGCGCGCACGCTCGGTCAAACCGCGTCCGATAATCAGCGGAATTCGGCCACCGGCCTGCACTTCATCCTGGAGCACGTTGGTACTGAGCTCAAACTCTGCAACTACTTCGTCGCTGTCGTGACGCGTGACCTTGCCCGCGAACGGATAGATATCGATAACATCGCCCATTTCCATCAGGCTGACATCCATTTCGATCGGTAACGCACCGGCATCTTCCATGGTGTTGAAGAAAATCGGCGCGATCTTGCTACCGAAGCAATAACCGCCATTGCGCTTGTTCGGGATGAACGGAATGTCATCACCCATGTGCCATAGCACCGAGTTGGTTGCCGATTTACGCGACGAGCCAGTACCGACGACATCGCCGACATAGGCGATCGGATGACCCAGGGCTTTGAGCTCGGCAATTTTTTCGAGCGGCTTGTCGGTCAGACCTTCACGCGGATTTTTCAGCATGGCGTTGGCATGCAACGGAATATCGGGCCGCGACCAGGCGTCCTGCGCCGGGGACAAATCGTCGGTGTTGGTTTCGCCGGGAACCTTGAACACCGAGACGGTGATCTTGTCGGCGAGCCCAGGTCTCGAGGTAAACCATTCGGCGTTGGCCCAGGATTCGAGCACCTGTTTGGCATAGGCATTTCCCGCCTCGGATTTGTCAACAACATCATGGAAGGCATCGAACACCAGCAGAGTATGCGCCAACGCCTTGACCGCAGCGGGCGCGGTCTCGTCATCGTCGAGACAGGTTATCAACGGTTCGATGTTATAGCCGCCAAGCATGGTACCGAGAATTTCGACCGCCCTGACCTTATCGATTAACGAGGTCGATGCCTCACCGCGGGTAATCGCCGCGAGAAATCCTGCCTTGACATAAGCCGCTTCATCGACGCCGGCCGGTACATGCTGAGTCAGCAATTCGAGCAGGTAATTTTCTTCGCCGGCGGGAGGATTCTTGATCAATTCTACCAGTGCGGCGGTTTGCTGCGCATCCAGCGGCTCGGGAGGGATCCCCAGTTTGGCGCGTTCATCAACGTGTTCGCGGTATGCCTGTAGCATTTCGGTATTCTCTTTGGTCAATAGATACTAATAAGTGGCATCGTTTCAGCGTTTATCAATCGGTACGTAATCCAGGTCGATCGCACCGTTGTAGAGCTGGCGCGGACGCCCTATTTTCGCCTCGGAGTCCGTCATCATTTCATTCCATTGCGAAATCCAGCCGATGGTGCGTGCCATCGCGAATATAACGGTGAACATGTTCATCGGGATGCCCATTGCAAGGAAAATAATACCCGAGTAAAAATCGACGTTCGGGTACAGGTTGCGCTGCACGAAGTACTCGTCTTCGAGCGCGACCTTTTCCAGCGCCATCGCGGTGTCGAGCAATTTCTGCTGCTCATCGGTGGCATCCATGTCATTCAGTAATTCATGACAGATTTCGCGAATCAACTTGGCGCGTGGATCGTAACTCTTGTAAACCCGGTGGCCGAAGCCCATCAGGCGGAACGGGTCATTCTTGTCCTTGGCGCGATCAACGAACGCCTGCAACGGTTTGCCCGAATCGTTGATATTGATCAGCATGCGCACTACTGCTTCGTTAGCGCCGCCGTGCGCGGGGCCCCACAATGCGGCAATTCCGGACGCGACTGCGGCAAAGGGATTTGCGTCCGAACTACCGGCCAGGCGTACCGTCGAGGTTGACGCGTTTTGCTCGTGATCGGCATGTAAGATCATGATCAGGTCGAGCGCCTTGGCCAGCAACGGGTCGGGCGTATAGTCTTCGGACGGCATCGAGAACATCATGTAGAGAAAATTCTCGGTGTAGCTGAGATGATTTTTCGGATAAACGAAGGGCTTGCCGTTGGCATAGCGATAGCTCATCGCGGCAATGGTCGGCATCTTCGCAACCAAGCGATAGGCCGTGATCATACGATGCTCTTCGTTATGAATATCCATGTGATCGTGGTAGAACGCCGCGAGCGCGCCAACTACTCCAACCATGATGGCCATCGGGTGGGCGTCACGTCTGAAGCCACTAAAAAACCGTATCATCGCCTCGTGCAGCATGGTGTGATTGGTGACGGTAGATTCGAATTCCTCAAGTTCTTCTTTTTTAGGCAAGCGGTTGGTCAGCAATAAAAAGCAGACTTCGAGGTAGGAGCTCAGCTCGGCGAGTTGATCGATCGGGTAACCGCGGTATTGCAATACGCCCTTGTCACCATCGAGGAAGGTAATCGCGCTCGAGCAACTGGCGGTGGACATAAAACCGGGATCATAGGTGAAATAACCCAGCTCCTTGTAGAGCTTACCGATATCAATCACCTTGGGACCGGCGGTGGGCGTGTATAGCGGCAATTTGACTTCTTTACCGGTGGTATCATCGATAATAGTTACGGTTTCTTCGGTGCTCATAAGTTTTTCCTCAATAGTCAGCAGAACCCGTTCAACTGTTGTAATAATTGGATGTCGACGGGCACCATCCCGGCCTTGCGACCGGAACGCTTGGACAACGGCAAGCACTCAATATACCTATTATTGAATTATCCCGCTAACCCTGTTGATCATTATTAAGTTTATTTATTTTGAAAATTAATTCTTGTTGCTCGCATTAAACCTGGTTTTGCGCCATTTCCGATTTAAAAAATTCAATTTCTATCGAAACTATTGTTGACAATGTTGATTAAAATATGCATATTTTCATCAATTATTGCAAATTAACGCTTAAATTGTTGACAATTTATGACTGGAACGCCCTCAATCGTTAATGCAGAAGAGGTGCATGAATCGCCGACACTGGCGCTGCGCACTTTTGACAGCATCAAGTCCGACATCATCAACGGCGAGCTTGCGCAGGGCTCGAAAATCGTCGAATCCGACCTGGCGCTGAAATACGGCATAAGCCGTGGGCCCTTGCGCGAGGCCATTCATCGCCTCGAGCGAATCAAACTGATTGTTCGAATTCCGCATGCCGGTTCACGCGTGATAACGCTTGATACCAGGATGATGGAAGATATCTACAACGCGCGTGAATCCCTCGAAGGCATGGCCGCACGACTCGCGGCACGCCTGATGTCCGATGCTGAAATCGAGTCGCTGTCGGCATTGCTGGACCAGCATGCGGCGGCTATCAGTGAAACCGACGGTAAGGCTTACTTCCAGCGCGAGGGCGATATCGATTTTCATTACCGCGTCGCAGTCGCCAGTCAGAACCAGTGGATACTGGAAAAATTAAACGGCGAGCTGTACCAGCTAATACGCATGTGTCGCCATCAATCGGGGCAATTTCCGTCGCGCGCACAAACCGCGCTCGAACAGCATCGCCAGATTGCCGCGGCAATCGCACGGCGCGACGAAGAACTGGCCGAACTACTGATGCGCCGACATATCAGTGGCGCCTGGGAAATCGTTAAAACTATTCTCGAGGATCAAAATGACTGAAACCACTTCACCTGGGAAGAAACTGCGACAGGCCGTAGCCGCAAACAATCCACTACAGGTCGTCGGTGCCGTAAACGCCTACAGCGCAATCATGGCGCAGAAATGCGGGCACCAGGCGCTATACCTGTCGGGCGGTGGCGTTGCGGCCTGTTCCCTTGGCATCCCGGACCTTGGCATTAGCACGCTCAACGACGTGCTCGAAGACGCCCGCCGCATTACCGATGCCAGCAGCCTGCCGCTGCTGGTCGATGTCGATGTGGGCTGGGGTGGCGCTTTCAACATCGCTCGCTGTATCCGTGAAATGATCCGCGCCAACGTCGCCGGCATCCATATCGAGGACCAGGTGATGCAGAAACGTTGTGGTCATCGACCCAACAAGGCAATTGTCTCCAGCGCAGAAATGGTTGATCGTGTTAAAGCCGCGGTCGACGCGCGCAGCGATGCCGATTTCGTCATCATGGCGCGCACCGATGCGCTCGCGGTGGAAGGCATGGAGGCTGCCATCGAGCGCGCCCAGGCCTGTGTCGCCGCCGGTGCCGATATGATTTTCCCGGAAGCCATGACCGAACTGGATCAATACCGGCAGTTTGTTGAAGCGGTGCAGGTACCGGTGCTGGCAAACATCACCGAGTTCGGTGCCACCCCGTTATTCAGCACCGAGCAGCTAGCCTCGGTCGGGGTCAAGCTCGCGCTTTATCCATTGAGCGCATTTCGTGCTGCCAGCCTGGCAGCGCTGAACGTTTACCAGCATATTTTAAGCGACGGCACCCAACAAAACGTGGTCGATGGCATGCAGACTCGCATGGAGTTGTATGACTTTCTCGATTACCACGATTACGAACAAAAACTGGACAAACTATTTAGCGAGGAAACATCATGAGTGAAGCGCCCGGGTTAGCGCCCAAGAAATCAGTTGCGTTGTCCGGCACCGCGGCCGGCAACACCGCAATCTGCACCGTCGGTAGAACCGGCAATGATTTGCATTACCGTGGTTACGATATTCTCGATATCGCGGAAACCTGCGAATTCGAGGAAATCGCCTACCTGATCGTGCATGAAAAACTGCCGACCCAGGATGAGCTGGATGCTTACAAGGCACGGCTGAAAGCGATGCGCGATCTTCCCAACACGGTTAAAACCGTGCTCGAACAACTGCCGACTAGTACGCACCCGATGGATGTCATGCGCACTGGTTGCTCCGCGCTGGGATGCCAGATACCGGAGGAAGACAATCACGACGTCGACGCGGCGCGCACTATCATCGATCGCCTGATGGCCTGCTTCGGCTCGATGCTGGTTTACTGGTATCACTACAGCCACCACGGCAAGCGCATCGAACTCGTTACCGAAGACGATTCCATCGGCGGCCATTTTCTGCACCTGCTGCACGGCGAGCCGCCCCGCGAGTCCTGGGTCAGGGCGATGCATATCTCACTGATTCTCTATGCCGAGCACGAGTTCAACGCATCCACCTTTACCGGGCGCGTGGTCGCCGGCACCGGTTCCGACCTGTTCTCCTGCATCACCGCCGCGATCGGCGCGCTGCGCGGCCCCAAGCACGGCGGCGCCAACGAAGCGGCGTTTGAAATTCAATCGCGTTATAGCTCGGCCGATGAGGCCGAGACCGATATCCGCGAGCGTGTCGCCAACAAGGAGATCGTGATCGGTTTCGGGCATCCGGTCTATACCGTCAGTGATCCGCGTAACGAAGTCATCAAGCGTGTCGCCAAGAACCTGTCCGAGGAAAACGACGATATGCTGATGTTCGAGGTGGCTGATCGCCTCGAGACAGTGATGTGGGATCTGAAGAACATGTTCCCGAACCTGGACTGGTTTTCCGCGGTGTCTTATTACCAGATGGGTGTCCCGACCGACATGTTCACACCGCTGTTCGTCATTTCCCGCACTTCCGGCTGGGGCGCACACGTGGTCGAACAACGCATCGATGGCAAAATTATCCGCCCCTCCGCCAATTACACCGGTCCGGAAGACCTGGACTTTGTGCCGATTAATGAAAGGAAATAGATATGAGTAAAGCTGCTGTATTGGACGCGAGTCGCCCAGAATTTGATGAAGTGATCCAGGATATCGTCGACTACGTGCTCGACTACGACGTGACCCAATCCGACGAAGCGATGCAAACCGCACGTTACGACTGGATGGACAGCATGGGATGCGCCCTGTTGGCGTTAAAGTACCCAGCCTGTACCAAGTTACTGGGACCGATTGTTCCCGGTGCCGACATGCCGGGTCAAGGGGCGCGGGTTCCAGGCACCGCTTACGAGCTCGACCCGGTGCGCGCGGCGTGGAATATCGGCGCTATGGTGCGTTGGCTGGATTACAACGACACCTGGCTCGCTGCCGAGTGGGGGCATCCCTCTGACAACCTCGGCGCCATACTGGCACTCGCTGATTACCTGTCGCGCAAGCGTGTCAGCGAAGGCGGGACGTCACTATCGATGCGTGACGTTATGATCGCGATGATCAAGGCGCACGAAATCCAGGGTGTGCTAGCGCTGGAGAATTCGTTTAATCGCGTCGGCCTGTGCCACGTTATGCTGGTGCGCATTGCCTCGACCGCGGTTGCGGCACAGATGCTCGGCTGCAATCGGGAAGAGTGCCTGAACGCGGTTTCGCATGCCTGGCTCGACGGATCGTCGCTGCGCACCTATCGACACGCACCAAATACCGGATCACGCAAGTCCTGGGCTGCCGGCGATGCCTCGTCGCGCGGATTGTTCCTGGCGTTTACCGCACAGCGCGGCGAAATGGGCTATCCGTCCGCGATCACGGCACCGACCTGGGGCTTCCAGGATGTTGCCTTTGGCAAGAAACCGCTCGAGTTCACCCAGGGCTACGGCACCTACACCATGGAAAACATCCTGTTCAAGATATCGTTCCCGGCAGAGTTCCATGCCCAGACCGCGGTCGAAGCCGCGGTGATACTGCACTCGGAAGTCGCCAATCGGCTTGACGATATTGATCGCATCGTTCTCAAGACCCAGGAATCGGGCGACCGGATTATCAACAAGACGGGGCCACTCGATAATCCAGCGGATCGAGATCACTGCCTTCAGTACATGGTTGCGATCGGATTGCTGAAGGGCGATTTACAGGCTGAGCATTACGAAGACAACGTGGCCAGCGATCCGCGGGTCGATGCATTGCGCGAGAAAATGGAAGTCAGCGAAGAGGAGCGTTTTACGCGCGAATACCTCGAGCCGGACAAGCGCGCGATCGGCAATTCGTTACAGGTTTTCTACAACGACGGCAGCTCGAGCGAGGAAGTCATGGTCGACTACCCGGTTGGCCATCGCCGCCGCCGTGACGAAGGCATACCCCTGCTAAAGGCCAAGTTCGAACGTTACCTGCGTGGTCACATCAATGCCAAAAAGGCGGAGCAGATATTGTCCATTTGTGCCAATCAGCAGACCTTCGAGAATACAGGTGTCACGCAAATGATGGCGCTATTGCAGCACTAGCTTATCGCGGTCAATATCGAAGCGGGGGAAATCGGGCTATTCAAATAACTCGAGAATATTGCCGAGGTCTTTTTTGCCCTCGCCTATCTCGGCAACATCGAGCCCTGCCAGTTCGTGTGGAAACACCAGCCATTCCGCACTTTCGTGCAGGTAGTAGTCCGGTTCGAACTTGACACTGTTTTTTGACGGCTTGTACCACGGGCAGGCAACCCGGATTTCGGCCGGGGCATTGAGACGGGATTGTTTCCTGATCGCTTTGATCAATGCATCGACACTGCGCCCGGAGTCAAATACGTCATCGACAATCAAAAGTCGATCATCGGCATTGGCGTTTTCGATCAGGTAGTGCAGGCCGTGTACCCGGATTTTCTTGGCTTGCTTGTTAATGCCGTAATAAGAAGAGGTGCGCACGGAGATGTGATCAGTTTCGATTTCCTTGAACTCGAAGTACTCTTGCACCGCGATACCAACCGGGGTGCCCCCGCGCCAGATACCCACAATAAATTGTGGATGAAATCCATCCTCGTAAATCTGGTGAGCCAGTCGAAACGAGTCTTCGAGCAACTCCTGAGCCGTTATATAAACCTTGTTCACAACGATCCCCCGATCAAGCCGTAATTCTGTCACAACCCCTCGAACACAACCAGCATCCAGTTGGTTTTCACCTCGTTCAAAGGTTAACCGTCAATCCCGCTCTCTTGAAAGCCGGTTTATCTCGGTCTCCTGGCTCGCAATTAACTTTATGCAGCCTGTAAGATCTTTTTCAAGCTGCTCTATTTCGCGCTGCATCTGATTTATAATTTTCCGTGCCTGCACCACGGATTCAGGCCGTTTATCCATCGTTCTATACCCACTAAAACTAACTCCTTAAAGATAGTTCAAAATAGTCCATGCTGCTCTCTAGCCAGTCCTCAAAGGACAAGGAAAGAATATAAGCTATTGAAATATAAAATGTTTATAAACGCCAGTAATCAATCCTGGTCCGGCGGGTATCCTGTTTATGCCGAAGCATTTAACCTTGTGGTACTAATTCGATTCATTACACTTCTTATCACTACTGGACGAGTCACTAAGCGCTTGTTTCCTGGTTATCGGTACTAGATAACCGTCTACTGTTTCGACATAAACCCTGACGATTTTTGATTTTTATCAAGCACCAGGAAGTGCAAATCGAGTACTATTTTATGGTATGGTTCGTTATATTGTCCGCCGATCTAAAAAGCGAGATATCGCAGAGATCTGGCCATGCAATGTTTATCGACAACAAAACCAAAATAGGAGAAAAAAGTGAGCACATCTATTGAAGCGATTGAAGGTATTGGACCCGCATATGGTAAAAAGTTACGCGCCGCTGGCTGCGCAAGCCCTGCGCGACTACTCAAAGACGGTGGTACAAAACAAGGCAGAAATAGGATCGCCAAGGAAACAGGTATCAGCAGTTCAATTATATTGCGCTGCGTCAACATGGCCGATTTGTTCCGCATTAAAGGAGTGGCTAGTCAATATGCCGAGCTACTCGAAGCATCAGGCGTGGATACAGTCAAAGAATTAAAAAATCGTAATGCGGCGAATCTTGCTGCAAAAATGCAAGAAGTCAACAAAGCGAAGAAGCTTACAAGAACCGTACCCAGCCAAAAAATGCTGTCAGATTGGATCAAACAAGCAAGTAAGTTACCTCCAATGGTGAGTCACTAGCAAGACGCATAACGCTGTTTTTTTAACCATTGCCCGCTGGCTTGAGCCAGCGGGCAATGGTTTTCAATAGAAAGTAAATTAAGGAAGGATGACTCATGAGTATGTTACAAATGGCTGCACAACTTTTCCTGGACAAGAGTGGCGGTAACACCGGCCTCGACGTCGGTTCAGTTGCCAATGCACTAAAAAACCTGTTGCCCGGTGACGGTAATGACCTGAATATCGGAGCGCTGATTTCACAATTTGGTTCGGGTGATCTGACATCGATGGTTGGATCATGGCTGGGCGATGGCGCTAACGATGAGATCGGTGGTGCCAATATCACTGATGTCCTGGGCGCGGATAAGGTTTCTTCGTTTGCTTCCGAATTGGGTATTGACTCCGACAAGGCCTCTTCAGGACTGGCCGGCATGATCCCCGAGCTTATCAACAAGAATAGTAGCGGAGGATCGCTTCTCGACTCGCTGGGGGGTGCCGAAGGAATGGCTGGTTTTGCCAAAAAGCTGTTCTAGGTAATTGACCTCGCAAGAGCAGGTCGCCAACACGTAAAAAAACCGTACCACCAATTTTAAGCGGCAATTCGGTCAAAATCCCACGAGCACAACCCGTAGAAAGAATTTTCGGGAGCGATGCTTCTGTTGGAGATATTCAGGGAAGTTCGAGAAGGAGCTGGTCGGATTCAGGAATGAAGAAATCGATGCAGTTGTCGCCGGGGCCGGTGCGATCGACGCAGATAAAGCGCATCGCTGCATAGGGAGTCAGTAATACGTGGTGCCAGGTACCCAGGCGATAGTTAATACCCTGGCGGCCGTTAGTCACAAACGCGGCGAGCTTGCCGAGGTCTGGTTCGTTAGCCGCTGGCGCTACCACGACAATAAAAGAATTCGCATCAAGCGGCAGGAAGGCCTGGCTACCGAGCGGATGATATTCGAGGTGATCGACCTTGCGCGGCATATCGAACTCGCGGCTATCCACCAGGCTGATGATCGCGCGCGCCTGCTCACCAACGAGTTCGACATCGGCAAGCGCATGATAACGATCGGCCATGCCCTTGTTGATCGGGAAGGAATCGTGCCCCTCGAACTCGACAACGTCGCCGAAAGGCGCAAACCCGGAACTGGTCAGTGGCTGTATCCTGAGTGCGTCAACCATCAATCTTGCCGATTATCCTGACCCGGCTGAGACCACCGTCCGGAAAAATATTGATGCGGACATGGCTGACCGGCCCGATTGCCAGCAATTCCCCGGAGAATTCATGCACCTTGTCCATTTCCAGTTTCTGTGGCGGCAGTAACTCCGACCATGACTGGCTCTGGGTAACAATAGAGTTGGCGGCTCCGTCCTCAACCATGGCGGCCTGAATCGAGCAGCGATCGGGATAATTGCCCTTGAAAAACGCGGTATCGATGATGACCTGTTCCACGCTGCCGGGCTGACCGAGTTCGATAATACACCAGTCATTGCCGGGTTCACGACGACGACGGGTTTCCCAGCCATCGCCCATGTTGATTCCCGGTCCCGGATTGAGCAGGTTTTCGACGACGCCGAAATGCGCGTCGTTGCAGGCGATGGCGCGCGCGCCGAGTTCCACCGCCGCCAGGTTATGAGTAGCAGATTTATCGAGGGCAGTCAGATCGCTGACGACCCTGCCATGTACCCGCAACCGGGCCACGCCACCGTCGGGAAATATATTTAGACGTACGTGGGTGAAACACTCATTATCGCTAATTTCAAAGTAGTGGTGACTGTCGCCATCCAGACCGGTCGGTGGAATTAGCATCGTCCAGTTAGTATTGTTATCCGGGGCGGTATCGCTGAAGCATGCCTCCAGCGAGGCCTCAGGCGGGTAATTTCCAGTGAAATGCGTGGTGTCGATATCGACACCCTTGATTTCACCGGCGAGCCCAAGCTTGACGATAGCGTTATCATAACCACCGTCGCGGCGACGTCGGGATTCCCAGCCATCCATCCACTTGCCGTTATCATCGAACTTGCCCTCGATGAATACCGGCGCATCGGGACTCAGCATGCGGCTGCATTCGGCGAAAAAATCGTCGCTGCAGGAAACAATCTCGGCCCCTAGCCGCGGCTGTGCCAGGTTGATCCACTGGCTAATAAACCCGGGTGTTTTTTCAGACATTCAATTTATCCTGTGGCGCCGGCTTTTTGCAATAAGCGTTCGGCCTGTGCGTTATGTTGTGTTACCAGGGATTCCAGATCAAGACCGGTAATTTGACCCCGCTCCAGTACGACCCGACCGTTGATTACGACCAGCCATGCACTCACCGGGGCGCAGGTCAGCAGGCCTGCAACCAGGTCACCACCTGAACCGGCATGCCGGATGCCATCGACCCGGTAGGCCGCCAGGTCAGCTGCCTTGCCCACTTCGAGGCTACCGATATCGTCGCGTCCCAATACCGCTGCACCGCCCCGGGTGGCAAGCTCAAGGGCTTCACGGGCTGAAAAACGATCGGCACTGGATTCGAATCCAGGCCAGCCGACCCGCTGCAACAACATCGCCTGGCGCGCCTCGCCGAGCAACTGGTTGCCATCGTTACTCGCCGAACCATCGACGCCAATACCAACCCGCACCCCGGCATCGCACATGTCACGTACCGGCGCGATACCCGAAGCCAGGATCATGTTGCTGCTCGGGCAGTGGCAGACGCCGCTGCGGGTTTCAGCAAGCATAGCAATTTCCGCGTTATCAGGATGCACCATGTGGGCAAACCAGACATCGTCGCCGCTCCAGCCGAGGCTCTGCATGTAAGCCACGGGGCGCATACCGAATTGCTGTTCGCAAAAACGATTCTCATCGATGGTTTCGGCGAGATGCGTATGCAGATGAACTCCCTGGTGACAGCGGGCCAGGTCGGCGGTCTTACGCAACAGTTCAGGAGTAACGCTGAACGGCGAACAGGGTGCGAGCCCGATGCGCAGCATCGAGTAGCGTTCGGGGTCGTGGAATTCACTGATAACGCGCTCGCAATCGGCAAGAATATCGGCCTCGTCTTCGCAAACGTCATCCGGTGGCAGTCCGCCCTGGTTTTGGCCCAGGCTCATGCTGCCGCGGGTGGGATGAAAACGTACCCCGAGTTCGCGCGCGGCACGAATCTCGTCATCAAGGCGGGCACCATTGGGAAATAGATAAAGGTGGTCTGCAACCGTTGTCGCGCCCGAAAGCATGAGCTCGGCCAGGCCCAGCTTGGCGCTGATATAAACCGCCTCGGCATCCATCTGCCCCCAGATCGGGTATAGCGTCTGTAACCAGTTGAATAGCGATTTACCCTCCGCTGTTCCAATACTGCGCGTCAGTGTCTGGAAAAGGTGATGATGACAGTTAACCAGCCCCGGCATTAGTATGCAGCCGCTGGCGTCGAGTGTTTGTTGTGGTTGCAAGGCTTGCGCGCTCAATTCACGCTGGACCTGGTCGCTGCTACCCAGCACCTCAATAACGTTATCGCGAATGACTATGGCCCCATTTTTGATTTCACGGCGCTCATCATCCATGGTCACCAGGACTTCGGCGTTATTGATTAATACCAGGGACATCAGCTATCCCGCAAGTACCGGCGTCGTCCCATGACATGGGTGGCCTGAATGCAACGATCATCACCGAGCATCATCAATGCGAACAGGCGCTCTTCCAGAGAGGAAGCCGACTCCATGCGTTTTTGCATCAACACGGTCGCCTGCAAATCAATCACCACGAAATCAGCCTCCTTGCCGATATCAAAATTACCAATGCTGTGGTCGAGATAAAGCGATTCGGCCGCACCCAGTGTCACCAGGTAGAAAGCCTTCAGCGGCGTCAGACTCTGGCGCCTCATCTGGCAGAGCTTGTATGCTTCGTTGAGAGTTTGCAGCATGCTGAAACTGGTGCCTGCACCGACATCGGTCGCGATTCCGACCCGTATGCCGTGCCTGCGAGTGGCGTCGAGGCTGAACGAACCGCTGCCAAGAAACAGGTTAGAGGTCGGGCAAAACGCAATCGCGGCCCCACTTGCGGCCATACGCTCCCGGTCCCATTCATCGAGGTGAATACAGTGCGCGTAAATCGAGCGCGGCCCAAGCAGCCCGAAGCTGTCATAGACGTCCAGGTAACTGCGGCTTTGAGGAAACAACTCACTCACCCAGCGCACTTCGTCGAGATTTTCGGCAACATGAGATTGCAGGTATAGATCGGGGTTTTCATCCAACAATTGCCCGCACAACTCCAGTTGTTGTGGACTGCAGCAGGGGGCAAAGCGCGGGGTCACGGCATAGTGCGACCGACCTTTCAGATGCCAGCGTTTTATCAGCTCGGAACTCTGCCGGTAACTCTCCTGCGTGTCGTCACAGAGGTTTGCAGGGGCGTTACGATCCATCATCACCTTGCCCGCAATCAGGCACAGGTCCCTGGATTGTGCCGCCTCGAAAATGGCATCGACGGATACGCTGTGAACGGTCGCGAATACCGCGCTTGTGGTAGTGCCATTGCGCAGCATTTCATCGCAGAAAAATTCGGCAACTTTATCGGCGTATTCGCGCTTGGTGAATTTTGCTTCGGTCGGGTAGGTATATTGCTCGAGCCAGTCGAGTAGCTGCAATCCGTAGCTTGCTATCATCTCGGTTTGCGGATAGTGGGTATGGGTATCGATAAACCCGGGCATGACGAGGCGACCGCTGTAGTCGTAGAAGTCGGTGCCATCGGGTAATTGATCGATCCATCCTGCCGCATCGACCAGCATTTGTACCCGTCCCTGTTTCAGGATCAGCAGGCCGTCATCGAGGTACTCGTGAGCATTACTGGACTTGTCCGGGTCGAATTTGAAATGCAGAAAACTCGCGCGGATCGCAGTATCGCACGAGTCATTGTCCAGCGACGAGGGAACGATAGTCATGAAATGGTCAGCCACTCCCCGCTCATGGTTGTTGTATTTGCGCGTACCACCGGGCTACCGTGGCACGTTCCTGGTCAGTCATTCCGGTTAGATTTCCAATCGGCATGTATTTGGTCTGCACCGTGGTGGCAATACGCTGGGCTTCTTTAAGAATCTGCTGCGGCGACTCCAGCACGATCCCGAGTGGGGCTTCCACAAAACCCGGCTGGGTTGGCTGGCTGGCGTGACAGGCAACGCATCGGGTTTCCATAATCTGTGCAATTTGCGTCTCGCTGACCCGGCTCGCATCGTCAATTTCAATCGTGGCAGGACTTAAATACCAGACCATGGACAGCAACAGGACCACCGCGATGGCCGGCAACGCCGGGCTTGCCCGGTGGCTGTGACGTAGCACGAAATACTGGCGGATCAATACACCGGCCAGCATGATGAAGATCAGCACCAACCAGCCGTGCTCGTTGCTGTATGTCATCGGGTAGTGATTGCTGATCATGATGAATAACACCGGCAATGTGAAATAAGTGTTATGCACCGATCGTTGTTTGCCGATAATTCCGGGCTCTGCATCGGGAGTTTCACCTGCCCGCATTTGCGCAACCACCCTCTTTTGTCCCGGAATAATCTGGAAGAAAACATTGGCCGCCATGATGGTGCCCATCATCGCGCCGACGTGCAGGAAGGCACCCCTGGCGCTGAACAGTTGAAACAGCACCCACGCCGACAGCGAAACCAGTACGAATATGATCCCTGCCAATAACGAATCCTTGCCCCGCAAGGCCTTGCACAGGAGGTTGTAAACAATCCAGCCGCCGACCAGAAAGCCGATACTGATCGCGATTGCCGAAGTCTCGGACAATGCCATAACCTGTTGATCAATCAGGTAGGTTTTTGCCCCGAACCAGTAAACCACAGCCAGTAAACCCATCCCCGACAGCCAGGTGGTATAGGCCTCCCACTTGGACCAGTGCAGGTTTTCCGCGAGCGGCTCGCCGACAGGACCGAGCAGGAACTTTTGACTCTGGTAGACACCACCACCATGTACCGCCCACAGCTCACCGGTAACGCCGCGCTCCTCATCCTGTTTGCGCGCCGGTTTACTCAGCGAGCTATCGATCATGACGAAGTAGAAAGAGGCGCCAATCCAGGCGACGCCGGCGATGAAGTGCAGCCAGCGTATCAGCAGGTTAGCCCAATCGAGAAGATATGCTTCCATAACGAGTTTTGGGTCATTGCGAGGAGCGAAGCGACGAAGCAATCTTCCATATCGAAAAGATTGCTTCGCTCCGCTCCCAGTGCGTTCGCAATGATCTGTTCCCTAGTTGGGAACTTTGCTGACCACGCCCTGCAGGTAGTAATTCATCTGGTTGAGCTGGTCGTCGGTCATGTCCTGCCCCGCCGGCACGATGGTCTTGCCGCTTTGATCGATCACGGGACCTGCAAACGGATGAAATCGTCCGGCTACCAGGTCAGCCTCCAGCACCTTGATCTTGGCGCGAACGTCGGCGGGAATCGCCTCGTTCAGCGGTGCCAACGCGATCATGCCTTCCTTGTATCCACCCCAGACGCTGCCTGGCTTCCAGGTTCCGGCCTGGACTTCCTTGACGGTCTTGACGTAATAGTCGCCCCACAGGTGTGTGGTCGCGGTCAGGTGCGCCTTGGGCCCATACTTGGCCATATCCGAGTGATAGCCAAACGCATACTTACCCTGATCCTCGGCCGCCTGTACCACCGCGGTCGAATCGGTATGGTGCGTGATCACGTCGGCTTCCTGCGACAGCAGGGTCAACGCCGCCTGGCGCTCCTTGCCCGGGTCAAACCAGGAATTCACCCAGATAACGCGCAATTCGGCTTTCGGATTGACGCTGCGCGCGCCCTTAATAAAGGCATTGATACCCTGCATGACTTCGGGAATCGGGAAAGCCGCGACATATCCGAGCACGTTGGACTTGGTCATTTCACCGGCGATTACGCCGGTCAGGTAACGGCCCTCGTAAAAACGCGCGTTAACCAGGCCCATGTTCTTGCCCATCTTGTACCCGGTGGCGTGCACGAACGCGGTTTTACGAAAGGTCTTGGAAACCTTGAGTGCATAGTTCATGAAACCGAAACTGGTGGCGAAGACGACCTTGTCGCCGCGCTTCGCCATTTCACGGATGACGCGCTCGGCATCGGGACCCTCGGGCACGTTTTCGACGAAACTGGTGGTGACACCGGTTTCTTTTTCCAGCTGCAAACGCCCCAGGTCGTGCTGGTAGGTCCAGCCGGCGTCGCCGATCGGGCTCACGTAGACGAAGCCGACGTTATCCGCCGCCATTCCGGTGCCGGTCATCGCACCGAGCAGCGCTATCAGCGCCAGTTTGTTAATTATCTTTTTAAGTGTCATTTCTCAACCCTCCCGGGATTTTTTCATTTAGGTTAGTGTTTGCGGGTTTTACAACCCCATGGTTATATACATTCATTGATTAACGCATGCTTAAGACATCAGGCGTCTGGCCTGTAGGGCTGCCCCAGTGATACCGGCGCGTTCAGGCGCACCGTGTTCTGGTCGCGCGAAATAATAACCAGCACGATAATAGTCGCGAGGTACGGCAGCGACGACAGGAATTGCGACGGAATATTGATTTCGAGGCCCGACCCCTGCACGAACAGCTGCGCCACCATGACACCACCGAACAGATAGGCGCCGACCAGGACGCGGAACGGGCGCCAGGTTGCAAATACCACCAGCGCGATCGCGATCCAGCCGCGCCCGGCGACCATGCCCTCGACCCACAGCGGTGTATAAAACACCGACAGGAAGGCGCCGCCGATGCCCGCCATGGCGCCGCCGAATATCGTCGCCAGGTAGCGAATACGAATCACCGGGTAGCCGATGGAATGCGCCGACGAAGGCGACTCACCCACCGCGCGCAATACCAGGCCGGGGCGACTGCGATACAGGAACCAGACGATGGCGCCAAACAGAGCCCATGAAAAATAGACCAGCGATTGCTGCGCGAACAGCGGCTCGCCGATAATCGGAATATCCGCCAGCAGTGGAATACGGATCGCTTCGATTGTAGGCAAAATTTCGGACTCGTAAGACTTGCCGATGAATGCCGACAGCCCGACGCCGAGTATCGACAGCGCCAGCCCGGTGGCGACCTGGTTACCCATCAGCGTCAGTACCACGACGGCAAACAGGTACGACATCAGCGCACCCGCGGCCATGCCGCCGAGCACGCCCAACCAGACACTGCCGGTTTCGAAGGTTATCGCGAAGCCGGCGATGGCACCCATCGACATCATGCCCTCGGCACCCAGGTTCAACACCCCGGATTTTTCGGCGACCAACTGGCCCAGCGCGACGATGATCAGCGGCGTGCCGGCGACGATAGTCGCAAACAGGATCGAAGTTAAAATTGAGCTTTCCATCAGGCCGTCACCTCCCTGTTCCAGCGCAGACGATAATTGATAAATACGTCCGAACCGAGCAGGAATAGCAATAGCATGCCCTGGAACACGAGGGAAATAGACGACGGCAGGTTCAGGTATTGCTGCGCCTGTTCGCCGCCGAGGTAAAGCAGCGCCATCAACAGGCTGGCGAAGAATATACCTACCGGATTGAGGCGCGCGACGAAGGCGACGATGATCGCCGCGAAACCGTAGTTACTCGATACTTGATCGGTGATTTGTCCCATCGGGCCTGCGACTTCGGACATGCCGGCAAGACCTGCCATCCCCCCACCGCTCAGTAATCCGATCCAGATCATTTTTTTGGCCGAAAAACCAGCGTAGCGCGCGGCGTCCTTGGCGTATCCCGCTACCTGCATCTGAAAGCCGGCAAAACTGCGGAACATGAATATGTAACCGGCCAGCAACGCCCCGATAGCCAATACGAAGGCGACGTTGACCCGGCTGCCATCGTCAAACAATAACGGTAACAGGGCGGAGTCCGCGAACATGGCCGATTGCGGAAAATTGAAGCCATCCGGATCCATCATCGGGCCGTGCACCAGCCAGGACACCAGTAATTGCGACACGTAAACCAGCATCAGCGACACCAGGATTTCATTGGTATTGAAGCGGGTTTTCAAAAACGCCGGTATCGCCGCCCATGACATGCCGCCGATACAGCCGGCGATAATCATCAGGATCAGCACATGCGCGCCTTCCGAATCCTGGAAGTACAGCGCGACTGCGCTGGCGGCGATGCCACCGACAACCAGCTGTCCCTCGGCGCCGATATTCCAGACGTTGGCGCGAAAACCGATTGCAAGCCCGACCGCCACCAGCATCAGCGGCGTCGCCTTCAGCAACAGTTCCGACAGGCCCCAGAGATCGCTGATCGGGTTAATGAAAAATACCTTGAAACCCTCGATCGGATTCTTGCCGAGGAATGCAAACAACAACAGGCCACCGATCAGCATCAATACAATCGCGATCGCCGGCGATGCGTAAGACATCAAGTGCGAGGCTTCGGGACGCCGTTCCAGTCTAAGCATGTGACGTCACCTCCGCTGCGCTTTCCTGATCCCACATGCCGCTCATCCAGACCCCGATTTCATCGATGTTGGTGTCAGCCAGGTTCTTTACCGGCGACAAGCGTCCGTTGGCGATGACCGCAATGCGGTCGGAGATTTCGAACAGTTCTTCGAGTTCCTCGGAAATCACCAGGATCGCGGTGCCCTCGTTGCGCAAATCAATCAATTCCTGGCGAATGAACGCGGCCGCACCGACGTCCACTCCCCAGGTCGGCTGCGCCACCACCAGCATCTTCGGCGTTAGCAGAATTTCGCGTCCCATGATGAACTTTTGCAGATTACCGCCGGAGAGTGAATTAGCGGCGTGTTCTTCACCGCCGCACTTGACGTTGTAGCCGTCGATGCATTTACGCGCAAAATCGGCAATCTTGTCGAACTGGATCATGCCATTTTTGAGCATGCCCGCGTGATGCGCCGTCAGCAACGCATTCTCGGTCAGCGACATGCGCGGCACCGCGCCACGGCCGAGGCGTTCCTCGGGCACGAAACCGAGGCCGCTGATACGGCGCTGGTGCGGATTATCGCGGCCCGAGGGTTTGCCGCAGATGACTATCGACTCGGCATCGTCGACCGGTTCCTCGCCCGACAGCGCGTATAGCAGTTCCTGCTGACCGTTACCCGATACCCCGGCAATACCGAGAATTTCGCCCGATCGAACTTCAAGTTCGATATCCTGCAACTCGGTGCCGAAGGGATCGTCCGATTTCTTGCTTAGCCGCTTCAATTGTAAGCGTGCTTCGCCCAGTTCCACCGGCGCGTTGTGCTCGGGCACCGGCAGTTCCTTGCCGATCATCAGGCTTGCCATCGATTTCGGGGTTTCCTCGGACGGAATGCAGTCGCCGGTCACCTTGCCATCACGCAGTACCGTGGCGACATGGCACAACTCCTGGATTTCATCGAGCTTGTGGCTGATGTAGAGAATACTGCAGCCCTCATCGGCGAGCTGACGTAATGTATCGAACAGCTTGCGTACCGCCTGCGGGGTTAATACCGAGGTGGGCTCGTCCATGATCAGCAGCTTCGGATTTTGCAGCAGGCAACGAACAATCTCTACTCGCTGACGCTCACCGACCGACAGCGCATGCACCAGGCGTTCCGGATCGACCGGCAGGCCATAGCGATTGGAGACTTCGGTGATCTGCTCGGCCAGTTGGTTCAAATCAGGATTACCGGGCAAACCCAGCGCAACGTTTTCGACAACGTTCAGGGTTTCGAACAGCGAAAAATGCTGGAACACCATGCCGATACCGAGACTCCTGGCATGCGCCGGATTCTCGACGTGCACGACCTCGCCTTCCCATTTCATTTCGCCGGCATCGGGCCTGGTGACGCCGTAAATCATTTTCATCAACGTCGATTTACCCGCACCGTTTTCACCCAGCACCGCATGAATCTCGCCCCGCTTAACCGACAGGGACACGTCTTCATTGGCGATTACCGACGGGTAAATCTTGGTAATACCGTGAAGCTCAAGCCTCGGCACCTGGTTGCCATCCGAATCGGATGTCATGCTCTCCCCCCCACCTTGTAAGTTGTTTTATTATTGGTTTGTTTATCGTTATGCACCCGATCGTATACCTGCAGGATTTCGGCAGCAACTGAAATCGCGATCTGGGCCGGTTGCTTGCTGCCGATACCGCCAATTCCAATTGGGCAGGTCATGCGTTCGAATTTTTCAACCTCGACGCCACGGCGCTGTAGTCGAGTTTCAAAGTTGCGACGTTTTGAGCGCGAACCGATCAATCCAAAGTAAGCAAAATCATCCCGCTTGAAGATCTGCTCGCACAGCCGCTGATCGAGCCCGTGATCATGCGTCATCACCAGGAAATAGCACCCGGCCGGGGCGGCATCGATTTCCACTTCCGGCGTGTCGGTACAAATTGGCGTTACCCCTGGCGGTGGTTCCTGCGGCAGAATATCGTCACGGGTATCGATCCAGTTGATGTTTACTGGTAAATCCCGCAGCGCACGCACTACCGCCTGGCCGACGTGTCCCGCACCGAACAGGTAGAGCTCGATATGATCGTCCTCGCCGGCGACGCTGTCCCAGTCACTGTTATCGGTGAGCTTTTCGAACATCAGGTTCACCAGGCCGCCGCAACACTGTCCCAGGCCGGCGCCGAGCGGGAAGCGCTGAACCCCGTCATCAGATCCCTGTTGGAGTTGGTTACGCGCAATTTGACAGGCCTGGTACTCGAGATTACCGCCGCCGATGGTGCCATGCAGCCGTGTAGCGGTGACAATCATTTTTGCGCCTGCTTCGCGCGGGGTCGATCCAACAATAGAATCGACGCTTACCAGCACCGCCGGGGTTTTATTGCGGCGCAGTTCGGCCACGGTTTCCTGCCAGAGCGTCATTTTGCCTCCGCGCGAACCGCATCGATCGCATCGAGTATTGCTTCCGGGGTTGCCGGCGCGCGCAGGGGCGGATTGATGCGGTTGTCGGCAAGGCTCGCAATCGCATCTCGGATAGCGAAAAATACCGAGAAGGGCAACAACAGGGGCGGCTCACCGACCGCCTTGGAACGTAAAATCGTATCTTCGACGTTATGGTTGCGATATAGCCGGGTGGTGAATTTTTGCGGGCAATCGGTAATGGTTGGAATCTTGTAAGTGGATGGCGCATGCGTCGTCAGCCTGCCCTGCTCGTTCCAGCAAAGTTCTTCGCTGGTCAACCAGCCCATGCCCTGGATGTAAGCACCTTCAATCTGACCGATATCGATCGCCGGGTTTATCGAGTTACCGGCGTCGTGCAGGATATCTGCCTGCAGTAATTTCCATTCACCGGTCAGCGTATCGACCACCACTTCCGAAACCGCGGCGCCATAGGCGAAATAGTAAAACGGGCTGCCCTGCATCGCATCGCGATCCCAGTTAAGACCGGGCGTTTTGTAAAAACCGTCGGACCATAGCTGTACCCGGCTCTCGTAGGCCTGTACCACCAGTTGCTGGAACGGGATCTGCCCGGAGCCCCAGCTAACCATGTTATCGGTAAACTCGACATCGGCGACGTTAACCCCGTGCTGTTCGGCCACCAGACCAGCCAGGCGATTGCGAATATGACGCGCGGCATCCTGCGCCGCCTTGCCATTGAGATCGCTACCGGTCGAGGCTGCAGTTGCCGAGGTATTGGCGACCTTGCTGGTATCGTTGGCAGTGGCGCGCACGCGCTCGATATCGATACCCAGTTCCAGCGCAACCACCTGCGACACCTTGGTATGCAAACCCTGCCCCATTTCGGTACCACCATGGTTAACCAGCACGGTGCCGTCGGTATAGATATGAACCAGCGCACCGGCCTGATTGAAGTGGACCACGTTAAATGAAATGCCGAATTTAACCGGGGTTATCGCAACACCTTTACGCAACACCGAACTGGTTTGGTTAAATACGGCGGCCGCTTCACGGCGCGCGTAATAGTCACTGCTGGATTCGAGTTCGGCCACCAGTTCGTGGATAACGTTGTCCCGGACGGTTTGCCCGTAGGGTGTGGTATTACGTTCATCCTGGCCGTAGAAATTGACCTTGCGCACTTCCTGCGGGTCCTTACCCAGCTCGCGCGCGATATTATCGATGATGTATTCAATCGCGATCGCACCCTGGGGGCCGCCAAAACCGCGAAACGCGGTATTCGACTGGGTGTTGGTCTTGACGCTGTAAGCATCGATGGCAACGTCACCGAGGTAATAGGCATTATCAAAATGACAAACAGCACGGGTTACCACCGGCCCGGTCAGGTCGGCCGAAAACCCGGCCTGTGCCGCCATCTCAATTTTGGCCCCCTGGATCAGCCCGGTGTCGTCGTAACCCACCTCGTATTCGAACTCGAAACCGTGACGTTTGCCGGTAATCAACATGTCGTCGTCGCGATCGAGGCGTAATTTTACCGGGCAACGCAGGCGATAAGCGGCAACCGCGGTGATACAGGCGAAGATTGCCGACTGCGATTCCTTGCCGCCAAAGCCACCACCCATGCGTCGCATTTCGACGAGCACCTGATTGAAATCGATATCGAGCGTGTGCGCAACCACCTGCTGCATTTCGGTCGGGTGCTGGGTTGAACACCATAAATGGAAACAACCGTCTTCTTTCGGTGCAACGTAGGAAATCTGCCCTTCGAGATAAAACTGCTCCTGGCCGCCAACCGAAAAGTGGCCCTGCATCTTGCGCGCTGCCGACTTCAAAGCCTGCTCGGCATCGCCGCGTCGTAATTG
Organism: Gammaproteobacteria bacterium; assembly: GCA_029862125.1. Classification (GTDB taxonomy): domain Bacteria; phylum Pseudomonadota; class Gammaproteobacteria. The sequence goes on along the minus strand of JAOTXY010000001.1, from coordinate 5,271 downwards.
CATCGGCGGCAATACCCAGGATTGCTGGCTTTTGCCGGTAGCGACATCAAGCACTGCCGGCAGTGATTCGTATTCGATGCTGGCCAGGCCGACCGCCTTGCGCGCCGCGGTAAACGAGGTTGCGACCGCGGCAAAAACCGGTTGCCCGACAAACTGCACCAGGTCATCGGCGAGAATCGGGTCATCGTGGATAATGGGGCCACAGTCATTGTGCCCGGGAATGTCGGCGGCGACGATAACCCCGACCACACCGGGTGCGGCGCGTACCGCGTCCAGGTCGATCGATTTAATCCTTGCATGCGCCTGCGTACTCAGGCCCAGTGCGATATGACAGGTACCGGCAAGTTCTGGAATATCATCGACATAGGTCGCTTCACCGGCTACATGTAATGCGGCCGATTCGTGTGGCACGGAGGTACCCGCTGCGGTTTCCCTGGCCTGTTGTTTAACCCGGTCTTCCATCAACCCGGCACCGCGAAGACGTTAACCGCTTCCGAATCGAGCGGCTGTTGCGACCTGGTTTCAAGGTAAAAACGGTACAACAAATTGGCCGTGGCCCGACCTCGATAGTCCGCGCTCGCGCGCATATCGGACAGCGGCGTAAAATCCTTGGCCAGCTTGCCCATCGCGGCAGTTACCGACGATTCATCCCATTTCCCGCCCGTAAGCAGTTTCTCAGTTAATAGCGCACGTTTCGGGATTGCTGCCATGCCACCCAGCGCAATGCGAATTTCGCTGACCGTATCGCCATCGAGTCGCAGCGCGAAAGCCGCGCAGACCGCCGATATATCCTGGTCAAAACGCTTGCTGAGCTTGTAACAGCGCAACTCGAGATGCTCGTCCCGCGCGGGAATCTCGATTGCCTCGATAAATTCGCCCGGTTGCATGACGTTTTTCATGTAATCGAGATACAGGTCTTCAAGCGCCATTTCACGCACGTCGTCGCCGTGACGCAGCCTGACCCAGGTTTTAATCGCAATCAGCACTGGCATCGAGTCACCGATCGGCGACCCGTTGGCAATATTGCCGACCAGGGTACCGGCATTGCGCACCGGCACCGACGCGAAACGACGGAACATTTCGCTGAATTCCGGATACTGCGCGCAGATCGCGTCACCAGCATCGCTTAGCGTTACCGCAGCACCAATCTCGATGTTATCCCGGCTCGACTTGATCTGACCAAGCTCGGACACGTTGCCGAGGTAGATGATCACCGGCAGTTCACGCAGCTGCTTGGTAACCCAAAGCCCGACGTCGGTACCACCGGCGAGAATTTGTGCCGATGGGTGTTGCTGGTACAGGCTCGCCAGTTCATCAACGCTGGCCGGGGCATAGTATCTCCCGCGTTCGAGCTCCAGTGACTGACCTGCGGCGCGGCGCAAGCCAAGCAGTTGCTTACGCAAATCCTGCTCATTGTCCTGCGGGGCCGGGTAGTCAACCATATGCAGGCAGGCCTCGATGATTGGACGATAACCGGTGCATCGGCACAGGTTGCCGGACAGGGCATCATCGATATCACCACGCCCCGGGGCAGAATTATTTTTGTACAGCGCATACATCGACATGATGAAGCCGGGGGTACAGAAGCCACACTGGGAACCATGGTAATCAACCATGCTTTGCTGCACCGGGTGCAGGCTGCCATCGGCCGCCTTCAACGACTCGACGGTAAACAGGGCTTTACCGTCAAGCGTCGGCAGAAACTGGATGCAGGCGTTGACCGCGCGATATCGAATCTCGTCGCCGGTCAGTTCCGCAATTACCACGGTACAGGCGCCACAATCGCCTTCGGCACAGCCTTCCTTGCTGCCGGTGCGGCGCAGGTCTTCTCGCAGGTATTGCAACACCGTGCGTGTCGGTTCGACATCGTCAATTTCGACCAGCCTGCCATCGAGAATGAAGCGAACCGTATCCACTAGGATCCCCGGTAAGTCGAGTAGGCCCAGGGCGAAACCAGTAACGGGACGTGGTAGTGCTGGTCGGCATCGGCAATGCCGAAGCGCAATACCACTTCATCGACGAAGAGTGGCTCCGGTAAGTCGAGGTTCAGGCTTCGAAAGTACCGGCCTGCCTGGAAAACCAGTTCGTAAACACCGGGGACAAAGGAGTCGGCATCGAGGATCGGATTATCCAGTCGACCGTCAGCATTGGTGCTGTCGTGACCGAGCTCCAGGCGCTCGGGATTCACCTGGTAAAGCACGATTTCAACGCCAGCTGCTGGACAGCCGTGCGCGGTATCCAGAACATGCGTTGTTAGCCTCCCCATATCTACAACCCTCAGTAGCAGATGCGCTAAAGTCGCATTAATCGTTAATATTGTCAACACTTTGATAAAATATTGTTAACAATTTTATTATCATGCTACACTCGATCGTTAACGAGCTGAGCGACCAGAACCAAAATGGCAACGCAAAACATCAAACCCGGGCTAGCTAAATTCAGCGAAGACGATGTACTACGCCAGATCGAACAGGCGGTACTTGACCACCGTCTGGTGCCGGGAACCAAGTTGAAAGAGGTACAGCTCGCCAACCTGTTCGGTGTCAAACGCGGCCTTATTCGCAAGGTATTGACGCGCCTGGCGCATTCGCGGCTGGTCGATCAGACACCCAATCGGGGTGCCACGGTGGCAAAGCCATCGGTCAAGGAAGGGCAGGATTTATTCGCCACTCGCAGGGTCATCGAATCGGCCATTCTCGAAACCCTGATCGGTCACGCCGAAGAAAAACACGTTCAGCAGCTCGGCAGAATGCTGGACCGGGAGCAAAAGGCCTACCTGCGCGGCGATAGCGAACGCGCACTTGGTCTGTCAGTCGATTTCCACCGCGAACTGGCACGCATGGCCGGCAACAGTGTGCTCGAGGAATACCTGAACGATATTATTCGCCGCACACCGTTGGTGATTCTGACCCACCTCGGGGGCGACGAGCATAATCGATGCCGCAACCAGGAACACGAGGCGATTGTTGATGCAATAGCGCGGCGCGATGTCAAAACCGCGAAAAAAGTGATGCATCAGCACCTGCTGCATATCGAGAGCAAGATCAAGCATAAGCCGGAAAAGCCACCCGCCGACCTGGCCGAGTTATTGCGCCCGCATAGTGTCGGGCAACCGGCATGAGCGATTATCCACGTGACATGATCGGCTACGGGCCTAATCCGCCCCCGGCGCAATGGCCTGGCGATGCGCGCATCGCGCTACAGTTCGTTCTCAATTACGAGGAAGGCGGTGAAAGCAATGTATTGCACGGCGACGCTGGCTCGGAACAGTTTCTCTCGGAAATAATTGGTGCCCCTAGTTACCCTGATCGTCACCTGAGCATGGAATCGATATACGAGTATGGTTCACGTGCCGGCGTCTGGCGGCTATTGCGCGAGTTTGAATCGCGCGGGCTGCCGTTAACCGTTTTCGCCGTGGCGATGGCGCTGCAGCGACACCCTGAACTGGCGGCCGAAATGGCCCGGCTGAAGCATGAGATTGCCTGTCATGGATTGCGCTGGATTCACTACCAGGATATTGACGAGGCGGTCGAGCGTGAGCATATGCAACAGGCACTCGATATCATTACCCAACTCACCGGGAGCACACCACTGGGCTGGTATACCGGGCGCGATAGCCCCAATACCCGTCGTCTCGTGGTCGAGCAGGGCGGCCTGCTTTACGACTCCGACTACTACGGCGATGACCTGCCGCTGTGGATGCAGGTCAAATCCAGCGCTGGCGAAGACAAGACGCACCTGGTCATCCCCTACACGCTCGATGTCAACGATATGCGCTTTGCTACCGCGCAGGGCTTTAACAGTGGCGAGCAATTCTTCCACTACCTGCGCGACAGTTTCGATGTGCTCTATGCCGAGGGTGCGCAAACGCCAAAAATGATGTCGGTCGGGTTACATTGTCGGCTGGTCGGCAGACCGGGGCGCTTCCGCGCCCTGCAGCGGTTTCTCGATTACGTCCAAGCGTACGAGCAGGTATGGATTTGTCGCCGTATCGACATCGCCAGGCACTGGATAGACAGGCACCCGCCGCAAGCCGCATAATTGTCGTTATGGGCATCAGCATCGACGAAATCAACCGCAGCAGCGTGGAGCGCTTCGTCGAATTGCTGGGCGGAATTTTTGAACGTTCTCCGTGGGTCCCGGAGCTGGTATACCCGGAATGTCCGTTTGAATCCGGCGCGAAACTGCATCGGGCGATGGCCGCGGCGGTCAGGCGCGCACCGGAGGTTCATCGCATGGAATTACTCTGCAGCCATCCCGAACTGGCCGGCAGGGAAGCCAGCGAAGGCACCCTGACCGATGAATCGAAACGCGAACAGGCCGGGGCTGGACTGAACCAGTGCAGCGCCGAAGAACTCGCGAAAATCAAGTCGCTCAACCAGGCTTATCATTCGAAGTTCGGATTTCCTTTCATCATCGCGGTGACCGGGCTCGACAAGTATCAAATTATCGCGTCGATGGAAAACCGGCTTGATAACCCGGAACAGCTTGAGTTCGATACCGCAATCGGTGAGGTCGAAAAGATTGCACGCATTCGCATCGACGCGCTTATAGATGAGTAGTATCGATACCCTGATCGAACGCTCAGGGGTGCACGATGACTGGCGACTAATACTCGCGGAGTCGCTTTTAAACCTGGAGACGGATTACCTCGAATCCCTGTTGCGAGACGACAGCTGGCTGCCCGGTGTCGAGCGATTGCTGGCCGCGTTTCGACGTAATCGGTCCGGGGTGCGTTACCTGCTGATCGGTGAGTCGCCCTACCCGCGCCGCGAATCGGCGAACGGCATCGCATTCTACGACGCCGCGGTTGGCAGCCTGTGGAGTGAACAGGGTTTGAGCAAGGCAGTCAACCGCGCCACCTCGCTGCGCAACATCGTCAAAACAGCCCTGGTCGCCGAGGGACATCTGCAAAAGGACAGCGCAGGTAAAATAACGCAGGAGTCGATCGCAAGGCTCGACAAGCATGGCCTGATCCGGACCCTGCCCGAACTGTTCCAGAATCTCGAAAACGCTGGATTTTTAATGCTGAACGCGACCCCGGTGCTGCATTCCGAGCGCAAACCCGCACATGAAGCACGATACTGGCTACAGTTTCTCGAGCGCCTGCTTGCCCTGATCGCCAACAATTCATCGCGCCGCGTTACGCTGCTGCTCTGGGGCAAGATCGCAAAGCTGGTCGAAACCATGCCTGCAAGCAATCATTACGACAAGATCATCTGCGAGCATCCATACAATATATCGTTCATCGATAATCCCGAAATGCTGCAA
>JAOTXY010000120.1 GCA_029862125.1 Gammaproteobacteria bacterium | reverse complement strand
CATTTACCATCACCGATAACCGGTCCGCCAGGCTGAACACCGCATCCATATCATGCTCAATCAGCAGGATGGTCATGTCGCCCCTGAGACGCTTCAGGATATCAATCATCATTGCACCCTCTTCCTTACCCATACCCGCCATCGGTTCGTCGAGCAGCAACATGCGCGGCTTCATCGCCAGTGCCATCGCCACTTCGAGCTGGCGCTGTTCGCCATGTGAAACATTGGCGGCGATGCGGCTGGCACGATCCTCAAGCCCAACCTCGGCCAGGCTGAACATTGCAGCAGCTTCCATCGCGCGATCCCGATGCACCGGTGACCAGAAACCGAAGGAATGGCCGCTACCACCCTGTACCGCCAGCATGACGTTTTCCAGCAGTGTCATCGGCAAGACGACACTGGTTATCTGGAAAGATCGGGCTATTCCCATACGCGCGCGTCCGGCCACGCTGTCGTTGATAATGCTACGACCATCGAATTCAATGTTGCCGCTATCCGGTTTCAGCTGACCGGACAATTGCGCAATCAGGGTCGTCTTACCGGCACCATTGGGACCGATGACGGCATGGATAGTACCTCGCTCAACGGATAGATTGACATTTTCCGTGGCGAAGATACCGCCGAAATGCTTGTTTAATCCGGTAATTTCAAGTAACTGATCAGCCATGGTCTGCGCCTTTGCGATCCCAGCTACTTAACCAGCCGTGAATACCACCCTTGCCGAATAACACCAGCGCGACCAACATGACGCCGAAAATCAGGTGCCAGTAGACCGTAATCGCGGACAGAAATTCTTCCAGCATTACGAACACGATGGTGCCCACAAGGGGGCCGAAAAAGGTGGCGACGCCACCGATGATCACCATGAAAATCAGTTCTCCGGAACGCGCCCAGCCCATGATGTCCGGGCTGATGAAACCAGCGAAGTTGCCGAATAACATCCCGGCAACGCTGCACATCATCGCCGAAATCACGTAGCAGGTCAGGCGGTAACGATAAGTGTTAAAGCCCAGTGCCTGCATGCGTTGTTCGTTAAACCTGGAACCAACGATAACCCGGCCAAAACGTGCGTGTACCAGTCGATGCGTGAACATCAGGGACAGTAGTAACATTGCGAAAACCCAGTAATAAAGACTCACGCCGCTGTCCATGCTCAACCATTCGGGGAACTCGCTACGCGAGTAAATAACCAGGCCATCGTCCGCACCGTATTCCTCCATGCTGAGGAAGGTGAAGAAAACCATTTGGCTGAAAGCCATGGTGATCATGATGAAATATACCCCTTTGGTGCGCAGGCTGATGGCACCGGTTATCAGCGCAAAAATGGCACTCACCGACAGCGCCAGTGCCAGGTGCAACCAGCCGTTGTAATATTCGTAGTAAGACGGGATGCCGACGCAGTAGGCACCGATACCGATATAGGCCGCGTGGCCCAGACTGATCATGCCGCCGAAGCCGAGGATCAGGTTCAGGCTGATCGCCGCGATACCGAGAATCAATGCACGGCTCAAAAGATCGAGATAAAAGGGCTGATTGGCCCACTCGAGTATGAAAGGCGCAAGCGCCAGTATCACCAACAGCAAGGCATAGCTTCTGCCGGATAGGTTAGCAGGCAACCGGAACATTATTTCATGCCTGCAATGGGAAATAGGCCCTGTGGGCGAAACGCGAGTACCGCGGCCATGAGGATATAAATCAACATTGCGGACAACGCCGGCGCCGCGGTTTCAGCGTAGTTACTGGGCATCGCAAGCATCAACAGCCGGTCGAGATAGGATCGGCTCAGGGTATCAATCAAACCAATGATCAGGGCCGCGTAAAAGGCCCCTTTTACCGAGCCGATTCCACCCACGATAACAACCACGAAAGCAACGATAATAATATCGTTGCCCATGCCGATGCTGGCCTCGGTTATCGGCGCGATCAACATTCCGGCAAGCCCGGCCATCGCGGCACCGAGCGCGAATACGACCAGGAACAGGCGATCTATGTTGACTCCAAGCGCCTCCACCATGGTGCGATTGGATGCCCCGGCTCGAACCAGCATACCGAGACGGGTTTTGGTAACCAGGATGAACAGGATAGCTGCAACCAGCAGCCCGGCGACAATAATCAGCAGGCGATAGGTCGGCAGCACCAGGCCGCCAAAGCTCAACTGACCGTTCAACACGTCGGGCAACGGGATTGCCATACCGGACGCGCCCCATAGTAGGTGAACCAGGGTATCGAAAATTAAAATCAGGCCAAAGGTTACCAGCACATGATCGAGATGATCCTTGCGGTAAAGCTTGCGTGCAATCAGCCATTCTACCAGCGCACCAACCGCAAACACGCCAATTAGCCCGACAATTACACCGGTAATAAACGAACCGCTTTTAGCGACAACCGTACCGCAGAAATAGGCCCCGATCATGTAAAACGACCCGTGCGACAGGTTGATGAAGTCCATGATGCCGAAAATCAGGGTCAATCCAGAAGCCAACAGGAACAATAACAGCCCCAGTTGCAGACCATTCATCAACTGTGTGACGAGCAGATTCCAGTCCATAACTATAAACGTTTCGGAAAATTGGGTTGATACCCGGTTCCCTGGTTTAAAGGGAACCGGGCGTTTGCAAAGCGCTTGTTACATCTTGCACTTTGAAGCGTGCAAATCCTGGTGGTTTTCGTAAACGGTTTTTACGATTTTCGTAGTCCAGCGACCCTCGGCGTCTTCAACCACTTCGCGCAGGTAGAAGTTCTGGATCGGCATATGGTTGTTGCCATAGGTGTAGGGGCCACGCACCGATTCATAATCGGCGGCCATCAGTGCCTTACGCAACGCATCCTTGTCTTTCAGATTGCCACCGGTTGCCTCGACCGCGCTCTTGATCAGCATGATCGCATCGTAAGATTGCGCACCGTAGAATGACGGGTACTTGCCGTGCTGCTTCAAGTAATCAGAAACAAAACGCTTGTTGGCGGCGTTATCCATGTCCGGTGACCATTGCTGGGCCATTTTCGAACCCAGAACACCCTCCAGTTTTCCTGCCTGCAGTTTCGGTAAAGCGATAGAATCCACCGTAAACGCGGTATACAGCGGCAATTCGCCTTGCAGGCCAGCCTGCTGGTATTGCTTGATGAAAGCACCTCCTGCTTTTCCCGGGTAAAAAACATACAACGCTTCGGCGCCCGAGGCCCTGGCTTTCGCCAACTCGGCAGAAAAATCGAGCTGCGCATCCGCGCCCCACTTGGTCAGGTCCTTACCCTTTATTTCACCTTTGAAGACACTTTCCACTCCTGCCGCCATATCCTTTCCAGCCGCATAGTTCGGCGCCATGATATAAATTGACTTTACCCCTTCCTGGTTGAGGTATTCACCGAGCGCCATGGGGGTCTGGTCATTCTGCCAGGAGGTAGAGAAAAAATTCGGATGGCAGCGTTTACCCGCAATCTGGGAAGGGCCGGCGTTGGAACTGATCAGGAACTTGTCCGCACCGGTTACCGAGTTCATCGATGCCAGTAACACATGCGACCAGATATAGCCGGCGACAAAATCGACATCATCCTGTTTTACCAGCTTGTCGGTTTTCTGCTTGCCGATGTCGGGCTTGAAACCATCGTCTTCCATGATCAATTCAACATCGAGGTTGCCCATCTTGTTATCGATATGCTCGAGCGCAAGCATGACCGAATTTTTCATGTCCTCGCCGATGACACCGGCTGGAGTAGTCAGCGTGGTGACGAATCCGATTTTGACACTGTCAGCCTGGGCGACACCGGTAATGGTTATCGCGCTGGCGATCAAAACGGTACGTATAATTCTAATTAACATTGTGCTCTCCTGTGATATTTTCCTGCTAATCGATGACAATTGTCACCGCTTTCTCACATTGGCATTAACATGCCTTATTATGTAATCGCTTAACCCGAGATATTCTAAGTATTAATCACTCTCGAGTCATTCTATGATTTCGCTTTGCTTATTCCGGCATTGAATACCATGAGTTCGCCCAAGAGTACCATATTCGTCAGCCAGTTGACTTAGGCGATATCCGCTTGAACCGGTTGCAGTTCGAATCGACATGATCACTACATCCGGTTTAACATCAAAGCGATAGATGGTTCCATTCCCTGGACATCCCACTACGGCACGCAGGCCCACACCTGGAGACTTAGTGATGAACGACCCGAAAACTCTTGAGATTCGTCAGCGCAGCAAGGCCGTGACACAAATCACGATGTCGCGACCTGATATTTTTAACGCCTTCGATGAAACAATGATTGGCGAACTCGACGCCGTGTTCGAGCAACTGATTAATGACGCCGAGGTACGCATCATCGTGCTGGCCGGCGCGGGCAAGCATTTCAGTGCGGTTGCAGACCTGAAATGGATGCAGCGCGCCGGTAACGAATCGCAGGAATGGAACCTGGCCGATGCACGACGCTTCGCGGCGATGCTCGGCAAGATCGACAGCTGCCCCAAACCGACGCTGGCAAGGATTCAGGGAGCGGCGCTCGGCGGAGGCGTTGGACTCGCCTGCGCCTGTGATATTGCCATTGCTGCCGATAATGCCAGCTTCACTGTGAGCGAAGCCAGGTTAGGCATCCTGCCCGGGGCAATCAGCCCCTACGTAATCAACGCCATCGGTAAGCGTCACGCCCGTCGCCTGGCATTGACGATGTCCCGCATCCGCGCTGATGAAGCACTTGCGCTGGGCCTGGTTCACCAGGTTAGCAGCCTCGATGACCTCGATACCGCGGTCGACTCGACTGTCCAGGAATTGCTCGAGGGCGGCCCGAATGCACAGCGCGAGATCAAGGCATTGTTTGCTCAACTGCAGGTCGGCCCGGTAACCGAAGAGGTACGCGAATTAACCGCGCAGACCATTAGTCGTGTGCGCAGCACCGAGGAAGCCCGTGAAGGCCTGACTGCGTTTCTCGACAAGCGCTCGCCTGACTGGAAACCAGAATGACCGCCGGGCCCGACCAGACTATTGCCCCGGTAGTCGAGCGGAGAACTGCACCGATTGTCGAAGGAGTTTGAAATTTGCTGGCTGCTAGCCCGAAATCCTCGATTCAATGAACGAAACCCACTGGCCCAGGGTCTGGATCGCATTCCTCGCAGGTTGTATCGGCGCTTTCCAGATTGGTAAAACCTTTGCATCGCTGGCACTGATTATCGACGAGTTGGCGCTCAGCCTGGTTCAGGCCGGGCTGATCCTGTCACTGTTCAGCCTGATTGCTGCTTTCGCCGGCGCCGGCTTCGGACTGCTATCCGACCGGGTCGGACATTTGTACATGGCGCTGACCGGAATGCTGTTATCAGCCGGTGGCGCTTTCCTCGGTGCGATGGCGGGCGGTATCGAAATATTACTGGTGTCACGCCTGGTCGAAGGACTTGGATTCATTCTCGCCATCGTGGCCCTGCCCTCATTGATCAGTCGCTCAGCCTCCGATCGTAGCAGACCCCTGGCGATGGGTATCTGGGGCGCCTTTATGCCGGCTGGAATCGGCATGTCAATGTTGATCACGCCACCCCTGCTGGAATGGCATGGTTGGCGTGGCCTGTGGAACGATGTCGGATTCATTATCCTTATCTGGAGCGCAGTCCTGTTTATCGCTTTCCGCGGTAGCACGAGCAAATCCCCCACTCATTTAAGTACCGCTGATTTTATTACCAGCATCCTACGCCTTGGCCCGCTGCTTGTGGTGGCAGGTTTCGTCTGTTATTCCAGCCTCTATCAATCACTAACCGCTTTTCTGCCGACCATCCTGGTAACCGACTACAGCGTACCTCTGGCGCAAGCCGCTCAGTTCGGTGCCCTGGTAGTGGTCGGTAACATAATCGGTAACGTTTCGGCAGGCTGGATGATCGGTCGGGGTATCGCACCCTGGAAATTACTAACGGTTTCATTCATTGTCATGGGACTGTGCGCGACCCTGGTGTTTGCCAGCTTCAGCGAGCCTGTCGTCAAGACCATTGCCGGCTTCCTGTTCTCCGCTTTCGGCGGGTTGTTTCCCGGTACCGCCTTCGCGCTTGCCGCACGCTACTCGATCAGTCCTGCATACATGGCACTGATGGCCGGATTGATGCTACAGGGTGCCGGTATCGGTCAGACTATCGGACCGATGATGGTGAGTTCAATCGTCGAATTTTCGGGCAGCTGGAGTTCAGCCAACCTGGTCGTGGTCGGTATGGCAGCAATCGGACTGATGAGCGCGGGTTTACTGCGCAGCCGGAGCTGAAGGTCTCGCTCAACGGCGAGATACCAGCAGAGGCGGTATCCCTGCGCGTTACCCTCGAAGACGCGTTTGATAGGTTTGAAAGAGCCCGTGGCCAGCAATAGCTTGTTACGAAGCGTCTGTACTGTATCTCAGGCCGATGGCGTCGGGGCAGATTCTTTTTGAGCCTCGGTTTTTGCAGACAGATTTTCCTTTAAAGCCTCGCTACCGTTGCCTTTTTCAGGTTTTGCCGCGGCTAAGCCATCATCAAGATCTGCATCGAGTTTATCGACGTTAATGACGGGATCTTTGTTTTCACCCTGCTCCGCCAGCAACTCCGAAGCATCCTCAATTTCTGCTTCAGCCTCGACATTTTCTTTACTGTCAGCACTATCTTCCTGCGCAACCTTTTCATTGCCCGGTTCCGCCGAACCCGGTGGAGATTCCTGTGCAGCCTGAGCATCAGCCGGCACTTCGCTGACTACCGTATCCTGCACGTTTTCTCCGCCATCGACCGAAATCAGGACCTTACCCTGGTGCTGTTCCAGCACATTGGTGAAATCCCTGCCATCGCCGAGGGCCTGCGCACCTTCCGCGAGATGCTTGTAAACCTTGACATAGTCCTGAGTCAGTTCGTTAACCAGTTCCGCGGTTTTATCGAAGTGACTGTTAACGCTGGTTTTATAACCTTCCATCTCTTGTCGTGCTTCATCGAGCTCGGCCTTGAGACTATCGGCTTGCTTTATGTTTGGTGTCAGGTTGCGGTAAACAATGGCGCCGATGATTGCACCACCCAACACTGCGCCACTTGCGAACAGCCAGATTAAATAGACAGGATCCATGGGAACCCCCCCTGGTTTCTCGAATTATCGATTTGAACCCTCGATTGTAATGTATCCGTTTCTGCAATAACAGAAGCGAAACTCTGAAACCCGGTTTGCTAGCGATCTCCGCAGGCCAATACTTCACTTCTTTATTCCGCTCCAGATTCAAACTGCCTTGAACCGGAACCGTTGAAGACTAGAACGAAATATCGTCTTCAATCGCTGCAATTCCAGCTGCAGCGCAGAGATCATCGGCGGTGCCATTAGGTGCACCGGATACCCCGATCGCGCCCACGCCCGACCCAGCTGCATCAATCAGCATACCGCCGCCCAGCATGAGTGCTCCTGGCACATGCCGCACCCCGGATTGTGCCTCACCAGATTGGGTAGGATCGACCAGATCAGTCGTGTTGGTACGAAAACTGGCGGCCGTCCAGGCCTTTCTCCTGGCGGTTTCCGGGGTGTGTGCGCCAGCAAAGCGATCGCGAATCATGGCCTGCATGTTCCCCATGCGATCGACTACCGCTACGGATACCTGGTATCCCTCGGCACGGCATTTGTCCATCGCCGCGTTTACCGCCTTGAGTGCGGTTTCAGGCGTTAATGATTGAGTCGTGAACAGAGCGGGTTCGTCAGCATAGACTGAACCCAAGCATATCAAGCAACCTAACAAGGTTGCGGACAACAGTTTAAAAGGTTTCATCGGTACTTCCTCGTATAAAATATCTACCGGGAAAGATTACACCTTCCGATGTTAAATGATGAGCCAGCAAACGCGTTTGGTTGATCTAAATCAAGCTCGCTAACAGTGCACTGATTGCGCTCGACTCATCCGGGTTTGACCGGTTGGTACCATTTGTCGTAGCCTCTCCCGACAGGATCACTACCATGGTATCTGCCAGAGCGCTCGGTGGTGCCTGGCAAACTGCCCTGGGCGGACGGGTGTCGAAGTGATTTTTTGGGTATGATGCGCAGACGGGCGCGGCCCGATAATATAAAAAACCAGTTCAGATTTGCCTGACAGATAACAACAAGACCAGGGGGAGCCAGGCCAGTGCCCAAGTTCATCGTCAACTACGTCAAGGTAATCGACTACCTGTCGACCAAGTTTGGGCGCCTGGCCATGTACCTGATCTTTGTCATGATCGCTACCCTGCTGATCAACGCCTTCACGCGCAATATTATCAACCTGCCCTTGTCGTGGTGCATCGAAATGGCGCAGTTCACAATGACGGCCTACTACATCGTCGGCGGCCCCTACTCGATGCAGCTCGACAGCCATGTCAGGATGGATCTACTTTACTCAATGTTCAGTCGCAAAAACCAGGCGCGCCTTGACAGTTTTACCG
>JAOTXY010000186.1 GCA_029862125.1 Gammaproteobacteria bacterium | reverse complement strand
CGATATAGCTAGCCAGAATCTGTTTGGCCATGCCTGCCTCGAGATATTCAAAACGAAGACCCTTGGTGTTCGGAATTAGCAATTGACTGCTCTCGTGCCGGGCTATCTGGTCAGTCGCAGATAAAGCCAGGTGATCAAGCCAAAGCGACATTAGTGCTCTGCTTTTGACGGCTTTACTCGCGCTGAAGTGCATCAATCCAGTGTCGGGATAACAGGCTTTTACTTCTCCATAAAGCAGTGGCAGCTCGTCAATTCGACACTCGACTGGCCTGGTAACGGGTTGCTTACCGCGAAAGTCCTCCAGTTGCTCGAGTAAAACACGGTATTCTGACTGAATTGCAAGCCATTCGGTTTGCGCGGCCCTGCCGTGCGGCAGCAGACCCAGCGCGGAAAACGCCGCATCGTCATTTTGACGACCGTTTAACTGGTTATCCGCAAGGCGTACTGCAAGCTCCCACTTCTGTAGTCCCTGCAGGGTAAAACTTTCTTCGTCGTCGGAATCCGCTTCGGCAGGAATCCTGATACCCAGCCTCGAGCTGAAGAAGTATCGAATTGGATGGCTGAAGAATCGCTTCAACATCTGCAGATCGATGCCACTATCCAGGTTTAAGGTAGAGGCAAGTGAATCCTTCTGCCAGGCCCGGGTCCGATCAGGTGGTTTGCTTGCAGCAAGATGTTGCGACGTGTCAAACCAGTATTGGTCGTAACCGGGATTGCCCGGCGTAAAATTTCTTGCAGAAAAAGACTGCATCGGATGAATCCGTGAAATCTGCTCACTGACTGTTCGACCGCTGTCATCGGTTGAGAAGTTGATATCGAGGTAATCGAGTAGTTCGCGCAGCAACACCGAAGGCTGACATTCACTATTATCCTTGAAACTGCGCCCACAATAACTGAAATAAAGGTAACGCCGTGCGCACAGCAGGGTTTCGAGCATCAGGTAGCGGTCTTCATCGGATCGCAGAGGGTCACCCGGGCGCCATTGGTGATGCATCAGGTCAAACTCGGCGGGATGGTCCCTGCGCGGGAAGGCGTCGTCCTGCATTCCGAGCACACAGATAACCGGAAACGGGATGTTGCGCATGGGTTGCATTCCACAAAAAGTGATCCCGCCTGAATAGAGGCGGCCCGGTTGTTGATTTGTTGCCAGTTGTTTTTCCATCCAGTAGCAAACCAGGGCAGGGCTCAATTCAACGGATTCTGATTGACCGATTTCACTGATCGCGTTACGCAACGGTAGCAGCAAGTCATCAGCCACAATTCGCGGCGAAAAGAACTCCTCGATCAATTGATGCAAACGCTGCTGCCATTCCCCGGCGCTCGCAACAATTCCAAGTTTTTCATGCCAGTATGTCAGGCGCTCGAAAAGGTACCTGAACTGGGATATGGCAACGCCACCATCGGTGCCTATCTCGGTGATCGGTGCAATACCATGCCAAAGGGTATCTTCGAGCATCGCGTAGCCGGCAAAAAACCGGTCCCAGGCCTGTTGCCAGGTATTTTCGTGAATTGCCGGCAGGCCGAAGGCTCGTCGCTGATCTGCATCGATACCCCAGTGTACCCGGCTGGAATCAAGCAGTTGATATATAAGCTCCAGCATTTGCTGATCAATACCGAATCGATTTCGAATTTCGCTACACTCGAGAAAGGCCAGCACATCGGAGCGGGTGAACCTGCTGCCGGGTAGTTTCAATAATTGCAGAAAAATCCTCACCAGTGGATGGGCGTCGCTAACACTGATATCGGAAATATTCCAGGCCAGGTCAGGGCGCTTGTCACCGGTATCCTGTTGAAAAACTGCTTCGATGTATGGTGCGTAGCGACTTATTTCGGGAACCATAACCAGGATGTCTTCACTCGACAGTTCAGGATGTCGATCAAGCAACATCAGCAGGTGATCATGTAGCACCTGGCATTCCCGCATCGGGCTATGACATATTTGAACCGAGATGGAATCATCGATTGTTAATCCGGGTACCGGTTTTTCAAGATTAAACAGGCTCGCCTGCAGGCATTGCAGGGTGCTGTCATTGCCAGGCTGTTGATTATCTTCAATTTCATTGCCGCTAACCGATCCCATTTCAAGCAATAAATCCTGCATCACCTGCCCCTGTCGGCCCCAGGAAGCCAGCAAGCTGTTACTGGAATCGAGATACTCCGCGTCGGCGGGATTTTGCAGGCGCATTTTCGCCTTTGCTTTTTCACTGACCAGGTCGGCCCAGTACTGGTCCGTGGGATTATGCTGGTAGAGAATTATTTCGGTTCTGCGCGCGAC
>JAOTXY010000037.1 GCA_029862125.1 Gammaproteobacteria bacterium | reverse complement strand
TGTCGTTGCAATCACCGGATTCATAGTGCCATTCGTAACCTGTTTCGCCCTGAGCTATTACTGGTTCGAGCTGGACCAGATGGTGTCACTGTTAATCGCGGGCACCATGACCGCCACCAGCATCGGCATCACGATGCGAACCCTGTCCGACCTCGGTCGGGGTCAGAGCCGGGAAGGCCGCATCATTCTGGGGGCCGCGGTACTTGACGATATCATGGGCGTATTACTGTTGGCGATCCTGTTCAATTTTATCACCAGCGGGTCCGTCGATATCGGCGGTGCCGCGAAAATCCTGTTATTCATGGTCGTCTTCTTCCTGATTGCACCGGCGATGGCAAAATCGATCAGCTACATCATTCATCGCTGGGAAAAGGTCAGCGAGATTCCCGGGATGATTCCTACAACGGTAGTTTCGCTGGTGCTGTTCCTGGCCTGGATATCACATGCCGTCGGCATTCCCGAATTGCTGGGAGGATTTGCCACCGGGCTCGCGCTGTCGCGAAGATTTTTTCTGCCGTTTGGCATTGCACTTAAGGCGGACCCCAAGTTTTCGAAGCGTGTCAACAAGCAAATGCAACCCATCATTCAGTTATTCACGCCGATATTCTTTGCCGCCGTTGGACTGTCGCTGGATTTGAGCGCCCTGGACTGGAGTTCGCTGTTTTTCTGGATATTTTCAATATCGCTTGCGGTCGTGGCAATCCTGTCGAAAATTCTGGCAGGGTTACTGATTCGGGAAAAGCTGGCGCATCGCGTAATCATTGGCATGTCCATGGTACCGCGGGGAGAAGTTGGATTGGTATTTGCCGAGATTGGCCGCCATACCGGTTTGTTCAACACCGAAATCTACACCACCGTGGTCATTGTCATCGCCTACACCACGCTGTTTACGCCCTTTTGGCTGCGCCTGTTTTACAAGCTCTATGGTCACTTGCTGGAAGAAAATACGGTTCACGACCCGCCTTTAGAGAATCCGCCTGAACAGCCTCGTCCCGGCTGACGAAGTGATCCAGCGGCAGTTGCGTCGGATGTAGTTTTCGATTTAATCGATTCGATGCCCATGCGACAATTGGAGGCACAAAACTAAAGGTGCTCCCTGGCACAAGGATTGAAATCGTAACCCATGATTCGGCCGCAACCTCCCTCACTCGCACCCGCAGATGATCTCACCGAGGCCGCCGAGATAGACCTGAATGCGGCCCTCACCCCGTTGATTGCGCAACGCAACCTTACACCGATTGTCCGACCTTCGACCGCCGCTGATGTGACCGCGCTAATTGATACCTCCTTCCCCGACGGTGGGGATTCACTCGAACAGCTAGTCGAACAGGTGACGACCGTAACCAATCGATACCCGCGTCGCAATACCCACCCGGGATTCTTCGGCTGGATAGCACCATCGGGTTTACCCAGCGATCCACTTGCCCATGCCATGGTGAGCGCTTTAAACGCAAACGTCATTGGCTACTTGCCATCCCCGGTAGGTACCACGATTGAAAAAACCGTGATTCGCTGGCTAGCCGACCTGGTGGATTTTCCGCAACAATCCGAGGGCGTTTTCCTGAGTGGCGGCTCGATTGCCAATATGTCCGGGATTACGAGTGCTCTGGCAAAACGATTCGGCCCTGAATTTCGAACCAAAGGACTTTGTGATAATAGCCAGGTATCCAGGCCAGTAATTATCTGTTCGCAGGCAGCTCATTTCTCGATTCGGCGCGCCGCGGTAATGCTTGGCATCGGTACTGACAACATCATTGCAATCGATACGGACGCCGAGTTCCGCATGCGAGTCGATAAACTGGCCGAGGCAATAACGCAACACGACAATATCGTCTGCGTAGTCGCGTCGGCAGGCACTACCAATACCGGGGCTATCGATCCGCTCAATGAAATCGCAGATATTTGCGCTACGCAGAATATCTGGCTGCATGTCGATGCCGCCTACGGTGGTGGTGGGATGATGTCCGATGTGTTGAAACCACGCTATCTCGGCATCGACAAGGCCGACTCCGTGGTCATGGACCTGCACAAATGGTTCTTTCAATCTCTGGATGGCAGTTTACTGCTGTACCGCAACGCGGAATGGGCGCGCAATCTTTTCTTCGATAGCGCGGATTACCTGCACGCTAGTGAAGACAATTCTCCAGAGCAATACATGTTCTTCCATATCGCACCTGAATTGTCACGCCGCTTCCGCGCGCTGCCATTTTACATCGCGCTGCGCTGCTATGGTCTCCCGAAACTGGGACGAAACGCATTGCACAACGTGCAGTGTGCCGAGTATCTTGCCGAGCTAATTCGTCAACAGGACGATCTCGAGTTGATCGTCGCACCCCAGCTTTCAATCCTGTGCTTCAGGTTTCGGCCAGTTGACATCGACGATGCAGCGGTCGACCAGATCAACACCATGATTCGTGATCAGATACAGCTCGAAGGTGAATACTTGATGTCGGCCACGCAGATTAACGGCAGACCGGTATTGCGAGTATGCATCATAAATCACGCTACCCGGGCGGATCATATCGAGGGATTACTGGACAGCGTGCTGCGTATCGGTCGATCCCTGGTCTTATCTGGCGACGCTGAATGAAAAGCCTGTTTGAACGTCCAGGCGACGATCGGCCTGTAGTCGCGCTTGCCCTGCTGTTGATGGGCGTATTTGTGCTCGCGCTGCAGGATTCGCTGATTAAATTGATGTCATCAGACACTTCGTTCTGGCAGTTTCAGACGCTGCGCTCGATCGGCAACCTCAGTTTCATTATTATCCTGGCTTTGGCGAGCGGCAGTCTCGGCCTGATCGTTCCGAGGAACTGGCGTCCAGTTTATCTGCGCGCGGCCTTTTTGACGGTTTGCATGTTTTTTTTCTTTTCCGGGGCACCCTACCTGACGGTGCCGCAGATGGCGGCGGGACTTTACACCTATCCATTATTTGTATCGTTACTTGCTGGCCCGATCCTGGGAGAATCTGTAGGCCCCTGGCGCATTACCGCCTTGCTAATCGGTGCCACTGGTGCCGCGATCATTCTCAGTCCCTGGGATGATGATTTCTCGTCCGTCCAGATTCTGCCGATCCTGGCCGGTTTTTTCTATGCCACAAATATACTCACTTTGCGCAAAGCCTGTCGCGATGAAAGCACGCTGGCGCTGGCATTTGCGGTCGGGGTTGCCTTTATTGCCTCCGGCGCCCTGGGCATCCTGCTGCTGTCCGTGTTTCCCCTGTCAGAAGAGATTCGAGCGAGCATGCCGTTCGTTGCGATCGGCTGGCCCGAGTTGACTCTGCTGGTGGCGGGATTTGCACTGTTTGCATCGGTGCTTAACCTGACCGGTAATATCTGCCTGAGTCGTGCTTACCAGACCGCGGATGCCAGCTGGCTGGCGCCGATTGATTTCAGCTACCTGATTTTCGCCGCGCTGTGGAGCCGCGTAATTTTCGACCAGTGGCCGACCGGCCAGTCAATCCTCGGCATGCTCCTGATCGGATCAGCCGGGATCCTCACTGCCTGGCGCGAGCGGGTTGCCGCCACCGGTAAACGGCTTACATAAAGACCTGATTTGCCGTGAGTTTAATGGGCAATTTCCTAACTTCGATACTGTTCCATTAGCCTTTCGGACACGTATCGCAGCCGCGTAGTTTTAAATCTGGTTGGTTGGTTTTTCGATCAGGCAACCATCGATATTTTGAATTTTCCTTGGGTGAAGGCTTCCCTGGCGCTATGCTTTGCTCAAATCCGTCAGACATGCCGCAACGCTCATGGATCATAATGTATTCCCCGAAGCAGAATTGAATCAACGCCTGGCAGCGGTCAGGAAAATGATGAAAGCACGAGACCTCGATGCGCTCCTGGTCTCGGTCCCTGAAAATATCTACTACCTGACCGGGCTCGATCACTGGGGCTTTTTTGCCTGCCATGTGCTGGTTGTGCCCGCTGAGGGACAAATGGCGCTGGCCTGTCGCGCAATGGAGCGTATTACAGTAGAGAACCAGGTTAAAAATGCCGAATTTTACGGTCATGGCGATACCGAGGAATTATCCGACTACGTATTGAAGAGCTTGAATGACCGGGGTCTCACAAAGGCCAGGCTTGGCATCGAAAAACGCAGCCTGTTTATGACACCGCGTATCTACGAGTTGATTCTGGCGGCCGTTCCGGGAGCAGACTGGTCGGATGGTTCCGGGATTGTCGATGACCTGCGCCTGGTCAAATCCCCACTGGAGCAGGAGTATACGCGTAAATCGGCCGCGGCGGCCGACGCCGGAACCCTGGCCGCAATCGAGGCGATCGGTGATGGCGCGAGCGACTACGAGGTAGCCGCGGAGTGCAACCGGGCCATGATTCTGGCAGGCAGCGAATACCCGGGCTTCGGTCCATTCATTCGACCGACCACCCGTCTTGGCGAGGAGCATACTACCTGGCGCGGCGACATCTTTCACAATGGTGACGCGGTATTCCTGGAGGTTGGCGGAGCTTATCGCAAGTACCAGGCACCGATGGGACGCCTGGTTTACGTGGGTGCCGCCCCGCCCGGTGCCGAACGCTCCGCGGAGCTTGCCATACGTGGAATGCAGGCTATCTGTGATGCACTTAAACCCGGCGCTACTGCTGGAGAGGTTTATCAAGCCTGGAAGGATGTTGCCGACAGCGCCGGCCTGGTTGACTATGATCGACACCATTGCGGCTACATGGTCAGTATCGGTTTCCCGCCGAGCTGGACCGGCGGTAGCATGGTCACAAGCCTGCAGCCAGGCAGTGACCGGGAGCTTAAAACCGGGATGACTTTCCACGCCCATTCGTGGTTTACCAATACGGATGTCGTCGATTATTTCATCTCCAACACCGTGTTGCTCACCGACGGCGGCGCGGAAAACCTGACGCAGCGGACCCCTGAAACCCTGATAATTCGCTAGCCAGCCCTGCCGCCGAAACCGAAACCTTCGCAGCGGCAAGCCTGAACTTCGGCAAGTATCAGTTTTCAGGGCTCGAAACTTTTGTAACAATCAGGTAAGATCTGTCGGGTAATAACCTTATAAATGCAAATGAATTATGTTTGCATAATTATAATTTTATAAAAACTATTTAAAGTAAAACCGAGGAGAGATGTTCAATGAGCACTAAAAAAGATTTCAAAGAGTTACTGACCCAGGACGCAAAAAGCGGCAAGTTGGGTCGTCGTGACTTCATGCGTTTCGCCGTCGCGGCGGGCATGACGATACCCCTGGCATCGGGTCTCTGGACCAGCGAAGTTGAAGCCGCCACCCCGAAAAAAGGCGGCAAGTTTCGGCTCGGTGTGCATGACTCCAATACATCCGACGTCCACGATCCAGGACAATACCTGAGCGTCGGCAACATCCAGCTGGCGCACACCCATCGCAGCTACCTGACCGAAATTACGCCCGATAACACGCTGGGTCCCGACATGGCGGATTCTTGGAGCGCGACTCCCGATGCCAAGATCTGGACGTTCGAGCTCAACAAGAATGCGACCTTTCACAGCGGTAAGAAATTCACCTCGGAAGATGCGATAGCATCACTCAATCACCACCGCGGTGAAAAATCAACATCCGCGGTAACAGCTTTGCTGTCGTCGGTCGTTGATATCAGAGCGAAGGGAGCTCATGCCATTGAGATCGAGCTGAACCAGGGTTTCGCCGACCTGCCGTTTGTCCTGACCGACTATCATATGGCGATTTGCGAGGCCAATGCCGACGGTACGATGAACTGGCAGGATGGAGGGGGCGCCGGTCCCTACAAGATTGTCGATCACAAGCCAGGAATCGCAACAACATTGGTGCGGCATGATGGCTGGCATCGTGAAGGCGCCTACTTCGATGAAATCGAAATGTTGGCCCTCAATGATCCCAACGCCCGCCAGACCGCACTGATTACCGGCGACGTCGATGCGATCACCTCGGTGGATCTGAAAACCATGGCCCTGATGGCGCGTAACAAGAATCTCGTGGTTGAAAATGTACCCAGCGGCTCGGCCATTACCCTGCCGATGTTCTGCGACGTCGCACCGTTTGATAACCTCGATGTCCGATTAGCGTTGAAATATGCGGTCGATCGTAAAGAACTCGTCGAGAAGATCATGTTCGGTACCGCCACGGTGGCTGATGACTACCATGTGTCTCCCGCCATGCCGTACGCGCCGACCGATATCCCGCAGCGCCCCTACGATCCGGACAAGGCGAAATTCCATTTGAAGAAGGCAGGTATGAGCTCACTGGATGTAAGCCTGTCAGCGGCTGACAGCATACTCCCGGGCGCCGTCGACATGTGTGTGCTTTACAGCGAACAGGCCAAGAAAGCCGGCATCAATATCAATGTCGTACGTGAAGCGAACGATGGTTACTGGTCGGATGTCTGGTTGAAGAAGCCCTGGACATTCGTCAAATGGGGGGCACGCGCAACACCCGATCAAATGTTTACAATCGCCTATAAGGACGATGCTCCGTGGAATGAATCGCACTGGCAAAACAAGCGCTTTAACGAAATTCTGCTGCAGGCTAAAGCAGAGCTGGACGAAGCAAAACGCAAGGAGCAGTACCGCGAAATGTGCCAGATCGCGAGAGACGACGGTGGTACCGTGATCCCATTTTTCGCCAACTTTGTCTATGCACGCAACAAGAATGTGCAGCACGCACCGAGCCTGTCACCGAGCTGGGAGCTCGATGGCGCTCGCGGTTGCCATCGCTGGTGGTTTGCCTGATAACTACCGCGGCGTTGGTTAAGTAGGAACGATAGTTAGGTACAGGTGAACCCGGGTTCTCAGGCATTGCCGGAAGAACCCGGGTAACCTCAATAATAAATCAAGGTGCTTCATGAGATGAGGTCACCTTAAAGGGGGTAGTACTATGGGTGACATATTATCCATTGTTTCAAAACGGCTCGGCCTGGGGGTGGTAACCCTCCTGGTCATTTCAATCATTATTTTCGGCGCGGTGGAACTATTGCCCGGCGATATTGCCCAGGCAGTGCTGGGACAGGGGGCTACCGAGGAAAACCTGGCCGCCATGCGCGAACAGCTTGGTCTCGATCGTGCAGCGCCAATCCGCTATTTCGAGTGGCTGGGCAATGCCGTGACCGGGGATTTTGGCAGGTCACTGGTATCGCAACAACCGGTTTCGGAGGCCATCAGCACCCGTTTTGCCAATACCCTTTTCCTTGCGTTATATGCCGCCTTCATTGCAGTTCCAGTAGCCATTTTTCTGGGCGTGCTGGTAGCATTGTACAGAAACACGGTTTTTGACCGGGTTGCCAACGTGGTTACCCTGACTTCGATATCTTCACCGGAATTTTTCCTGGGTTACATTTTAATTTTATTCCTCTCGGTGCAGACGGGATATTTCCCGGCCATCGCCAAAATAGACGACGGCATGAGCCTGATCGACAAGCTTGACCGGACTTTCCTGCCCGCGCTAACAATGGTCTTGGTGGTGGTAGCCCACATGATGCGCATGACACGGGCCTCGATCATCAATCTGTTGGCGTCGCCCTATGTTGAAATGGCGCGCCTCAAGGGCGTGCCGGCATGGAAGGTCATCGTCAAGCACACGCTGCCGAATGCCTGGGCACCGGTCATCAACGTTGTCGCCCTCAATCTCGCCTACCTGATCACCGGGGTGGTACTGGTTGAAGTGGTATTCGTTTATCCCGGCATCGGCCAATTACTGGTTGACGCCGTGACCAAGCGGGACTTCCCGGTGGTGCAGGCCTGTTGCCTGATTTTTGCCGCTACCTTCATCCTGTTAAACCTGGCGGCTGACGTGGGGTCGATTCTGACCAATCCGCGCTTGCGTCATCCGAAGTGAGGGCTGATTCATGAACTATTTTATTATTGGTTTTTACGCCCTGCTCATCGGCGTTTCTTCGCTGGCTGCCTTTTATCAAAAGCGCACCGCGTTCCTGCTGTTATTTTCGCTGACCCTGGTTTCTTTTATTATGGGTATCGTCGGCGGCGAAGCGATGCTTTGGTCGGTCACGATACTTGCCGGATTGATTGCTTTTTCTGCGGGTGTCTCTTTTTCATTCAGGGAATTCCTGGTGATACTGTTACCTGCGGACCTCGCCAAGGCGATGCGCACCGCACCGCTGACCGCCGGCTTTGGATTGTTTGTTATTTTCACCTACGCGATTGCCGGTATTTTTGCGCCGATTATCGCACCCTACGGCGAAGCCGATGTCATCTCGTCTGCGTTTGCACCCGCCGATGAAAATATGCTGCTGGGCGCCGATCAGCTGGGGCGTGACATGTTTAGCCGCATTATCTACGGAGCCCGGAATACGGTCGGCCTGGCACTATTGGCTACTATCCTGGCTTTCGCGATGGGCGCTACCGCGGGTTTATATGCAGCCACCGTGGGCGGCAAACTCGACCAGCTGCTCGGGCGGGTAGTAGACGTCATCATGTCGATTCCATCGTTGATATTCTCGCTGCTGCTGTTGAGTATTTTTGGTACCAATACCGTTACCCTGATCATCGTAATCGCCATCATTTATGCCCCAAGGGTATTCCGACTGGCACGGTCGGTCGGGGGTAATGTCGTGGTCATGGATTACATTGAAGCCGCCAAGCTCAGGGGCGAAGGTAACTGGTATTTGATTCGCAAAGAGATACTACCAAATTCGTCGGCACCGCTGATCGCCGAGTTCGGCCTCGAATTCTGTTTCGTATTTCTACTGGTAGCCGGTCTTTCTTTCCTCGGTCTGGGAATTCAACCGCCGACGGCGGACTGGGGCTCGATGGTGCGCGAAAACGCAACCCTGATTTCCTTTGGAGAGATAACCCCGTTGATACCTGCGGCTGCGATCGCGCTGTTAACGGTAGCCGTAAACTTTGTTGTTGACTGGATGCTTTTCATGTCATCCGGTCTGAAGGAGCAATAGAAATGAGTCAAGATAAAACCATACTGCTTAATATAAAGAATCTAATAATCGAAGGGTACTCCGACGAACACTGGATCGAAATCGTGCATGGCATCGACCTGACGCTGCACCGTGGCGAGGTCATGGGCTTAATCGGAGAATCGGGCGCCGGCAAATCGACAATTGGTCTCGCTGCCATGGGGTTCACTAAGGATGGCTGTCGCATTGGAGAAGGATCATCAATCGAATTCGATGGCATGGAGCTGACCACAACTCCACAAGCAGATCTGCAGTCATTACGCGGTGCTCGTATTGCCTATGTCGCGCAATCGGCTGCCGCCTCATTCAACCCGGCACATAAATTGATCGACCAGCATACCGAGGCACCGCTGCAGTATCGAATACAGAAACGCCTGGAAAGCCAGGAAGATGCAATGGAGCTATACGAGCGTCTGCGCCTGCCCAATCCCAGGGAAATCGGTTTTCGTTATCCACACCAGGTATCGGGCGGACAATTACAGCGCGCGATGACGGCGATGGCGATGGCCTGCCGGCCCGACCTGATCATCTTTGACGAGCCGACGACCGCGCTTGATGTTACGACCCAGATCGAAGTATTGTCGGCGATTCGCGATATCGTCGATCAGTTTAATACCGCGGCACTTTACATTACCCATGACCTGGCGGTTGTGGCGCAGATGGCTGATGTCATTAAAGTGCTGCTCAAGGGAGACGAGGTCGAGGAAGCTGATACCAAATCCATGCTGGAAAATCCGCAGGATGACTACACCAAGTCGCTGTGGGCGGTACGTGATTTTAAAAAGGAACAGGTGCCACGCCCTGCCGACACGATTCCACTGATTTCGGTGAAAAATGTTGACGCAGCGTACGGGGATACACCGGTGCTGGAAGACGTATCGTTCGATATCTTTTCCGGAATGACGGTTGCGGTAGTGGGTGAGTCCGGCTCGGGTAAATCGACCACCGCGCGGTGCATCACCGGGCTGTTACCACCGACCAAGGGAGAAGTTTTATTCCAGGGCACGCCGCTGCCACCGGATTACCGGGATCGCACCAAGGATCAGTTGCGCCAGGCACAGATGATCTATCAAATGGCGGATACCGCACTCAATCCAAAAGTTAAAATCAGCGAGATCATTGGACGCCCCGCTGCGTTTTACAGTGGCCTGCATGGACCGGAATTGAAAAACCGGGTTGACGAAATACTGGATTTAATCGAACTGGATCCTTCGAAGTATTACAACCGCTACCCACCGGAGCTCTCCGGCGGCCAGAAACAGCGTATCGGCATAGCCCGTTCGCTCGCGGCAGAACCGACGTTTATCATCTGCGACGAGGTGACCAGCGCGCTGGACCAGTTGGTGGCGGAAGGTATACTGCGCCTGCTCGACAAGCTGCAAAAAGAAATGAACCTGGCCTACATGTTCATTACCCACGATCTCGCAACGGTGCGCTCTATTGCCGATGAAGTCGTGGTGATGCAGTATGGCAAGGTGGTCGAACAGGGGCCCAAGGATGTAATGTTTACGCCGCCACATCATGCCTACACCGACCTCTTGTTGTCCTCTGTTCCGGAAATGGATCCGGACTGGTTGTCGACCCTGCTCGAAGAGCGCGGTGTCGATAGCAATACCGAGACCCACAATCCTTGAGCGGTTGACACCCCATTGTTTGAGATCCAATGAAAGTAAAGTGCCCACCGTAAGGTGGGCATTTTTTATTGTTGTCATAGGCCTGTATCAGCAGTGCTGATATAGTTTTCCAACGGGTATCGGGGGATAGGGTTTAATTGAAATCACTGAAGATGATACTGAACTCGTTGTTCGATAGTCTACGTGATTTACTGCCCATTATTCTGGTCATCGGCCTTTTCCAGTTCGCGGTCTTACAACAGCCAATTCCGAATTTCGGCGAAATAGTCCTCGGTGTCGTTTTTGTCATCATCGGCTTAACCCTGTTTGTGCAGGGGCTCAACATGGGTCTGTTCCCGATCGGTGAAACCATGGCTTTCGAGTTCGCCCGCAAGGGCAGCCTGTTCTGGCTATTAAGTTTCGCTTTTGCACTCGGATTCGGTACCACGGTCGCCGAACCGGCGCTGATCGCGGTAGCCGGCGAAGCCGCAAAGATTGCGGCTAACGGCGGTATGATCGAAGCCAATGCGGAATCTATGGCTACCTATGCAACGGGCCTGCGCTTAACGGTTGCGCTGTCAGTCGGGTTCGCGATCGTGATTGGTGTTTTTCGCATCATCAAGGGTTGGCCGATTCAATACCTGATCGTGGTTGGTTATACCGGGGTTGTCATCATGACCTTTTTCGCACCCAAAGAAATAATCGGCATCGCTTATGACTCGGGCGGCGTTACCACGTCGACGATCACGGTACCCCTGGTTACCGCACTGGGTGTTGGCCTCGCAAGCTCAATCAAGGGGCGCAACCCGATGGTCGACGGATTCGGCCTGATCGCATTTGCATCGCTGACGCCGATGATTTTCGTCATGGCCTACGGCATGGTGATTTGACGCCCATGATACAGATCGTCATCGATTTATTTAACACGCTGAAGGCCACCGTCTGGGATGTGTTGCCCATCGTAGTCGTTATTTTTGGCTTCCAGTTGTTAATCCTGCGCAAACCTATCCCGCACCTGAAAAGAATTATTAGTGGATTTGTTTTGGTGTTGCTGGGCCTCGCATTTTTTCTCGAGGGCCTCGAGGCGGCGCTGTTTCCGCTCGGCAAACTGATGGCGCAGCAGTTGACCAACCCCGCCTTCATTGCCGGAGATGAGGTCGGCCGGGTACTCGAGTGGTGGGATTACCAGTGGGTTTACCTGTTCGCGTTCGCGATCGGTTTTTCGACCACCATTGCCGAACCCTCGTTACTCGCGGTCGCGATCAAGGCGAACCAGGTATCGGCCGGCAGTATCGGCATCTGGGGCCTGCGCATCGCGGTTGCGATCGGTGTTGCCATTGGTATTGCGCTCGGCGTTTATCGCATTATCACCGGCACCCCGCTTTACTGGTACATAATTACGGGTTACGTGTTTGTCCTGATACAAACCATGTTCGCGCCACGCCTGATTATCGCGCTGGCCTATGATTCTGGTGGTGTTACCACGTCTACCGTGACGGTACCTCTGGTGGCGGCACTCGGGCTCGGCCTTGCCAGTACCGTACCCGGTCGTAACCCTTTACTTGACGGCTTCGGTTTGATTGCCTTTGCCAGCCTGTTTCCGATAATGTCTGTACTCGCCTATGCCCAGTTGTCTGAATGGAGTGCGAAGCGCAGTAAGAAGACCCTAACTGAGTGAGAAATCATCATGCATTTTAAACTAATCATTGCACTGACCGAGGATTCGATTACTGAAAAAGTTGTCGAGGCCGCCAGGAATAAAGGCGCCACCGGGTCAACCGTTATTTCCAGCGCCCGCGGCGAGGGAATGCAGGTTGCCAAGACTTTTCTCGGCCTGAGCCTGGAAACACAAAGAGACGTGGTATTGCTACTGGTCGAAGAACATATGTGTCGCGACATCCTCGAGAACATCGAGGCTACCGGAGAATTTGAAGCCAATCCGGGTTCCGGTATCGCTTTCAGTATCGACGTCGAAGACGCGGTCGGCGTAATGCAACAGGTCACCCAGTTGTCAGGAATTGTTGAGGAAGAGATATGAGTAAAAAAATTATCGTTCGGGTAAAGGATGTCATGAAACCGGACTTCGATCTCGTCGATGGTATGGATACCGTGGCGGACGTGTTAAAGAAATCAAGCCACCCCGAATCCAAGTGTTTTATCGTCGATACTCGACATGAGAACGACGAATACGGAATCGTGCTGTTATCGGATATCGCGAAGGAGGTTCTGGCCAGGAACAAGGCGCCCGAGCGTATTAATATCTACGAAATCATGTCGAAGCCCGTGGTTAGCGTCGACCCGGAGATGGATATTCGCTATTGCGCGCGCCTGTTTGAAAATTTCGGCCTCGGGCGTGCACCGGTGATCGACAAGCGCAAGGTGGTCGGCATCGTCGGTTATACCGATATCGTACTACACGGTGTCCGCGACCGTCTGCTCTAGGACTTCAACCACAGCAGCGTTTGAATTTTTTACCGCTGCCACAGGGGCAGGGTTCATTTCTACCCGGTTTCCAGGGTTGAAAGGTGGGCGCTAGCATCCCACCGTTGGTATAGAACCACTTCCCCTGCATTACAACAAAGTTACTTTTTTCATGCATCGCCTGCACCTGCCCATCGACCACCATGCGCGCTTCAAATTCCACCATTGCCTGCATATTCTGTTCTGCACTGTCGATGATCGTGAGGCCAATCCAGCGGATGCCGGAATCACCTGTCAATTGCGATGGCCTGAAATCCGGATGCCATGTTTCGGACAAATATTCAGCGTCATCAAGCACATAGGCGCAATAACGGGAACGCATCAGCTGCAGCGCATTTTCAGGCAGCTCGCGATGTGATATAAATCGACCGCAGCACTGGTCAAAAAGCTGGCCGGAATGACAAGGACAGTTCATAAACTATCGGTAAAAGGATTACTATATCACCATGTCTCAAGCACTTGATATTCTGCGCAGCCGCTTCGGATACGCGCAGTTTCGTTTTCAACAGCAGCAGATCATCGATTGCCTCATTTCAGGGCAGGATGCGCTGGTGTTAATGCCAACCGGGGGCGGTAAATCGCTGTGTTATCAGATTCCGGCAATGGTACGCGACGGTACCGGCATTATTATTTCCCCGCTGATCGCATTGATGCAGGACCAGGTTGATGCACTCGCACTAAACGGAATCAACGCGGCATTTCTGAATTCGACCCAGACGCTCGAACAGCAGCGACTGGTCAGGCGACAGTTACACGCCAACGAAATCGACTTACTCTACGTCGCACCTGAACGCGCCCTGGGTGATGATTTCCTGGAAATGCTCGCGGATTGCCGGATAGCACTGTTTGCCATCGACGAGGCCCACTGCGTTTCTCAGTGGGGTCACGATTTCAGGCCCGATTACCAAAAGCTGACTCGACTACACGAGCACTTCCCGGAAATTCCTCGCATCGCGCTCACCGCGACCGCCGATCAGCGCACGCTGCGCGAGATCGAACAACAACTCCAGTTACAGGAGGCGCGGCGTTTCGTACACAGTTTCGATCGCCCCAACCTCTTTTATCGCGTCACCCAGGGAGATAACAATCGTCAAAGATTGTGGCGTTTCCTTCAGCAAAATCACTCTGCCGACGCCGGCATCGTCTACTGCCTGTCGCGCAAGCGAGTCGAGGAAACCGCGAGGTGGTTGAGCGATAAAGGGCGTCTTGCCCTGCCCTATCATGCCGGGCTCGATAAGCATACGCGCGCCGAGCACCAGCGTATCTTCCTGCAGCAGGAAGGCGTTATTATTGTTGCCACCATCGCCTTCGGCATGGGCATCGACAAGCCAGACGTGCGTTTCGTCGCGCACCTGAACCTGCCCAAGAACCTCGAATCCTACTACCAGGAAACCGGTCGTGCCGGACGCGATGGTGAACCGGCCGACGCGTGGATGGCCTATGGCTTGCAGGACATCATTACACTGCGCCAGATGATGGCACAAAGCGACGCCGATGATCAGTTCAAACGCGTTTTGCACCACAAGATGGAAGCAATGCTGGGTTTTTGCGAGCAAACCGGTTGCCGCCGCCAGACCCTGCTGGCCTATTTTGACGAATCCCTGGAGCAGCCCTGCGGTAACTGTGATAACTGTGTCGAACCTCCGCAAACCTGGAATGCCACGGAAGCGGCGCGCATGGCACTGTCCTGCGTTTATCGGACCGGTCAACGTTTCGGTGTGAACTACGTGATCGACGTTTTGATGGGTAATGCCAGGGATCGCATCATGCAAAACAGGCACGACCAGCTCAGCACCTTTGGTATCGGTGATCTCGACAATAATGAATGGCGTAGCCTGTTTCGCCAGTTGATTGCCCTGGGCTACCTGTACGCCGATATCGACAACTATGGCGCGCTCAAAATGACCCCTGACTGTAAGCCACTGCTCAACGGCGCAAAACAATTATTGCTGCGCAAGTTCGAGAGGTCGTCGAAGGTGGTCAAATCCAAAACAACAAAACCCGGGACCGAACTGCAGGCTGCCGATACGCCGCTGTTCGAAGCGCTGCGACTGCATCGCAAACAGCTGGCGCAGGAACAGGGGGTACCACCCTACGTCATCCTGCACGATAAAACCCTGGCCGCGATCTGCGAACAGCGCCCCGACAGTATCGAGGAACTCGAACTGATCCCGGGTATCGGTGCGCGCAAGCTGGAACTTTACGGCGAAGACCTGATCCAGTTTACCCGTCAATACTCGCGTGATGAATTGATTCTGGCAGACGAAACAGACTAATCAGCGGTTGCCGAGTCTTACCGACAGCGTCTGGATTTGTTCCAAAGTCTTACGCGGCAATGCTATACCATCATCGATCGTTTTCTCGCGATACTCGCGTTCGCCTTCGCCCGGAATCTCGACGCCTTCGAATCCGGGTGCCGGCGGGCAGTTACGTAATTCATCGAGAATTTCTTCGGCAATCCGCTGCAACTGAACGGGTTCCCGATAACGAGAGGTATCAACGCTGAGTAACAGCCAGCTACCCTCGGTTTCAGCAGGACCCAGCATCGCCTCGGCAACAATCTCGGCAGCGAGCTCGAGTTTGTTACGTACCTCGTTCTGGTTCATGGTTACATGTTTATTCTGCTAGGGAATTGCCAGTATAGTGATCGCATCCTGTTAAGGAATCCCTGTGCAGTGGCAATAATCAGGACTGTCTTGGGTTATTGAGCCAAATATCAAGCCGATTCATGTCATCAGTTAATTAAGAACGCCCGGCCAGTTATTGTCTGCTGACTTGATATGCCCCGGGATATCTTTACGCCATCGCTTTTGCACACTGAGGCTGAAGTTCAGGTAAAGCTTACCATTGACGATGGTCCAGGCCTCGGGTTCGGTATTCGCCGTTGCTCCCTTTGAGACAGCATAGGCGCAGTAACCACCATACTGTGGTGCGTATTGTGCCGGATCGGATTTGAAAAGCGCGAGGTTGTCGGCGCTCGAAAACTTGTAAATCGCGCCCTGCCACCGGGTCGAGTACTTGTCCTGGCCAGGAGTCGGTTCACCAACAGTGAAATAGGCAACCGGATCGTAACCCCGAATAGCGCCATCGCCAGTGGAAAATGTTGCCGGTTTACCCGCAACCGCCAGCGGCATGAATATCAACGCTATGACTCCCAACAGAATTCTTTTCATTTTCGTTCCTGATCGATTAATCGAGACTTATTCGTCCTTAAAAACGCGATATAGTTCCGCCCCCCTACTGGGCTCTCAAACGATCGAGTAATTGCCGATCCAACTGTTGATCGATAACCGCCTGTTCGAGATTGGGGGAATGCTCACAAACATAACCGAACGCGACGCGCCATAATCGATCGAACTGCCCCCAGAACAGCTTTCTTGCCGACGGAAATCGCCTGCCTTCACCAATTACGATTGCATAGAGCCTGACCGCCTCATCGGTCAGCCAGTGCTCACGAACCAGCTTTTCCAGTTCTGTCGAGTCCTTGATCGGCAATATTAGCGGTTTATTGTTTTCGATCCATCGTGACAGCACCGCCAGCATCAACGCTGCCTTGTCGGGGAAATGGTTATAAACGGTTGGCTTCGATACACCGCTTTCCCTGACCACCATGTCGACGGAAGTACCCTTGAAACCGTTTTCGAGAAATAGTGGCAATGCGGCAGCAGCAATGTGGTCTTTTTTGGATCTTTGAGCCATAACAGGGTTGAATATAAATTGAAATTATGCAAACTATACTAAACCGTTTAGTTAATGTCATTATTTGAATGCTTTTTGCGTCTGGAGGCCACGATGATTCGCAGTGAAAATGGTTATTTTGGAGAATTTGGCGGCCGTTTTGTCCCCGAAATCCTGCTACCCGCACTTACCGAGCTCGAAGATTTGTTCTTTGGATTGCGTGACGATCCGGCTTTCTGGCAGGAATTCGTAACCCTGTGCCAGGAATTCAGCGGCCGTCCGACACCCCTGACACCCCTGCGAAGACTGTCGAAACAGCTCGGTGGGGCCCAAATCTGGCTCAAACGCGAAGATTTGAATCATTCAGGCGCGCACAAGGTCAATAACGTGCTTGGACAGGGTCTGCTGGTGCAGCGCATGGGTAAACAACGCGTTATCGCCGAAACCGGGGCCGGTCAACATGGTTTGGCAACCGCTATCATGGCAGCACGCCTTGGACTCGAAGCCACTGTTTACATGGGTGCCGAGGATATCGAACGTCAATACTCGAATGTATTCTGGATGCGCCAGCTCGGCTCCGACGTGGTCGGCGTCACCACCGGCGCACAGACATTGAAAGAAGCACTCGATGAAGCCCTGCGCGACTGGGCCGCCTCGGTCGAAACCACGCATTACGTGCTCGGTACCGCTTGCGGGCCAGCGCCCTTTCCAGAGCTGGTTTCCTACTTTCAGAGCATCATCAGCGATGAGATCAAGGAGCAGTCGATGCGTCAAATGGGTCGCCTGCCCGACGAGATCGTCGCTTGTGTGGGCGGTGGCTCCAACGCGATGGGCGCCTTCGGGGCTTTTCTAGAGACCCCCGAAGTCAACCTGGTCGGGGTCGAAGCAGGCGGAATCAGCCTCGAAGACGGAAAACACTCGATACGCCTGTCGCAAAACACCGGCGAAACCGGCATCGCGCAAGGTTATAAAACCCTGTTCCTGCAAAATGACGACGGGCAGCTCGGCGATACCCACAGTATCGCCGCGGGGCTCGACTATGTCGGTGTTTCGCCGATTCTGGCCTACCTGTCGCAACAAGGGCGCGTAATCCCGGAATCGGCCACCGACGACGAAGTCACCGAGGCTTTCAGCCTGTTAATGAAAACCGAGGGTATTATCCCGGCGCTGGAATCGGCACACGGACTCGCGGGCGGTTTCAAGCGTGCCAGGCAGATGAAACCGGAGCAAAATGTTGTCATCAACCTGAGTGGCCGCGGTGATAAGGACATTTTCACCGTGGCACGAGCATTTCCGCAACGCGAATGGACCGAATTTCTACAACGTGAAGCCGTCCGTTCTACCGAAGCACTGGCGAAGAAGCGAGGGCACTAATCATGTTTCCAGCACAGTACGAAGATTTGCAAATCATGTCCCATGCGGTGATTGGCTTCCCCAGTCTCGAGGAAAACGAGAAAGCAATAGCTGGCCTGGCCGAGGCTGGCGTCAAATTAATCGAATTGCAGGTTCCCTTCAGCGATCCGGTCGCCGATGGCCACACGCTGGTCAACGCTTGCTATGAAGCGCTTAAGCACGGCGGCTCGGTGCAGGCAACGCTTGATCTTGCAACCACCGTATGTGCGCGTCACCCAGAGGTGACTTTTGTCTTGATGAGCTACCTGAACCCGCTATTTCGTTATGGTTTAGAGGAATTGTTCGAAAAGGCCTCGGCCGCGGGTATCAAGGGCATGATCGTGCCTGACTGGCCGGTAGAGGAGATTGAACCCTGGTTACCGACACTCGATGCCCTCGGCCTGTCTCCAATCCTGATGGTAACGCCTAATACCGCGGCCGAAAGGGTCGAAAAAATCGCCAAAGCTTCGCGCGGTATGATCTACGTTGTTTCGCGCATGGGTGTAACCGGCCATGAAACCCAGTGGGGTGAAAAATTTCAGCACTATATCGCCGAAATCCGCAAACATACCGATTTACCCCTTGCAGTGGGTTTCGGTGTGCGTACTGCCGAGGATCTCAATGCATTGACCGGCAAGGCCGAGGTGGCCGCGTTTTGCTCGCAATACATCGAATGGCAACGCGATGAAGGTAGCGAGGTTGCAGCGAATAAAATGAAATCGATTATCCAGGAAATTGATTCACCGCAAGCATGACCCGCCACTGCGATTAAATGCCGGAAACTGGCGCCGGGGTTTGCCGAGTTTCGATTACAATAAACAATTATGTTTAGCCTGGTTAATTTATCGTGCCTGGTGCTTGTTGGCCTGGGAGCGCTTTACTGGTGGCAAAGTGGTTTGTTCAAGGGAAGAGCACGTCAACTGGCCATGGAGCATTGTCGACAACTGGATTTGCAACTACTGGATCAAAGCATGGTGATTACCGGATTTTGGCCGATACGCAATTCCAGAGGAAACCTGGTTTTCAGACGAACCTACCAGTTTGAATTTTCTTCAACTGGCGATAGACGTTACCGGGGCGAGTTGATTCTCGAAGGAATGTCATTGAAATCAATCGACCTCGAAGCCTACAAAATTCCGGAATCTGAATGACGCCTGGAAAACTTGGTAAGCCTGGTATTATTTCGTAAAATCTCACTCCAATTGCCTATACTCCGTCCTCAAGCGACTTGTTTATCAACTTTTTACTCGCAGGAAATCCCATGAAAAAATTACTAGTTATTATCAGCATCGCCAGCCTGTCTTTTATATCGGGTTGCGAAACATTTGATGCCTACACCGGTGAGAAGAAGGTGTCCAGTACGGCTAAAGGCGCTGGAATTGGTGCCGGGATTGGCGCCGTTCTCGGCTATCTTGCAAACAAGGACGAAAGCAGCAAGACGCGTAAAAGAAAGATGCTCCAGGCTGCCGGAATCGGGGCAGTTGCCGGTGGCGGCATCGGCTACTACATGGACTCGCAGGAAGCCAAGCTCAGAAAAACCTTGCGCGATAGCGGTGTTAGCGTTGAACGTGACGGTGACAATATCAACCTGGTCATGCCGGGTAATATTACCTTTGCTACCGCCGGACACGACCTCAATGCCGATTTCTACGAAGTGCTAAATTCGGTGATAATCGTCCTCCAGGAGTTTGAAAAAACCATCATCGTATCCGCGGGTCACACCGACAGTAGGGGCTCACAAGAATACAACCAGGCACTGTCAGAGCGCCGCGCCAGTTCAGTATCGAAATACCTGCTGGCAAAAGGCGTTGTCGAAGCACGAATCGAGAGCGTCGGTTTTGGCGAGGGCACGCCAATCGCTGATAATTCGACCGCCGAGGGTAGAAGCCTGAATCGACGCGTCGAATTATCGCTGATACCGATAACTGAAGCCAGCTGATAGAGAAAATCAGGGCCGGGGTTTATGCTATTCGACCTGTACCCCGGCCCTTAGCAGTTCTCGTATCCTGCCGGAAAAGATGAACAACATCAGGGCAGCAGCAATACCAATCCATAAGGTCGAGCTCAAGATTCCAAGCAATGTCGATTCGGCAATCGGCGCTCCCTGTTCCAGGCCCGAGGCCAATCCAAGTAACAACAGTGCAAAAAACAGGCGCTCGGACAGGCCCTGCAATGACAGGTAGGTTGCGCGCTGGGTACGCTGAATCCGTGGCGCAATTGCTGCCCTGACCGGCGCATGCACCAGCGCCATTGGGAAATTTCGCGCACATACAAGCGCCAGTACAAGCGGGCTTACCGCGATCGCCATAGCCGCGACGATGCCGAGTTGAATCAGCATCGCGACCGCCAACACCCCTATCAACCCAAGTTTCGATTGCCATGCAATACTGGCCCTGGCGCCGATCGCACCACCAAACATGGAAATTGAAATCACCACTCCCGATATGAGCGATGCATAAGACGATGCAGCGAGTAACGGTAGCTGCAGCAGCGTGATATAGGGCTGATAAAACTCGAACACTATATGGGCCAGCGCATAGAGCACGATAACAACGAGAAAGATCCACCCCAGCAAGGGTTCGCGAAGTTTGACGAAACAGCTCAATAAGACCCTGCCGAAGCTTTGCGGCAGCGCCGTGGTCTCGTCGGCATGTACCGGCTCCACAAAACGCCACACAAATACCGCCATAACAATCGCGCTGAACAGCGAAAAAACATACGCCAGGCGCAGGTCGATTAGACCCAGTGCACCACCTGACAGTGTTGCGATGGCCAACATGATCAAACCCCATTGCTCGGCGTTCGCTTCACGCCCGGCATACTCACTTTCACGACCAAGGGTCTTGAGCGAATCGTAAAGTAATGCCGTATCGGTACCCGACTGCATGGCTATGCCCGCCGCAAGTAGAAACTGACCCGCGGCAAACCACCAGAAACCCCCACCGATGATGAAACAACAGTACGAGGTAACCAATGCGCCGGCAGCGATCATCAAGGTTGTGCGACGACCTATACGATCAGAAAAGTAACCCGATGGAACTTCAAGAATAAAAACAGACAGGTAGTAGACCGCGGAAAGCTGGATTACCTGATCCAACGACAGGCTCTGGCTCATGTATAAAAAAAACACGGTTATCCAGGCATGCCCATTGGACGCGGCAAGAAACCAGGGATACAACCGAATATTGTTATTCAACGATGGCAATTGTTTTGGCCCGAAATTAGCGTATACAGGACACCATAGCCGACCCGATTTTGAACAGGTCAAAGTTGATATCGCTCAAAAGCGAGCTCGCAAAATAGCCTGGCGCATTAGTCGATAGTTAGACTTTCAGCACCTGATTCAATGTGGAAGAACCGCTTGATTGCTTTTTGAAATAACGGGGCAACCAGGATCAGCAACGTGATCAACATGATGGTGAGTGTGATTGGGCGCTCCCACAGGAAACTCAAACTATCATCGTTGATTAACAGCGCCCGACGCAAATTATCCTCCATCATGCCACCGAGGATAAATCCGAGCAGCAGCGGCGCCATCGGAAATGTCAGCAGACGCAGGAAGATTGCCAGTGCACAAATGCCAGCCATAATTAATATGTCCATCGAATTGAACGACACCAGGTAAACGCCTGTAATCGAAAACAACAGGATCATCGGTACCAGAATCGGCTTGGGTATAATTAGCAGGCGCGAAATGTAGGGAATAAGCGGTAAATTGAGTATCAGCAGCACCACGTTACCGACATACATGGAGATGATGACCGACCAGAACACTTCGGGGTGGTCTACGAACAGCCGCGGGCCCGGTTGTATACCATAGGAAATCAAAGCGCCGAGCATGATAGCCGTGGTTCCCGAACCCGGAATACCGAGGGTCAGTAGCGGCACGAAGGAACCGGATGAGGCGGCGTTATTAGCAGATTCAGGTGCAGCGAGTCCGCGTAGTGAACCCGTTCCAAATTCGTCTTTCTTGCCTCCCTTGGCCAGGTTACGATCAACCCCGTAAGCCAGGAAAGCGGCGATCGTGGCACCCGCACCCGGCAATACGCCCACCAAAAAGCCCAGTACCGAGGATCGCGCTACCGTCGGTGCAACTTCCTTGATTTCTTCCTTGCTCAGCTTCATGCTGCCGAGTTTGGTCATGTCCTGGGTTTCGGCGCCCTCGTCGACACGCTCTAACACTGACATCATCGCTTCGGCGAGCGCAAAAGTCGCCATTGCCAGCAACAGGAAACTGATCCCGTCAAGCAGGTCGATCGAGCCAAAGGTAAAGCGTTCGACACCGGTCGCCCGATCGGTACCGACCGTCGAAAGCATCAGCCCAAAAACAGTCATGATCAGTGCCTTGAGAACCTGGCCTTTACCGCTAAACGCGGCTACGGCCGAAAGTCCGAGCACCATCAGGGCAAAGTAATCGGCGGACTGGAAGCTGAGTGACACTTTCGCCAGGGTCGGCGCCGCCAACAGAAGGAAAATCGCGGATATGGTACCCCCCGAAAACGAAGCGTATGCTGCCAATGCCAGCGCTTTACCCGCCTGCCCTTTCGCAGCCAGAGGGTAACCGTCAAACGCGGTGACAACGGTACCGGAACAACCAGGGGCGTTAATCAGAATTGACGAAGTCGAGCCACCAAATATCGCACCGTAATAAACGCCTGCCATTAATATAATACCGGAGGCGGGATCTATTCCGTAGGTGATGGGTATCATCAATGCGATGGCGGAAACCGGGCCAAGCCCCGGCAACATGCCGATGAAGGTTCCAACAAAACAACCCAGCACTACCATCATCAAATTTGTTGGTAGCAGCGCGGTTTGCAGCCCCGTGATAATGCCGTCTAACATATTATTAACCCCCGAAAATACGCCCGGGTGCCAGATAGATATCGAGCAGCTGGGTTAAACCAAACCAGAATATAAAAACAAATGGGACCGCGACCAGTAACAGCACCTTGATGCGTTTCTCGCCAAGAATACGAAACCCGGCGATCAGGAATACCGTCGTTGAAATGAGAAATCCTAACCAGTCAAGCGAAAAACCGTAAAACAGGGTCAGTAGCATCAGCGCGATCACCGGCTTCCAGTTCAGACGTACAATACCTGAATCGGAAACTCTATGATCGCCACTAATTATCAGAACAAGCGACAAAACGATGCCCATCCCCGATAACACAAAAGGCAAGGTTTGCGCCGTCATCGGATCAAGCTCGTCACCAGGATATAGTTTTATCTCGGAGGCTAAATAGCCGTAAACTATTGAAACGACGAGGAAAAAAAGCGCACCAATCCGTTCTTTTGAAAGGGTCATGGTTTGACTCCGGTTAGTTGAGCCCCATTGCTCTCGTTCACACAACCGCTACCAAAAGGCAATATCGCGGCATGATCACGAGAGCACCTTCGCTCTCATACAATGCGATGGATTTACAGAAATCCAAGCTCGCGCATTAAATCGCCGACCTGTTTTTCCTGCTCTTCGAGGAAACTGTAGAACTCGTCACCCGGCTTATAGACATTGACCCAGCCGTTGCGGGCGCGCACGGTTTCCCATTCCGGAGTTTGGTACATTTTGCCCAGTACATCCGCGTAAGCCTTGGCCTCGGCTTTGGAAAGCCCGGGAGCACCGAAAAAGCCACGCCAGTTGGCGAATACAGTTGGGTTACCCATTTCAACGAGTGTCGGAACATCGGGTGCATCCTTGAGCCGTTCCGGTGCGGTGATGGCCAGGATACGGACCTGGCCGGCCTTGCTCATTTCCAGCGCCTCACCCAGACCGGTGGACAAGAGCTGAGCCTCGCCGGATAACAAACCTGCCATCGCTTTTCCGCCCGCATCGTAAGGAATGTACCGCAATGCTTTCGGATCGAGGCCCTCAGCCTTGATTGCCGCGGCCGGAACCAGGTGATCCAGGCTACCCTTGGACGAGCCACCGGCAAATTTCATTTTGCGAGGATTCTCTTTAAAACCGGCGACCACATCTTTCCAGCTCTTAATTGGACTATCCGCGCGCACCACGAAGGCACCATAATCGGCGATAGTACCTGCGACAGGCGTCAAATCGCGAAACGACTGTGGAAATACTTTGGTCAATGAACGCACCACGATGGGCGTTGAATTCACCATCAGGGTCCCCTTTTGCTGGGCTGCAGTTTCGATGATGTGCGCAATCGCTTTACCACCACCACCGCCAGACAGGTTTTGAAAAGAAGCCGTACCGACCAGGCCGGATTTGGTTAAGGCTTCACCGGTGCCGCGAGCGGTGCCGTCCCAACCACCCCCTGCGCCACCCGGAATCAGAAAATGGATTGAATCAATCTCTGGCGCTGCCTGACTGGTGGACGGAATCATGCCCATGCCGACAATACTGGCAAAAACAAGCGTTAACAGCGTCCGCAGCTGTGTATTTGATATATGAATCACTGACTAGGTCCTCTTTAGGTTTTTGTATAGCGCCAACGGTATTTTTGATTTAAGTGACGCCAAAACCAATCGTAACACTATTTTCCAGGTAGTCGATCAATAAAAAATTAAAGTCAAAGTGTACAAATCTAATTGACTTTAGTGCGATATCGTATTAAATTGTTCGAATTCGTACTAAGAGGGAAGTGATTATGGCTATTTCACGACGTAAAACCCTGGCAATGCTCGGTGGTGGGTTCATTGCCGCGGCGGGTATAGGAGCAACTACATTTGTCACCACCCGGAGACCCACTAAGGCACTGTTACCGTGGCAAAATGCCGGTAACTATGACGATCCGCGCAAAAATGCGCTGTCCTACGCTATATTGGCCCCTAATCCGCACAATCTGCAGCCCTGGATGGTCGATCTTACTGGCACTGATACGGTCGTCCTTTACCGTGATCCGGAACGAAATTTACCGCATACCGACCCTTTTTCACGTCAAATTACCATTGGGTTGGGCTGTTTTCTCGAACAAATGAAAATTGCGGCCACGCAAACTGGACATGAGGTGGGCCTGGAACTGTTTCCCGCAGGAGATAGCGGTCCAGTGGCGATCGCCAGATTTTCCACATCGGCGACACCTGATCCGTTGGCGGCACATATACTTGAAAGGCGCTCCTGCAAGGAGCCGTACCAGATGACCGCAATCGATGCATCCAGGCTGAGTGCACTGGAGCCGTACGCAAAACTCGTGACCGAATCCAACTTGGTCGAAAATCTACACTCGCTTACCTGGGAGGCGTTTCAGATCGAAATGGCGACGCCACGCACGCTCCAGGAAAGCGCTGAGTTGATGCGCATTGGCAAGCAGGAGATCAATGCTAGCCCGGACGGGATCGACATCGGAGGACCCATGCTCGAGACACTGATGATACTGGGAATACTGCCTCGCGAAGCATTGATGGATCCCGACAGTGAGGCGACCCAATCTTTTCTCTCTTCATATAAAAATATGCTGATGTCGACACCTGCCTATGCCGTGATCACAAGCGCAAAAAATGATAGGCTCAGCCAGGTAGCAGCCGGCGCGTCCTGGCTTCGTCTCAATCTCAAGACCACCGAACTCGGATTGGCGTTGCATCCGGTTAGCCAGGCTTTACAGGAGTACGATGAAATGGCGAAACTGTACGATCGTTCCCATGAACTGCTCGCCCAAGACGGTGAAACGGTTCAAATGCTGGGACGTCTTGGCTATGGTCCATTGACAAAGCCTGCACCGCGCTGGCCACTAGAGGCAAAGCTGTTGAATGGATAGACAAGACCTGGGGCTTTATTTCGTTTTCTTTAATGAAATCGGCATTATCGAGCAACTCATCCGCGCCTTGCTCGAGGCAAAGTTACCGAAAGGTTTTCTGATTTCACATTTCAGCGTGTTGAACCACTTAATCCGTGTCAAAGATGGCCAGACACCACTGGTGCTGGCACGCGCATTCCAGGTACCGAAAACAACGATGACGCATACGCTATCGGTTTTGGAGCGACACGCACTCATTGAAACCCGCCCCAATCCCAAAGACAAGCGCAGCAAATGTGTATTCATCACCGCGGCCGGCGAGGCGTTCCGGGAACAGGCAATTATTGATATCGCACCCGATCTGCAAGCGG
The DNA here is from genome assembly GCA_029862125.1 of Gammaproteobacteria bacterium. Taxonomy (GTDB): domain Bacteria; phylum Pseudomonadota; class Gammaproteobacteria. The sequence goes on along the minus strand of JAOTXY010000037.1, from coordinate 4,746 downwards.
TAGCCAACAGGTTTCCGGCAGACAAAATGTCAAAAATGGTGCCCTACCTGGCCGATATCAGGCAGTTTCTCGATGATTATCGCAACTAAATCTGGCTATCTAGTTCGCGGATCATTACATCGACGGCGATACAGCGATCACGGGTCACCATCAACGGGTTGATGTCCATTTCGACGAGGCTGCGATGATGCGTTGCGGCAAAATCTACCAGCGCGCGAATACTGCGGACGACCCGTTCGATATCGGTAGCGGGTTTCCCGCGAAATCCCTGCAGCAATTTAAAACACTTGAGGTCCTGCAGGGCGTTCAGAATTTGTGCATCGCTGGTCGGCAGTAACAGTGTTTTTGCATCGCGGACCAGTTCAACCAGCACGCCGCCGCTGGCAATCACCAGCAATTGGCCGAACTGCGGATCGGTGTTGATACCGATCATTAGCTCGGCAATGACATCCTCGATCATCGATTCAACTATGAACTGTTCGATCACGACTGCGGGTGCTGTTAGCGCAACCGACTGCCGCATGACCTCGAGCGAGCTGCGAAGTTGCTCCGCATTCTGAAGATTGACCCTGACCGCACCGGCTTCCGACTTATGCGGTAGCTCTGTGGACACCGCCTTGAGTACCAACGGATATTGCAGATCGTCGATGATCTTGTCGATAGCATCGACGCTGCAACTCTTCCCTGCCGGAACCTCGATCCCTGCTGCGCTCAGCCTCTGCTTGCCCTGCCACTCGTCTACGACCCTGGCAGCGCGCTCTTTAACCGGCGTTTCCAGAATTCTGAATTCAGGCGCTTGATCACCGGACAGAACCTGGTCGCGAATCATTCCGTAGCGGCAGGCGTTCACGATTGCATCCAGGCCCGTATCGACGCCCTGTAATGGGGTCACGCCGCCGGCGATCATGATTTCGCGCGATTCACGATCGATATTTTCAGGCAAATCACTGCACACTGCGGCGGGGACCGCTAGCGCTTTGCAGGCCTTGATGAAGGATTTGGCGTCATTGCGATACAGGCTATTGTCGGCATGGATATGTGGTGGCGGAAAATCCTGTATCACGACGGCCACATCGTAACCATCGCTGACCATGGTCTGGAAAACCTCGGGCATGACTTCACTGTTGCCCCACAACGGCGTCGTGTAATCGAGCGGGTTTGCCGCGGTTGCAATATCCGGCAGCAATGTAACCAGGGCTTTTTTAGCTATGTCCGAGGGTTGCGAGAGATCGAGTCCGACTCTATCGCAGTAATCGGCAACCAGGGCAGCATCTCCCCCGGAACAGGTAAAAGCAGCAAGCTTGTTACCTTTGGGTGCACCGGATACCGACAGAAATTTTAAGGTTTCCAGCATTTCGACCGGCGAGCCGACCCGTATTGCGCCAAGCTGGTCGAACAATGCCTGAAACGCCTGGTCGGTACCAGCGAGCGACCCGGTATGGCTGATCGATATTTGCGATCCGAGGCTCGATTTGCCAGCCTTTAATACCACGATCGGTTTATTCGCAATGATCGCCTTGATCGCAGCATCGGCAAATTTCTGGATATTGCGGATTCCCTCGATGTATAAACCGATCGCCGCGACGGCTGGGTCGTCCAGTAATACGTCGATATAATCTTCGATCGCAAGCACCGCCTGGTTGCCCGCCGAAATCACGTGTGTGATCGGCACCGAACGATCGTTCATAATCATGTTGGCCGGCAGCATGCCACTTTGCATGATCAGCGCAACGCCTTGATGACAACGGTGATTGCCTGCACCAAAAGGCCATAGCAGGGCACCATTTGTGTAGTTGACCAGCCCGTAGCAATTCGGTCCCACTAGCGCCATCTCACCAGCAGCCTCGACCAGTTCAGCCTCTGCGCGCTGACCGGCAGCGCCCAGTTCGCCATAGCCCGCGGTAAAACAGGCCACGCCGCCGGCACCGATGCTACTGAGTTTCCTAACGGTTTCGGTTGCGGCCATTCGCGGCGTCGCCAGGAACACTGCATCCGGTGCTTCGGGCAGGTCTTCAACATTGCTGAAGCAGGGCACGCCACCGAGCGTTTCGCGCCGCGGGTTAACGCCCCATACCGGGCCATCGAACTGTGCCGCGCACTGGCGCGCGCTAAAGTCCGCATCGCTACCGCCGATGAAAGCGATATGCCTTGGCGATAACAGTCGGCGCAAGTTCTCAGGCAATACCGGCATCAGGACTCATACGGGCGTAGCAATGAACGCGAAATAATATGGCGTTGAATTTCCGAAGTGCCGTCCCAGATTCGATCGAGACGCGCATCGCGCCACAGACGTTCGATCGGTAATTCTTCCATCAAACCCATACCGCCGTAAATCTGGATCGTGCTATCGGCGGCACGCCCCACCGCCTCCGAGGCAAACAGCTTGGCCTTGGCAGCATCGTCGGGCTCCATGATGCCCTGGTCGGCCTTGTCGGCGGCATGCATCACCAGCAGGTCAGCCGCCTGCAGATCGGTTGCCATATCGGCTAGCTTGAACGACGTGCCCTGGAACTTGCCAATCGCCTGGCCGAATTGCTGACGCTGGGCCGCGTAGCTGGTTGCCAGTTCGAGCAAGCGTTCGATTTTACCGCAGGCAGCGGCAGCCACCCAGACACGCCCCATCTTGAGCCACTTGTCGGCAAGCTCAAATCCCTGGCCTTCTTCACCGAGGATCTGACTCTGAGGCACACGGCACTGCTGGAATGATAACTGCCAGGTATGGTAAGCACGCTGGGACGCGCAACGCGGGCCGCGCTGGATGCTAAAGCCGGGGGTACCCTGGTCGATCAGGAACGCGGTAACCAGCTTGCGCTCCCCGCGTTTGGTTTGCTGCAACCCGGTCCAGGCAAACAGTATCGCGAAATCCGGCATCACCGGACTACTGATAAAGTGCTTCGAGCCATTGATAATGAAATCATCGCCATCGCGTTTGGCGGTGGTTGCCATCGACAGAATATCCGATCCGGCGCCCGGTTCGGTCAGTGCAAATACTTCTTTCTTTTCACCGGTAACACAGGGATTTAAATAATTTTCCACCTGCTCACCGCTGCAGGCCATCAATATTTCGGAGGGGCGATGAATATATCCGTGCAAGCCATAGCTGGTCTTTCCGAGTTCGCGTTCGAACAGTGCCAGAGTTTTATAATCAAGACCGCCGCCGCCAATTTCCTGCGGCAGGTTGGGTGCGTAAAAACCCATTTCCAGCGCTTTTTGCTTGATGTGCTGACCAAGCTCCTCGGGCACTTCGCCGCTGCGGTCGACTTCGGCCTCGTGCGGTTCGAGCTCCTGTTCACGAAAAGCCCGTAACGAACGGACGATCATGTCCTGTTCAGCCGTCAGATTGTAATTCATAAATCCCAGTCCTGATTGGCAAACAAACGTTGCCAATCTTATACCATTTGTTAGGCCAGTCTACTAAACTGCGCGGATTCAGCAGCAAGGTTTTAATTGGGGATAATGATGATTCCAGGTGATGAGGAAGTAAGGGTCACGGTCGACGGTGCCGTGATGTTAATTACCATCGATCGTCCCAAGGCGAACGCGATAGATCTACCCACCAGCCGCAAGCTGGGCGAGGCATTTGTCTACTTTCGCGATAACCCGGACCTCAAGGTGGCCATCGTCACCGGTGCCGGCGAAAAGATATTTTGCGCGGGATGGGATTTAAAAGCGTTGGACAGCGGTGATACCCCGCTAGAAAACTGGTGGGAAGCCGAGGATCCGGAACTCGGGGGTTTCGCAGGCATTACCGAAATGTGGAATCTGAACAAACCGGTCATCGCCGCCCTCAACGGACTGACAATTGGCGGTGGCTTCGAAATTGCGCTCGCCTGCGACCTGATTATCGCGGCCGAGCACGTCGAGTTTGCGTTACCGGAGTTGCCACTTGGCCTGATACCCGACGCCGGTGCGGTGCAGCGCCTGCCCAAACGCCTGCCCTACAATATTGCGCTCGAAATGCTTTACCTGGGCCGGCGCATGAGTGCCAGCGAGGCAATGCATTACGGACTTATCAACCGGGTCGTAGCAGCGGATCAAGTGATGAACGCGGCACGCGAATGGGCCGAAAAATTGTCGCAAGTCGCACCACTCGCACTGCAGTCGATCAAGGAAGTACTGCGTGCAATCGAATGCGAACCGACCGAGCAGGCATTTTATAAAATGCGTTACGAAGATCTTCCAACCTACCGGGCGATGCTGTCATCGGAGGACGCGGGCGAAGGCGTCAAGGCCTTCGTCGAAAAGCGCGACGCCAAGTTTAAAGGCAGTTAATCATGCTGAACCAGGCACCCGAAAACGTTCGTCGGATTACCTGTATCGGCGCAGGTCCGATTGGTGGCGGCTGGGCGGCACACTTCCTCGCGCAGGGATACCAGGTGACCAGCTATCTGCACGACGCATCAGAATACGACGCGCTGATGCGACTGCTCGAAATCGCCTGGACCAGCCTCGAAGCGATAGGGCTTGCCGAGGAGGCCTCGATGGATAACTTCGTATGGACTACTGATCTCGCCGAGGCGATCGCGCAGGCCGAATTCATCCAGGAGAGCGTACCCGAGGTACTGACGCTGAAACAGGGACTTTACAGAATCCTGGGCGATATCGTAGATGCCAACGTGGTAATCGCATCAAGCACGTCGGGGCTGTCGATGACGGATATCCAGGCTGAATGTGCAACCCCCGAACGCACCGTAGTCGCGCACCCATTCAATCCACCCTACCTGCTGCCACTGGTTGAAATGATCG
>JAOTXY010000036.1 GCA_029862125.1 Gammaproteobacteria bacterium | reverse complement strand
TTATCTCGACTGGTTGCTCAATTCCGGTTTGCATTCCATTGCCGTTTCCTATCCAGCACCCCTGATCGCGATAACGCTGGTTTCGATGGTGATATTGCTGCTGCCTCGGATGTCCGGGATGCGTCAGGTCGCGATGATAACACTTGTTGTTACTGCCTTATGGCAACCCTCGAGGCTGAATCAAGGTTCTTACGAGCTGATCATACTCGATGTGGGAACGGGTACCTCCTTACTATTGCGCACCCGTAACCACAGCCTGGTTTATGACCTGGGGCCGGGCAAAGCCGACACGCTTAACCCCGTGGACTGGGCGTTAATCCCGGTCATGCTGCGGTACGGCATTCAAAAACCCGATTTGCTAATTGTCAGCCATGTGGACCAGGACCACAGTGGTGGCATGCATTCGTTCAACGGTAGCTATCAGAATTCGAGTCTTTTATCCGGAACCCCGGAAGAACTTGAGTCGAGATTTAATATCCGGCATCCGCTGCGTTCATGCCATGGTTATCCTGACTGGCGCTGGGATGGAGTCGAATTCAGTTTTCTGACTGCGGGTAGCCAGAGCGCTAATTCGAGTAGTAATAATCGCTCCTGTGTACTGGCTATAAACGGGAAACACAGGGCCCTGTTACCGGGAGATATAGAATCCTCCCGGGAATTGAAACTACTTTCGAAGTACGGGGCGGCACTTGCTGCGGATATATTGCTGGCACCGCACCATGGAAGCAAGACATCCTCAAGCATGCCGTTTATAAGCCGTGTAAATCCTGGGTACGTGATATTTACCCAGGCAAGGAAAAATCGATGGGGTTTTCCCGTGGACGAGGTGGTGGCACGTTATGATGCGGTGAATGCACGCCAGTATCGCAGCGATAAAGATGGTGCGATCAGTATGCAAAGCAGTGACGAAGGCCTGATTATCAAGGCCATGCGAAATCCGATAAGGCGCATCTGGCAGCGATGGTAAAAAGACGCTCGTCACAGTATGATGTGCGGCATTAAATTCTGAGGGTTAAAGCGTGTTCGAACTGGTTCAGGCAGGAGGCTGGCTGATGATTCCGATACTGTTGTGTTCGGTAATTGCGGCTGCCATCGTGATCGAGAGATTGTGGACCCTGCGCCAAAAGAAGGTTATCCCCGAAAAGCTGCTTACCGGTATCTGGAACCTGTTGAGCAGTGATGCGTTAACCGAGAAGCATATAACTGAAATCGAAGATGGATCTCCGCTCGGTCGTGTTCTCGCGGCTGGCTTAATCAACAGGCACCTGTCACGTGATTTGATTCGCGAAAGCATTGAGGAAAACGGTCGGCACGTCGTTCACGAAATGGAAAGGTTCATGAATACCCTGGGAACTATTTCCACGATTACGCCCTTGCTGGGTCTGCTAGGCACCGTGATTGGAATGATTCGCGTTTTTACGGCGATTACTGTAATCGGTGTCGGTGATCCCGGGCAACTGGCAGGGGGCATTTCGGAGGCGCTGATCACCACCGCGGCGGGATTGACCGTCGCGATTCCAAGTCTCATTTTTCACCGCCACTTGAAACGCAAAATCGATGATCTGGTGGTGGCGATGGAGCAGGAAGCGATGAAACTGGTCGATTTTCTGCATGGTGATCGCAAGAACCTGGCCTGACGGATGAACTTTAAGAGCAGAAATGCCGAGGAAGACGTCAATATCAATCTGACGCCTTTAATCGATGTCGTATTCTTGTTGTTGATTTTTTTCATGGTTTCGACGACTTTCGATACCACCTCACAACTCAAAATTAATCTGCCTGAAGCCAGCCAGGATCAGTCTGTGGTACCACCGCAGAAACTAAACCTGATGATCGACGCGAAAGGAAACTTCTTCCTCAATTCACGCGAGTTAACCAATAACAAGAGTGCAACCCTGAAGGCTGCCCTGGAACGCACCATGGACGGTAACAAGTTGCCAATCGTCATCCAGTCGGATGCCGATTCTCCGGTTCAATCTCTGGTAACGGCGATGGATGTTGTCGGGCAGCTGGGGCTCTCGCAGGTTTCCATCGCTACCACACGTCCGCTCGAGTAGTTGATTTCGTGAACTTACAGAGAGGCAGGCTGTGAAACCTATCGAAGCAAATTTAACCGGTGCCAGGGCTTATCGTGCGCTGTTATCGATAGCATTCGAGAACAAGATGTACTTTGTCGTCGCGATTATCGGTATGGTCATTTTTGCCGCGTCGGACGCCGCTTTTGCCTACCTTATGAAACCATTAATGGATGATGGTTTTATAAATCGCGACCCAACGACAATAAAGCTCATACCGGTTGCGATAGTAGCGATTTTTGTTGTCCGAATGGTTGCTATATTCATGCGTAGCTACTGCATGAGTTATATCGGGCGCAATGTCATCAATAACCTGCGTAAAATGATGTTTGAGAAACTATTGACGCTGACCAGTGATGAGTATGATCAAGCTTCCACCGCGACCATCGTCACACGCTTCTCGTACGATGTTGAGCAGGTTGCAAAGGCGGTTTCAAGCTCGCTGACGGCATTTATCCAGGATAGCCTGCGAATCGTTGTGTTACTGGGATACATGGTCTGGTTGAACTGGCAGCTGACCGCGATATTTTTAATAGCTGGCCCGATTGTGTTCCTGATCGTGGTGCGCATATCCGGGCGCTTTCGCAGCATTAGCCGGAGGATTCAGCAATCCATGGGTGGGGTCACCCAGGTGGCTCAGGAAGTTATCGATGCTAACCGAATAGTAAAGATTTTTGGTGGCGATGAATTCGAACGCAATAAGTTCCACACAGTTAATCAGACCAATCTCAAATTACATTTGAAAATGACGATTACACAAGCGATCAGCATGCCGCTTATTCAACTGGTTGTTGCCGTCGCGTTTGCCGCTATCGTCGCATTTGCGACCTCGGAGACTATGCACTCACTCATCAGCCCGGGCGATTTCGTGTCTTTCATTTTTGCGATGACGATGCTGCTTGCGCCGATGCGAGTCCTGTCTTCGATTAACGCCAGTATTCAAAAAGGTATTGCGGCCGGTGAGAGCGTGTTCGAGTTTACTTCGCTTGAGAACGAACATGACGAGGGCGAGCTGCAACTGGATCGCGCCGAGGGCCGATTATGTTTTGACAAGGTGGTGTTGTGCTATCGACGTAGCGATCAACACGTTCTCGATGAGATTAGCTTCGAAGTAAAACCGGAACAGACCGTGGCGATCGTGGGTCGTTCCGGTAGCGGCAAGTCCAGCCTGGTTAATCTTATTCCACGCCTCTACGAATATGATAGCGGTGAGGTACTGCTGGACGGTGTTCGAATCGACCAGTACCGCATCGCTGACTTAAGACGACAGGTAGCCTATGTTGGTCAGGATGTAAGGTTGTTCAACGATACCATTCGCAACAATATTGCCTACGGTATCGCTGATCAGGTCGACGAGGACCAGATTCTTGAAGCTGCAAAACAGGCCCATGCCTGGGAGTTTATTGCAGAAATGCCGGACCAGCTCGATACCGAAGTTGGTGAGCGCGGTGTTTTGTTATCGGGAGGGCAGCGTCAGCGGATAGCAATTGCCCGGGCACTACTCAAGGATGCGCCTATTCTGATTCTTGACGAGGCGACTTCCGCGCTCGACACCGAATCTGAACGCTATATTCAGCACGCGATGGAACATTTGATGCACAACCGTACCACGCTGGTAATAGCCCATCGGCTGTCAACCATTGAGCACGCGGACCATATCCTGGTAATGGACCAGGGCAAAATAGTCGAACAGGGCACTCACGCGAAGTTGCTCGATAACGATGGAATTTATTCAAAGTTACACTCGATGCAATTTCGGGATCGTGAGGAAACCGAGTTGCAGCCGAGTACGCGGCCAAAAATTATCCGTTCCTCGGTCCTCAACAAGTCCTTGATGCAACATTGGATCAGCTTGTCGACGCAAAGAAGACAAGGTTGGTGGCTATGGTCGCTGAACCCGCTATCCCTGTTATTGATGCCGCTATCCTTGGTCTATTATGTAATCATCAGCCTGCGCCGATTGGGATATCGATTGCGACTTATAAGATCCACCAGGCTCCCCGTTACCACCATGGTCGTTGGAAACATCACCCTGGGCGGTAATGGCAAGACACCTATTGTGGTGGCGCTATATCATTTCCTGAAGGACAAGGGATATCAACCCGCTATCATTACTCGCGGCTATAAAAGTGGTAATGAGAAAAGAATCCAGATCTTGCACAATGGCCTTACACGCAGTGAAGTTGGAGACGAGGCCAACATGATGTCCGAGGTCTGCAATTGCCCCATCGGGGTTGGCGCTAACCGGGTTGCCGCGGCGAGGCAAATACTGGAACAATTTCCTGATACCGATATCATATTATCCGACGACGGGCTGCAGCATTACGCATTAAAGCGCGATATCGAGATCGCGGTTTCACGACATCTTTCGCTTGGCAACGGACTAATGCTGCCAGCCGGACCGTTACGTGAGCCACATGGTCGCCTGAAGCGAGTTGATCTCACCATTAACCGGGACGGTGACCAGGTTATCGAATCCCTCGGCAAGGTATGGAACCTGGCGCAGCCCGAAAAGACGAAGCATATCAGCGAGTTCATGGGCCGGCAGGTACACGCATTGGCAGGTATCGGTTTCCCCGAAATATTTTTTGCCAGCCTGGTCCAGATGGGTGTCGATGTCATCGAGCATGAATTTCCGGACCATCACGAATTCAGTGCTCTGGATTTGAATCTGAAACCTGAACTCCCGATACTGGTCACGCACAAAGATGCGGTAAAATTAAAGGGCATCGCGCGCGAGAATCTGTGGGTAGTTCCACTTGATATCGAGTTTAGCGAAGCGCTGAGTAATCAGATTTTAGAGTTACTGGAGAGTCATCATCATGGATAAACATTTACTGGATATACTGGTTGACCCGGTTACCAAGGGACCGTTGATTTATGATAAGAAAAAACAGGAATTGATTTCGCGAGCCTCACGACTTGCTTACCCGATCCGCGATGGAATCCCGGTGATGCTACCTGAGGAAGCTCGTGAGCTCAGTAGCGACGAGATCGAGGCACTGCGATAATTACATGACCGCCGATTTTCGCATCGTGATACCAGCACGTTATGCCTCGTCGCGTCTGCCTGGAAAACCCTTGCGACCGATTCGCGGGAAATCGATGATTGAATGGGTTTATCGAGCGGCACAACAGGCCAGTGCGACGGAAGTGGTAGTCGCAACCGATGACCAACGGATAATTGATGTCGTCGAAGGATTTGGCGGACAAGCCTGTATGACCGACGGTTCACACCGCAGCGGAACCGATCGCATTCTCGAAGTAACCCGCAAGCTGGACTGGAGCAAGGACAGTATCGTAGTTAATTTACAGGGCGACGAGCCTTTGATGCCAGCGGCTAATATAACCCAGGTTGCGACAAATCTGGCGACCAGGAAATGCGCCATGGCAACCCTGCACAAGGAAATCGATTCGATCAAAGCCCAGGATCCAAACCAGGTTAAGCTGGTCCACGATCACGAGGGTCACGCTCTATATTTCAGTCGTTCAGTCATTCCCTTCGATCGTAGTGGCCAGGTCGGGCAATACTGCGGCCATATCGGAATCTATGCCTACCGGGTAGAATTTATTGAAATCTTTAGTCAGCTGGCTCCTTGCGATCTGGAAATTGCGGAATCACTCGAACAACTGCGCGTACTATGCAGTGGCTATTCCATCCACAGCGAAATTGCACACTCAATACCAGGGCCAGGTGTCGACACTGAGGAGGATCTTGCACGTGTCGAAAAACTGATGGAGTCGATGCCAGCGTGAAATACCAATGGAAGCTGGAAAAACACCTGACGCTATTCGAAAAATATTTCAAGCTGGATGAGTACAGTATTACCCACGAATTATTTGGTGGTGGCTTCAGCCCGGTATTTACGCGTGAAATTTTTGAACGCGGAACGGTGGTGGCGGTGCTGCCATACGATCCCTTGCGAGCCAGGGTAGTCTTGATTGAGCAGTTCAGGGCCGGTGCAATCGACGATTCCGATGGACCCTGGTTAATTGAATGTGTCGCCGGTGTCATCGAAGACGGAGAGTCAGAGCCGACAGTCGCGTTACGCGAATGCGAGGAAGAGGCGGGTTGCACCATCAGTGACCTGGAAACGATCAGTCGCTATTACGTGAGTCCCGGGGGTACTAGCGAACACTGCAGCCTGTTCTGTGGCATCGTCGATAGTAAAGGTGTGGGTGGTATCCACGGGCTGTCGCATGAGCATGAAGACATTCGCGTCATGGTCGTCGATTCCGCACAGGCTTACGGTTGGGTGCGTGACGGCATAATCCAGTCTTCCGCGACCATTATCGCGCTGCAGTGGCTGGAGCTAAACGAAGTCAGAATACGCGAACGCTATTCGAGCTAGAAAGCATTAACCATCGCGATCATGCCGATAGTACCAGCAACGAGGGTACAGGGCAGGGCAATAATATAGCCTGACTCAGAATGACTAATTAATAAAACTAAGAAATAAATAGCCGGCGAGGAATATCGCTACCCACATCGCCATGCTACCGGCTGGACGAGAGCTTGTGAGCAAGCCGGTGGGGACATGGTAAATGCCGGAAAGATAGTGCAGGCATTGATGCAATCTTAAAACAAAGGCCCGGCGCAAAGCGCCATCCAGTTTCCATGTGGTCGCGAACAGGCTTTGTATCGCAACCGGGAAAAGACGACGATAAAACCACTCCACGTCCAGGTTGGTAGAGTGTAGTTCGGGGGGATACATGCCTTTGAGGTTGAGCCAGACGAAAGCTAGCGCCGAGAAAAACAGCAGCTGGGTCTGTGCCAGCACGTGAGTCGCGTCATAGGGGTTATATCCGGTGTCGTAGGGCAACAGGGAGTACAACGCGGCGGGATAAACGCCAATTCCGATACACAAAACTGCTGCGATCAACATCGCCAATAACATGTTGTTGGGTGGATCGCTTACCCGAAGGCCCGAGTCATGCGCAAAGAAAGCGAAATAGGGAATCTTGATACCGGCATGATGAAAAACACCCGCGGAAGCAAATAACAGCATTAACCATATCCAGTCATAACCATTTTCCAGGGCGGCGGACATCACCATCGATTTGCTGACGAAACCACTGAATAACGGGAAGGCCGAAATAGAGGCTGCCCCGACGATGCACAATACCGTGGTTTTCGGCATGGTTTTGTATAGTCCGCCCAGGTCGGAGCCGTTCATGCGCCCGGTCATATGCAATACTGCTCCCATCGTCATAAACAGCAGGCCCTTGAAGATGACATCGTTAAACGCATGTGAAACAGCGCCATTGATAGCGAGCGCTGTGCCAATACCGACTCCGACAACCATAAATCCCACCTGGTTGATCAGGCTGTAGGCCAACACTCGGCGCAGGTCATTTTCGATCACGGCAAAGAAAATCGGGAAACAGGTCATGGCCGCACCGATATAAACCAGTAGCTCGGTTCCAGGATATGCACGTGCTAACGAATAGACGGCAACCTTGGTGGTAAACGCGCTGAGAATAACCGTGCCCGTTACAGTGGCTTCCGGGTATGCATCGGTGAGCCAGTTGTGAGCAAAGGGGAAGGCGCACTTAATGCCAAAGGCGATAAAAATCAGCCATCCGGCAATACCGGTTAAGCCGATAAATCCGAATTCTAAAGTACCGTTTTCTGCGGCATAAAACAGCGCGCCTATCAGAAGGATGACGCCTGATAACACCTGAATAATAAGATAACGCATTCCGGCTTGGTAAGAACGCCTGGTTCTGCGCGCCCAGATAAGAAATACCGAGGTAAATGCGAGGAATTCCCAGAACACAAATAAAGTCAATAAATCGCCGGCGAAAACGGCGCCAAGACCACTGCCTGCATACATCAAAGCAGCCACTTGTTGCAGGGTGTCACGCACATGCAGGGAGTATATAATGGCAATAAACGCGGCTATGTGAAATACATAGCCGAACATCAGGCTGAGCTTGTCAACCCGGTAAGGGGTGAGCTGATAATCGAAAAAAGCGAATTGCAGATGAACGCCCTCGGGTACCATCCAGAGATGAAGCGCACTCACCACGGGTATTGCCACCATGATCGCACCGCGCAAAGTTCCACGGGTGACCGCGGCAATCAGTGCGCCGATAAAGAAAGGCAGGAAAGGAGGTACTTCAAGCGTCCACATCGTGGCCACCTGAATCTGCACTATGCTTTCCATTTATGTCTGCTTCGCCTTCGTCATAGTAGTCTTCCGAACGCATTAGAAAAGTACGCATCCATTTAGCGACTAGCACCAGGATGACGCAGCCGACAAAACCATAAACAGGATAAAATCCCCATAGACTTTCCCAGCTATGCAGTACGTGACGATGGATCACAAAGTCCAGCACAAAAAGCAGCACGCAACACCCATAAAGAACATATAAAACACGTTTCACATTATTGGGGTTATCAAATAGATATTGCTTCTCGTTTTCCATAAGTTAATCCCTATGTAGCCAAAATGGCCTTGGCCAGTTCATATAAGGGCTGCGGATATACAAAAAGGACCAGGCAGCCCATCGTGGTAATACTCAAGGCAATTAATGATGGTAACGGGGCTTCTTTTACCCCGGCGCGAGAAAAGGGCGTCTTGTCTCCGGAGAAAAATGCATGAAAAGGTATGGGTAAAAGATAAGCGATGTTGAGTAAAGAGCTAATCATTAACGCCGCCATCAGAATCCACTGCTCCGCCTCCAGCGTGCCCATTAACAAGAACCATTTGCTCCAGGTACCACCCGTGGGTGGAACGCCAATGATGCTGAGGCTGGCGATAAAAAATGCAGCCATGGTGATCGGCATTTGTTTACCTAGGCCGCGCATTTCACTGATGTTTGATTTATGCGCGGCAACCAGAATGGCGCCAGCACAAAAAAACAGGGTAATTTTTCCGAAAGCATGCATGGCGATATGCATCGAGCTACCTATAACCCCCGCCGAGGTAGCCAGCAGCGCTCCGACGGTGACATAGCCCAGTTGACTCACGGTTGAATAGGCCAGTCTGGCTTTTAAATTATCTTGCTGCATGGCTACCAGTGAAGCCAGTAACACCGATGCGCCCGCCAGATAAAGCAGGAACTGAGTGGTTGGCAGTACCGACAACAAATCAATGCCAAAGATAAATACACACACTTTTAACACGGTGAATACGCCGGCTTTTACCACGGCTACCGCGTGTAACAGTGCGCTAACGGGTGTTGGCGCGACCATCGCCGCTGGTAACCAGCGATGAAAAGGCATAATTGCGGCCTTGCCAATGCCAAAAATAAACAGGATCAATATCGCGCCTGCCACCGTGGTATCGACATTAGCGTCAAATACGCCGCCGGGTTTAAAGTCCAGGGTGCCGGACACAACCCAGGTAGTGATTACGGCCAGTAGAAAAAATGCAATCGAGGTGCTCAGTAATATACCAAGGTATATTCGCCCGCCTTTTTTGGCTTCCGCAGTCCCGGCATGGGTGACCAGTGGATAGGTGGACAGGGTCAGCACTTCGTAAAAAATAAACAGCGTAAACAGGTTTGCCGCGAATGCGATTCCCATCACACTGCCTATGGCGATGGCAAAGCAGGCGTAGAATCGTGTTTGATTCTGCTCGTGATGGCTACGCATATAGCCTATGGAGTAGATCGTGGTAATGATCCAGAGGAAGCTGGCGACCAATGCGAAGAGCATTCCCAGCGGCTCGATGGCAAAGCTCAATTGTAATCCAGGCACCAGCTGCCACCATTGCACACTGATAACTTCTCCCTGCTTGAGGCCCTGGTAGAGGTTAACTACAAAATAGAACAGTACCAGGCTGGTACCAATCGTCACGGCCTCGCGCAAATTCGGCTGCTGCCCCGCGGCTACGATTCCGACCGTTGCTAGGAGGGGCAGGACGATGCTGAGCTGTAGCATGGCCTCGAGAGAGAGGATCATGGGCTCACTCCAAACAGGCTTTGTGCCGCCGCCTGGGCCACCTGGACGCTAAGACGGGTATCCATGCCGAAATAGATATTTGCCGTTACCAGCACCCACACCGGGATCAGGAATCCCAGCGGCGCTTCTTCGACGGCCCCTCTACCAGCCGGGGGCTCATTAAAATAGGCGGCTTCGACGATACGCCACACGTAAACGAGAGCCAATAACGAACCGAGAAGTACGAGCACCGCGACTGGCCACCAACCATTTTCAAGGGCAGCCAGAACCAGGTACCATTTGCTGACAAAGCCCACGGTTAGTGGCACGCCGATTAAGCTCAAACCACCTGCCACTATAGCTGCCATGGTAAAAGGCATTTGACGACCTAAACCCTGGAATTGGCTCAATTGCGCACTGCCGATACGGTACATCACTGCACCCAGGGCCAGGAACAAGGCACTCTTCATCAAGGCGTGATTAAACAGGTGCAACAGGGTTGCCATGAGACCCGTTGTTGTACCGATACTGAAACCAACGATCATGTAGCCAATCTGGGCGACACTGGAGTAGGCAAATAAATGCTTTACATTTTTTTGAAAAATGGCCGTAGTCGAAGCTGCAAAAATTCCCAATAGCCCAAGTATTACGAAGATGGTTTGTAAGGGTACCGTGGTGAAGGAAAACGAAATCCCGAAAATCGAGAAGGTAAAGCGGATTAGCAAATACACGGCAACCTTGGTAGAAGTGGCAGCCAGGACTGCCGTTACCACCGAGGGTGCATAGGCATAGGCATTCGGTAACCATCGATGCAGGGGAAACAGGGCAACCTTCAGGCAGACGCCGACGATAATAAAGGCATAGGCGGCAAATACGGTTCGCGTTTGTGCGACCTCTGGCAGACGCCTGGATAGATCGTCCATATTCAGCGTACCGGTCATTTGATACATCAGGCCGATACCAATCAGGATGAAAGTGGCGCCAATGGTACCCATAATCAAATACTGGTAGGCGGCCCAGAGGGCGCGCCGGTCTTCACCCAGGGCGATTAAAGAGTAGGCCGCAAGCGAGGATATTTCGAGGAAAACAAATACGTTAAAGGCGTCACCGGTTATTACCACGCCAATCAACCCGGCCAGGGAAAGCAGGTACAGAACGTAAAACAGGGTGTGTCGATCTTGCGGAATTTCTTTTTCTATGCTGGTGTGGGCAGCCAGCAGTACCACGGTGCTGATACTCGAGACTATGAGTAAAACATAGGCATTGAGCTTATCAATGCGATACTCGATTCCCCAGGGTGCGCTCCAGCCACCCATTTCGTAGACGATCGTACCCGAGGCCATGACCTGCTGAAGCAATGTAATACTGACCAACATTGTCAAACCACTTGCGATTACAGTGAAAAGCCATGCTAACAGGGAGCGTCTTAGAAACAGGCAAAGCGGTGCAGACAGCAGCGGTAATATGACCGCCAAAGCAGGTAGCTGTATTAACACTCTTGATTATCCTGGTTCTGAATGCTCTCTTCTTCGATGCTTCCATAGGCTTCGTTAATACGCACAGCCAATGCAAGCCCGAGGGCGACAGTCGCTATGCCAACCACAATCGCGGTCAGAATTAAGACATGCGGAAGGGGATTCGAGTATTGGCTTATCCCCTCTGCCAAAACGGGAGCGGTAGCACCATCGACTTTAGCCATACTGATATAAAATATGAAAACCGCGGTCTGGAAAATTGTCAGACCAACTATTTTCTTAATCAAATTGCCATGGGCGATAACGATGTACAGGCCAATCATCATCAGCACCACCACAACCCAATAGTTATAAAGTCCGAGTATCATTAAACGCCTTTGTTGTTAAAATTCTACGGAAATTCCCTGCGCCCAGAAAAGTTGAAAAAAATAATTACCATGACCGACGCAACGGTACAACCGACACCGAATTCGATCAAAAGAATTCCCAGGTGCTGGCCAGCGACAGGGTCGTCGGCTAAAACGTTGTAGTCAAGAAAGTTTCCGCCATTTAGCAGAGAAACCACCCCGACACCGCCGTAAAGCAAAACACCGATGGCAGAGAGCAATTTGAAAAACGTCCGGTTTATGACACGCCGTGCTGTGCTTAAACCAAATACCATGGCATAGAGTATTATCGCGGCGGCGAAGATCACTCCTGCCTGGAAGCCACCACCGGGTCCAAAATCGCCGTGGAATTGGACATAGAGCGCAAACAGAAGAATGAAAGGAATCAGTATTTTAGTCAAAATGCGCAGAATTAAATGCTGCTCATGCATTAAATAAAAGATGGAATCTGCCATGACTCTGTGGATCCCGGTGCGACTCCCCATTGTCAAAAGTGCCAATACCCCCATGCCGGCAGTAAAGATAACAACGACTTCGCCAAAGGTATCGAAGCCTCTATAGCTTGCAAGTACGGAGGTTACGATATTGGGCAATCCTGTTTCCTGCATTGAATCGTGAATATAGCGTGGGGCAACATGCTGGTGGATAGGCGCATCCGCGGAGCCAAAATAGGGCATATCCAGGGTGCCGTAGATCAATAGCCCACCTGTAATGAAAACCACGACCAAAGCCCACATGGGCCTGTGTCGCTCGCCATCCTCCAAGCGCCCAGTCAGGGTAACCGCTGTCAACATGAGTAAAGTAGAGATACCCGCGCCCACGGACGCTTCCGTAAATGCCACGTCAACAGCATCCATGACGACGAAAAAACTTGCCGACAGCAGGCCGAAAATACCTAACATCATGACTACCGCAAACAGATCTCGCATCCGCACAATGGCAATAGCGGTGACTGTCAGGAAAATCAATAAGACAATATTAACTAGGGATTCGATGACTCTGTCCCTCCCTTGTGTTCATTTCTATCCGACAGTGGCACCAGATCATTCCGAAATGCCGCTTTGGCCAATGCATGGCTTGCAACAGGGCTGATAAATATGGTCATCACCAGGATCATCAATAACTTTATTATCACGAGACTGTCAGGATTTTGCAGCATCAATCCGATTAAAATCATTCCCGCGCCCAGGGTATCGGTCACACCGACCGCGTGCATACGGGTATAAAAATCGGGGAATCGTATAATCCCAATCCCTCCGGATAAACAGAGAAAGCTCCCTAATAGCAAACACAAGCCACTGCTCATATTGACGACAATATCCATTATGATTCCTTTTTCGTTGACCCTGTATCGTGAGGGTCATTTCCAAATGCAGCGGAATCAGAAAAGTGCAACACGCCAATTATGCTAATAAAGTTGATCAGGGCATAAACGATGGCAATATCCAGGAATTCCGGTCGTCCCATGACGAAGCCGAGAAGGGAAATGAGTAAAACCGTCTTGGTACCAAACATATTGACAGCAAGTATCCGGTCGTAGAGGGTAGGTCCTATGAACCCTCGAATGATCGCCATCATCATGACAACAAGAATGGCTAAGGTTGCCGCGATTAGCATCAGTCTTCCAACCGGCTTACCCGGCGATCCATTTCACCGGCCTGCAAAACTTCAATATTTTCCCGCGAAATTGCATGTACCGTAATTTGATCACCCACCAGGTCTACCGCGACTGTGCCCGGCGTAAGGGTAATGGAGTTTGCGTAGATGACCTTTCCGATATCTGTCTTTTGACTGGCTTTGATCGTGGTGAGAACGGGAGAAATTGTCTCGTTGCCAAGCCAGATATGCTTCACGACGGAAATATTGGAGAGAATTATTTCTTTGGTGAGCCATGTAAGGTACCCGGGCAACTTCAATGTCAGGTGCAGTGGCTGGGATTCATGGTCTACAACATCCATTCTATGGGCAACATATAGAACCAGGACGATGGAGATTAATCCAAGCGACAGTATCAGCAACGTGTAATAACCAGAGTTTAATAGCCAAAATGCAGCGAGAATCAGAAATAGACTGATGGTGTGAGGCAGCAAATTTCGGTCATCAGGATCTGAAAATTTATTTTCTGGCATTCAAAAGACCCAATTAATATAGCAGAATGATGCGCGCGACATCATAGCTGGACTTGGTGTTTTATAGCAATAGCCAGCCGCAATAGCCTGGCTGTTGGGATATTACCCGCAAGGAAGATACTTCATTACAAATACCAACGCGATTTGCCAGGTACAAACTCAATACGCTGGACAGGGCACCGAGGCCAGGTAACTACGGTACGTAAATTCCAGACCACAGTACCCGGGCCGTAAACGGTAGAAGCAAGTCGACAAAAGCCGATTGGCTTGTCGCATAACCCGGTTGGTTATGATGACAGTTAAAATGCTCCAGCGTTGACCCAGAAATGAGCCATGATGCTGGCCGCGTAACCCAGTGCAATCACAGGCATCCACTTCAGGTGGCCGAAGAAGGTGTAGTAAATCCTGGCGGAACCCATTAAAGCGACACCGCGGCTGAGCCGATGGATAGCATGCTACCACCCGTGCCGGCCGTCAGGGTGGTCAGCAACCATTGCCCCTGAGACATCTCTGGATTCATGATCAACACCGCAAACATAACGGGTATATTATCGACGATAGCTGACAGTATACCCACCAGGACGTTAGCCGTGGTTGCACCGAGGTCGATATACATAAACTCGGAAGCCAGGGTTAAATACCCGATCAGGCCCAGGCCACCAAAGAATTCGTTCGTGATTCTTACATGAATGATTCATTATTGCCGCGAAGGTACTAACAAAGCCGCTGTTGCGAGCAGGACTAATCGAACCAACTGGCAATGAAAACAGCCGCGCTCGTTATCAACATCAGCGCTGCAATTACAACCAGGGACTCGGCCATCGTTATATCGAATATTATTAACGGCGTATAACCACAGGAGGTTTGCACCTCGAATAGTGACGGCAGCCATTTATCGAGTGCAAACCATGCCGGCATGCCGAGTTCCATGTCGCAATCCCCAAAAATCCATCCCCGCTCGACGGCCAGTACCCGCCAGCTGCGTTCCAGTAATCCGACCATGATACCGACATTCAGGAAATGAGCGATTCGACTGGTAACAACCGAGTGTGTGCAAAAAATCGCGACCATTGCCAGCAACATGAAGGCGACAACCCAGATACGGACATGGATGCAAAGGACACAAGGCCACTCATCGAGAACATACTGGTAATAAAGCGCGCCGCCTTCGAGAGCGGCGCCGATCAGTATTAGCGCGGCCCAGTAGCGGCGCTGTGTGCTTAAGTTAAGCAGAAGCTCCTTCATCTCCAGGTGCCCATTTAAGTGATCACGGGCATTTCGACAGGAGCGCGTTTAGTTAGCATTTCCGCACCTGATTCTGTTATCAGGATGTTCTCCTCGTGCACCATTAACTTACCTGGTTCAAATTCCATGCCCGGCTCGAGCGTGATTACCATGCCTGCCTCCAGCGTTGTGTGATCATTTGCCGTGAGTGATGGCCATTCGGTCAACTGGGATCCTAGCCCATGTCCCATGCGACCCACATCATTGTCTCGTGCGCCAGCGGCTTCAAGAATCGACCACATCGCCTGCCAGACGTCCGTCGTTGTGGCGCCGGGCCTGGCGGCCGCGAATCCCGCATCGGTGCTCCTGAAAACTGTTTCATAGGCTTTACAGGTTTTGTCCGAGGCATGGCCAAAAGCATAGTTACGGTCAAAGTCACAGAAATAGCCGTCATAAACGCTACCGGTATCTATGATCAGTACGTCCCCATCCTCGAGTATCCGGTCGGTTGGACCCATGATGATATCTCCGTAACCATCCTGACCCGAAGCGGAAACGATATAGGGCGTATGATCTGCACCACGATCGAGCAGGTCCTTACGCATGCTACACAGTATTTCGCGTTCACTTTGGCCGATGCCTGCAAATCCCGGTAGTGCATTGAAGCTGTCCGAGGCCAGTTCGCAAACGTAGCGTATCTTTTCCACTTCGGCCGCGGATTTCTTGCTGCAGAGCTTGAGCATTAGTTCGGCACAGTCGACCAGTTCCAGGCCAGTTAGTTCGGTTTCGAGATTACGGTAATCACGAGCCGGCATGCGCAAGTAACTCTCGTTGCCAAGTGTCATTCCAAGGCGACCGAAGCGCCTGGGTAATTCTGCAATGGTCGAAAGCAGTAACGAAATACCGTCATCCTGCGGTTGCGGCGAAGACCAGCTACGAATGTCATCGATCCAGCTTTGCTGCATTCCGGCAACACCAATGGACGGAATCACTGCGATCGGCTTACCCATCAGTGGGACCAACAGGAACCATGGGCGGGTCGGGCTCTGCCAGAACTGCGTCAGGAATCCGCTGAAGTAGCGCACTTGTGCTTCGGTTGTGAGCAACATCGCATCGATTTCGTCGGTACGCATTAATTGTTGTGCACGCTCAGTCCTGGATTCGAATTCGCTTTGCTCAAATCCGCGTGGTGGTTTAGACATAATCAGGCTGCCACAAGCTTCTGATAAAGTTCAGGATCGGTTGCGCCTTCGGTGCCGACGATAAAAACCAGGCTGGATTTATCGAGACCGAGTTTCGCCGACATTGTATCGTCAGCGCGGGCTGCGATAAGCGCAGCGATTCCCGCCACTGCTGACTCACCGGCTTCAATCGTGGGATCACCTTGCGCAAGTAAGCGCATACAGGGAGCGATGGAGTCTTCACTCACGGTCATGAAATCGTTGACGCCGGGTTGGAGGATTTCCCAGGCCAGTAGCGAGACTTCACCGCAGGCAAGTCCCGCCATCAGGGTTTCGAGATCACCCCCGACTGTCACCGGTTTGCCTGCGGTTGCGGATTGCTGCAGGCAATTCGCCTGTTCCGGCTCGACTACGATAAATCGTGGGCGACTGGGGCCCCATAATTCCCAGAAATAAGCGCACACCGCGGCGGCCAACCCGCCAACGCCGCCCTGTATGAAGACGTGGGTTGGAATCGAACCCTGCATTTGTTCGATCGCCTCGGCGAGCATAACGGTATAGCCGAGTGCCACGTCCCGCGGAATATCCATATAACCGGGATAGCTGGTATCGGATACGATTATGCGACCGTGAGTCCGGGCATCCTCGTCAGCCTGTTTAATTGAATCATCATAATTGCCGGGGACGCGGATAACTTCGGCACCAAAGGCTTCGATCGCCTGCTGGCGTCCCACCGAAACGTCACGGTGGATGTAGATTACGCAGCGACAGCCGAACATTTGACAACCCCAGGCGACCGAACGCCCGTGATTGCCATCGGTAGCACAACTAATCACGATGTCATGAGTGATCGATTGATAGGTATTGTCGAGCAGATCCTCGATCTGCGCGTTTTTACCCGTGGCGTCGAAAATCCGGGCCTGCAGCTGGCGTGCCACGGCATAAGCGCCGCCAAGCGCCTTGAAACTCTTTAAATGAAAACGCAGTGCTTCATCCTTATAATAGATTCCGCGCACACCGATATCCTGCGCGAGTGCGTCAAGCTGGTAAAGTGGAGTTGCCTGGTAACCGGGCCAACGCGAAATCTCGTTAAACGCCTGACGTGATTTTTCGAGACTCGCTATATCCTGCAATTCGGATGGATAAGCAACATCAGCTGCTGCCGAGTTGGCATAGTGACTCAATTTTGCTGGAATAGTTGGCATCTGTTGTCGATTTCCCGGAAAGCGCCAAGTCTACCGAAATGCCAACAGGAATAAAGCTTGAAATAATGCCGGACCAGCTGAAACAACAATGAGCGCCAGCGATTGTTTCTTCGCTGCTAGCTGGCTTTACCGTAACGGGCAACCTGCTCGGGATCGTTGACCCTGGGTTTTGACAGAACTCGGCGCAGGATAGGGTCGAAGAACTCGAGGGGTTCCGAATCATAGTCGGGGTCAAAGCAATTCTGGTCATAGTCATGGCAAAAATTGATCGCATCCTGGTACCAGGGATTATCTTTAAACATCTCGCGAGCGTTACGATCGCCACCACAATGATGCGCGTAGTAGTACATTTGAAACACACCATGATGTTTTATGATCCAGTAGATTTTTTCCGATACGAAGGGTCGTAATATCGCGGCAGCCATTTCACTATGCGAGTAGGGAGCCAGGTCGTCGCCGATATCGTGTAATAGCACCGCGATAATCATTTCATCCGCTTCACCGGCACGAAAGGCGCGGGTCGCGCCCTGCAGGCTGTGTTCGAGACGATTAATCCTGTAACCAGAAAAACTGTGTTCGAGCTTAAGCAGGCTCGCCAGTATTCGATCGGGGAGGCCGGCCTTGTACTCGTCTTCCATCTGGTCGAGAAACTCGTACTCCTCGCGAGTACCATCTTCCATGCGGGTGAAATTAACGGTTTTCATAGCTGTCTCCCGGCTGAACCCAGGTTAAGGATTATCGTTCGGCAATCATAGCGCAGGCTCTAGGTACGCAGCAATTCGTTCCCCGGATCGTAGGCTGCATCCATTTCAATATGCGCGCTACGACTACCAATCGAAGTGTCAATCGTAACTTCAAGCCCATCGCTGATTTGAGCTGGTTTCAGGTAGGCAAAGGCGAGGCTTTTACCGATACGATGACCATAGGCGCCGCCGGTAGTCAAACCGATCAATTCACCGTTGTGATAAACCGCTTCATTGCCGTAACACTCGCAGGCAATGTCATCATCAAACACCAGGTAGGCAAGCTCGATGGCATAACCGTCCTGCTGTCGTTGCTTCAAATTTTCGCAGCCGATAAACTCACGGCTGGTGTCGATGAAACGATCCATGCCGGCCTCGAGACCACTGATTTCCTCGGTAAATTCGTTGCCATAAGCGCGATACATCTTTTCCATGCGCATCGAGTTGAAAGCATAACCACCGAAATCTCGAATGCCTATGGGTTCTGCCTTGCGCCACATCGAGTCATAAATCGACAACAGCTGGTAAGAAGGCATATGCAGCTCGTAACCCAGTTCACCAGCGTAAGAAACCCTGAGGACGCGTACCATGGCACTGTCGATCTGAATTTCGCGCGCGCACAACCATGGAAAAGCGGCATTCGACAAATCTTCCTCGGTCATCTGCTGCAGGATGTCACGCGAGTTGGGCCCGGTGATCAACAGCGATGAAAACGCTTCGGTGACGTTCTCGATGCGAACCTCGAAGCCATCGGCATTCGATTGCATCCAGTGTAAATCCTTGTGTTCAGAAGCAATCGCCGACACCAGGTAAAAATGGTTTTCGTCGAGGCGAGTAATCGACATTTCGCACATGATGCCGCCGTTGGGAGAATGGAACAGGCTTAAGCCAATGCGTCCAACGCGGGGTAATTTATTACATGAAAGTCGGTCCAGGAATGCCGTGGCATCGGGACCGCTAATCTCGTACTTGGCTGCTCCTGAAATATCTATCACTCCGGCCGATTCCTGTACCGCCTTGCATTCCTCGGCCACTACCGCGTGCGCTTCGCTATGCGACCAGCTCAACGACTCGCGTCGTACCGCGTCTGTCTGAAACCACAACGCCTTTTCATAACCCTGCACCGCACCGTGTACCGCCCCGTGCTCGAGCAGGCGCGTAAACAGGGGGCTGGTTCGCATCGGACGACCGTGGGGTCGATTGTCATTGGGTGCACCTACCGCGTACATCGCCTCGTAGGATTCGATTGCCCTGATGGTGCAATACTTTTTGTCGGCCCAGTCGCCGAATCGACGCGTATCCAGCGGTGCCATGTTAATTTCAGTCTGGCCATACTTCATCCACTGCGCCATGTACTTGCCGATGCCGCCCTGGGCGATGCCGATGCTGGCGCCGCACAGGTTCCAGAAGTTCTGCAGACCGGCAACCGGTCCGGCCAGGATATTATCGTCCGGCGTGTGCGTAATCGGTCCGTTGACGACCGATTTGACGCCAACTTCTTCAAATTTCGGGGTTAATTCGAAACAGCGCTCGAGAAAGGGCATCAGGACGTCAAGATTCGGCTCGAATAGCTCGCGGTCAAAGGACCAGTCCATGCCGTCGAGGGACCATGGTCGTGAACCCCACATTTCGTAAGGACCGACCAGGAAACCGAGACCTTCCTGGCGAATATAGGCGGAGCTATAGGAATCGCGGCATACCGGTAGCTCCCAGCCCAGTGCTTCGATATCGGGATGCTTTTCGGTGACGAGATATTGATGTTCGAGATTGATCAGGGGCACATTGATACCGACCATCGCACCGATTTCACGTGCAAAACAGCCGGCGGCATTGACCACGTGCTCGGCTACGATTGTTCCCTTATCGGTAACCACCTCCCATTCCCCGGATCGCAATTCGTTAATTTCAGTAACGCGCGTGAAGCGATAGACCTCGGCTCCGTTGTCGCGTGCCAGTTTGGATAACGGCATGACCACCGAGGTGGGATCAACGTGACCATCGTTCGGAGTGCTGGCGATGACGCGAGCCTTGTCAAAGTTCATGAACGGATTGAGTTCCTGGGCTTCTTCCTTGCTGACAATATTGAATTCAAAACCGACGTTTTTGGATCGGCTTTCAAGATTCCTGAACCATTCCTCTTCGACCCTGGTAAAGCCCTGGCGGATACTGCCGGTTTGGTGAAAGCTCGACTTTTCTCCGGTTTCCTGCGGCAGGATTTCATTGTAGAGCTTGATCGTGTAGTTGTGAATTTGCGAAACCGTGTGATTGCCGATGAAGTTCCCGCATAGCCCTGCCGCATGCCAGGTCGACCCACTGGTGAGTTCGCCTTTCTCGACCAGTACCACATCGTTCCAGCCCTCCCGGGTCAGGTGATACAACAGGTTAACTCCGAGTGAACCACCTCCGATAACGACGACTCTGGCATGATTTTTCATCTGACTATTCCTTCTATTGATGCATTAGAATTGGCTTAGGCCCCGCGGCCAAAAGCTTCCCGCGGCAGGTAGATATTAAACTGCGATCGAATTTTCTTATCAGCCTCATCGCTGACATGTTGCGGAAAATAGTTCTCAAGGATTTCCTTCTTTCGCGCTATCGCCTTGTCCAGTAACACCGGCTTATCCTGCTCGACCCATTCGTTGGGACTGAGCCGGTCACCGAGCTCCGGGTAGATATACTCGGTTTGCATGACCTCCAGGGTTTGCCCCGAGCCGAGATAATGTCCCTTGTTACCCAGGCAGACGTCTTTCAGATCTTCAAAACTCAGGGTTTGTTCGTTAACTTCGATACCCCGGGTGATGCGCAATGCGGCACCGAGAATATCGTTATCGATAATCAGGGATTCCGGGCAGGCAGCCAGCAGACTGGCGTACATACCGGCAGACTCATAAATAATATTGGCGCCCGAGGTCGCCGCGCAGGAGAGGGTATAGGCACGTTCCGCACCGCCCTGGAAATCAGGGAACTTGGAGTCAGTCATGCCGCAGGCGGTACCCGTCGGCAGGTTAAAATAGTTACCCATTTGTGCGCAGGCCGAGGAAAGAATCGCCTGCTCGGGCGAGCCACCGCTCATCGCTCCGGTGCGCAAATCCGATACGAACGGCCAGGTACCGATGATCGCGGGCGCACCGGGTTTGATGGCATTAACAAAAACCAGTCCACCGAGGCATTCGGCCCAGGCCTGGGCAACTGCGCCAGCCAGGCAGGCGGGAGCAGTCGCCCCGGACTGACCGGCAGACAGCAACAACACCGGCATGCCGCCTTCAACCGCCACCTTGATGCAGCTCAGCGCCTCATCGGTGAACTTCATCGGCGGCACCACGTGACAGCAGGAAATGCTCATGAAGGGCCGTTCGCGCCACTTGTCTTCACCGCCGGCGATAATATGCAGCATCTTCAGCGTGTCTTCGAGGTGGTGCGCTTCGGTCCAGCTCGAGCCGATATGCTTGGTGGTGCCCATCACCGCGTTGTAGGCGGTATTGATATCCATGTCGTGGTTGTCGGTGACATCGCGCAGCACGCAGGTGCGTTGAAACATGTGGATGTGCTCGCACTTGTCCGCGATGCGGGCCATATCGTACAAATCCTGGGCGGTCGATTCGCGATACTCGTTATTTACCGGGTCGGCGATCATGACCGCGGCGCCGGCAGTCGAGAAATGTACCTTGGAACCGCTCAGGTGTATATCATGCTTCGGCTCTTGACCGTACAGCGTTAGATCACGGCGGCATTTGTTGAGCGCGTCTTCAACCACCGCGCGCGGGAAACGCAAACGCTTGTCTTCACCGTAAGTCGCACCCACCGTGAGGCAGGTTTCAATGCAGTGTTCATTGGCATCGGCAAAGCCGACTTCCTCGAGGATACGAAATATGGTGGCGTTGATCTGCTCGATATCGGATTCCGAGAGTGGTTTGTATTGGCCACCGGATTCCCCGGGATGCACCGGTTTGAGGTCTTCGGCGAGTGCTGCTTTGCGCAGCGCTATTTTTGCCGCACGGGCATTCGAACGTCTTGCCATAACGATTATCCTCAATAGCCAAATTTATCGGGGCTCGGACGAGCAACCACACATTTTCGAATCAGATTCTACTGGTTACAAGCTATTATTTTTTATACTATGGATTAGTTTTAGTAATCTGTAGATTATAGCCGTGAGTCGACGCCTGCCACCGCTGAACAGTTTAAAATGTTTTGAAGCCGCAGGTCGCTTATTGAGCTTTACTGGTGCCGCCAGGGAGCTCAACGTCACCCAGGCGGCCATTAGCCATCAAATCAAGGTAATCGAGGAATATCTCGGCTTTTCGCTGTTTGACCGCTATCCGCGACGGCTGGCTTTGACCGAGCAGGGCAAGGCCCTGTTACCTGAAGTTATCGAGGCCTTTGATCGAGTTTCGCAAGCCATAGGCTCACTTAGCCTGGAACAGCACTCTAACCTGCTCAGCGTTCGCCTGGCGCCATCCTTTGCGGCCAAGTGGCTGTCACCCCGGCTTAAATATTTCTGGCTGCAATATCCCGAAATAGATCTGTGCCTGTACCACGCTCACGCCGCGGTCGATTTTCGACGTGAGGAAATCGATATTGCGGTTACCTACGGCAAAGGAGACTGGTCCGGAGTGGTTGCCGACAAGTTGTTGGGGCTGGATTTTTTCCCGGTTTGTTCACCCGCCTTCATGCACAACGACAAGCCGCTAACCGCGATCGATAACCTGCGTTATTACGCCCTGTTGCATGATGCCAGTTACGAATGCTGGCATGACTGGCTCGAATTGGCTCAGCTCTGGGACATCAAGGCCGAAAAGGGAACCATTATCGATGACACTAATGTATTGATTCAGGCCGCGATAGAAGGCCAGGGTATTGCCCTTGGTTCGACCCCTTTTGTCGAGGACCACCTGGCTTCGGGTAAACTGGTTAAACCGTTTGACGTCACCCTGGTAAACGATTTTAGCTATTACGTGGTCTGTCCCGAATCACATCTGAAAAATCCGGCGGTGCGCGCTTTCAAGGAATGGCTACTCAGCCTGGTTGAATGACAGTATCATGCGCGACTATTAAAAGTCTGGAGCGAGACGTGGAAAGCCATGATGATTTGAGGCAGCGCAAGCGTAAGCTAAGGGCCGACCTCGATCCCGTTCAGCTCGAAGCAGCCGCGCTGGCGCTTGCTGAACGAATCTTGCCACTGCCTGAGTACCAACAGGCTCGGCAGGTGGCTGTTTATTTCGCGGTCAACGGGGAAATCGGTTTGAATAGCGTCGTAGATCATGCCCTGGCCGAGGGCAAGGAAATCTTTTTGCCGAACCTGGATCGCGCTGCTCTGAGGTTTTCACCCTATTTCCATGACCAGAAAATGCGGTTCAATAAATTTCGTTTACCTGAACCCGATGTCAAAGACAGTGAGATGCTGTCGCCTCGAGAACTGGACCTGGTATTGGCGCCGCTGGTGGTGTTTGACGCTTATCGTAATCGCATCGGTATGGGTGGTGGTTTCTATGACCGCAGTTTCGCTTTTCGCAAGAATCCCGAACATACCAGTCCGGTTTTAATCGGGGTGGCCCACGAAATTCAGAAAGTCGATCGAATTGTCCCGGAGGAGTGGGACGTACAGCTCGATATGATCGTTACCGACCAGGCTATATACCGGTAGTTCTCGGTTTACCCGTGTTTAAAAGTCGTACTTGCCGGCCGAGTATAACTTTGCCGCTTTTTCCCAGACCGGGCCGGGTTTGCCATCACCAACCGGTTTTCCATCCAGCTTGATCACCGGTACGACTTCCTTGCTCGAGCTCGAAATCCAGATTTCGTCCGCATCCCAGACCTCGTCCATGGTGATAACGCGTTCTTCGACCGGGATGCTGCCATCAGCGCGTAATACCCCGAGTAATAGCTGGCGCGTAATTCCAGGCAGAATCTGGTTATCGAGCGGTGGCGTGGCGACAATACCGTTTTTGACGATGTAAGCGTTACAGGCACCGCATTCGGTCAGTTCATTGCTATCGTTATAGAGCAGGATTTCAGCATCGCCCTTGCTGTATCCCTGCTGGTAATGCATGACGTTGCCCAGCAGCGAAATGGACTTGATATTACAGCGGTCCCAGCGCATATCGTGGCCGGTCGCGCAAGTATAGGGGGCTATCTCTTCGCGATCGGGCACCGGTGGCGGTGGAATCTCGAAGGCGTAACCGAACACGGTCGGTGTGATCCCTTGCGGATAGGCGTGGTGGCGCTTCTCGTCGGCACCACGGGTCACGTGAAGATAGATTCCGAGGTTGCCGTTACCATTTTTTTCCATCAGCGAAGTACATAGTTCGCGCCATTGTTCATCACTCCAGCCGAGCTTGATTTCGATGGTGTCGAGCCCATCCTGCATGCGCCTAATATGCGGGCCGAAACCGACCATCTTGCCATCGTAAGATGGAACCACTTCGTAGATACCGTCACCAAACAGAAAACCGCGGTCCATCGGGGAAATACGGGCTTCTTCGAGTGGCATGTAGTCGCCGTTTAAATATGCAATTGTCATGTGGACCTCGAATGTTTCATCAGTACCTGAAAAAGGCTCGCAAGTTAAGCAGAAACGGGACTTCGCGGAATAGAGCCACAATCCAAAAAACGTTATACCAGCAATCTGTTATATAAATCCACAGACCTGTCGCAGTTGCAGTAACACCGATTCACCTTCGCTGGAGTCGAGCCCGTCTTCGGTCAACTGGTTGATTCGGGTAACGCCGTCGACGCTGCCGAGTTCGGAAATATACCTGAGGGTATCGAGTGGAACGATCTCGCCGAGCAGATCGCGCTTGTTCCACACCGAGAGGAACGAAATAATGCCATAGGCGCCCCAGTTTGAAACATCGGTAACGATCAATTCGTCGCAGGTGGTGATCGATGGCACGATATTCAAACCCTGCAACGCCTGCGCCACCTTTCCCATGCCGATTTCATTACCGCCATCGCCGATAGCGATGGTTGGACAGTCACTCATGTCCATGAAGGTGTCAAAGCAGGCGGTATTTTTGCTGATGCTTTCACCGCGCATATTGTAATAACCGCCATCAGCAGCTTGCCCGGGTCTTTCGATTGAAATGATGGCATCGGGATGAAATTTCTCAAGCGCTTCCCGTGCCTCGTGTTCGCGCTGATCGTGATCACCGACCCTGATTTCATGCACGCGATACCTGGCAGCCAGGGCCTGTGACAGCGGGTGTCCACAGACAATACTCGGGATTGCGCCTATTTTCTCGAAAGCCTCGTACATCGCGATCGCACCGACCGGGCCATCGGTTTCGAAGGTTTTGACGACTGGAAAACCGGTGCCAATCAGGATATTACCCCGACATTTTTGCAATATGCGTGCCGCACGCATGCAGTAACCCGCTTCGAGATAGGGTTGCACCGTCTTCATGCCGCGTAAATTGCGCGCTACCAGGATATCTTCAATTTTGCGGCTTAACTCCAGGTCTTCGGCTTCATTCATTGCTTGATGCTCAACAGGGTTGCAGCGAGGTACGTTCGAATCGGGCCTGCTCGAGGCAGTGGATATTGTGCGCCTCCTCGATGCTGATTGCATCGAAACGCACCCGTGAGCCTGGCGATAACTGCGATAAGGTTGCGGTATCTCGCGGTATCACCGCGCCAATCTTGGGGTAGCCGCCGATTGTCTGTCGATCGTTCATTAATACGATGGGTTGACCATCTGCCGGAATCTGGATCGCGCCATGACAAATGCCTTCAGACAACATACCGACCATATCGGAGTGCACGGTTTCGCCTTCGAGCCGAAAGCCCATGCGGTCACAGCGCTCGCTCAGGCGATACTCGGAATTGAAAAAACGCCATTGCTGCAGCGGGCTAAACTCTGCCTGCTGATATCCGGGGACAACTCGAAGCCTGGCGAAATCCGAATATTTCGGCCGATCTGCCGCGGCCAGGTAACAATGGGTGGATAGTCTTTTACTAATGCATGGCAGTTGATCCCCTGCTTGCAGTTTGTCACCTTTGAGGCCACCGATTTTTTCGCGCAGCACGGTTGAACTGCTGCCAAAGCTGGGCTCGATATCGAAACCCCCGCTGACCGCGAGATAGCAGCGGCTACCGGCACTGGTAAAACCGATCTCGAGCTTATCGCCAGGTTTGATGTCATGGGTGCACCACTGCTCAACCAGATCTTGATTCAGCTTGCAGGGTGCTACTGCACCGGTGATAACGAAACTGGTATCGAGTTGTGCTTCGATGACCAGTCCGCCAAAACTGATTTCAAGGCAGGTGGCATTGACGTCATTAGCCAGCATGCGATTAGCCCAGTCGAAAGCAACACCGTCGAGCGGGCCGCCGGTGGTGAGTCCCAACTTGTGTGCTCCAAATCGTCCACGGTCGTGGAGCAGGCTGAGTAAACCCGGTTGCCTGACTAAAAAGCCACTCATAGCTTGCCGCCCTGATCGATAAACTCGTCCCGACTTATCGCGCTAAAACGAATGCGATCACCGACCTGAACCGGCATGCTGGGAGTTTTGTCGGGATCGAACATGCGAGTGGGGCAGAGTCCAATCAGGTTCCAGCCTCCTGGAGATATAGCCGGATATACCGCGGTCTGGCGATCTGCAATCGCGACCGCCCCCCTGGGTACTTTCTGTCGCGGAGTTGCCAGTCGGGGAGCGGCGATGCGTTCATCGACTTCGCCGAGATAGGCGAATCCGGGAGCGAAGCCGATTGCGTAAACCCGGTACTCCTGCTGCTGATGTATCTCGACAACATCGTCAATGCCGATATTAGCGTTTGCGGCAATTGTTTCGAGATCGGGACCTGATTCTTCACTATAGTAGACCGGCAAGGTGACGAGGTCTCCCGCTGACGCGTCAACACCATCAAGATTGGTTAAAGCAGCCCGCAGTTGTTGTTTGACCGCGAAGTGATCGCTACGATCCAGGTCAAAGATTACCAGCAATGAAGCGTAAGATGGCACCAGGTCAACGATGCTGTGCGGCATCGTGGCAAGAATATTGGTGACCGCGGCCTGGATCTGGGCCGATACTGCTGCGCTGGTTTGCTCGGCGAAATAGACGATAAACGCATTTTGCCCCGCAATTTCGATTCTCATGCGATTAATCAGGAATGGATTATTTTGCGAATTTCTTTAATCGCAGTTACCCCTTCGTCGTTATCACCGTGTACGCAAAGCGTATCGGGTTTTAACTCCAGGATATTGCCACTCACGGTGGTAATCGTGCCCTCGCGACAAATCTGTTCCACCTGGGACAACATTTTATCGCGGCTATGCACTGCACCTGGTTTGGCGCGGGAAAGCAATTTGCCGTCATCGTCGTAACAACGATCGGCGAAAGCTTCGAACCAGAGATCGATTCCATGAGTGGCTGCCTCGTCGCGGTGCAGATCGGCCTCGGGTGTTGCCTGCAGCATCAGCCGTACGGGCTTGTGAAAATCAGCAATCGCCTTCAGGATCGGCGCACGCACGGACTCCCTTGCCATCATGTCGTTATATAGCGCACCATGCGGTTTGACATAGTCCAGTTCAAGACCTTGAATCTTGGCCATGCCCTCGAGCGCGGCGATCTGGTAGTGCATGAATGCTGAAATTTCTTCGGCGGAACAATGCATCGGTCGACGCCCGAATCCGACCAGGTCGGGGTAGGCCGGGTGTGCACCCACCATTACATTATTTTGTTTCGCGAGCGCCAGGGTGCGTTCCATGACCAGCGGATCGCCACCGTGAAAGCCACAGGCAATATTGGCCTGGTCGATATGGGGCATGACTTCGTCGTCGCGGCCCATTTTCCAGGAGCCGTAGCTTTCGCCGAGATCGCAATTGAGCATCAACATGTGTATTTCCGCCTACATCACCGCAAGGTGGCTGTTGGGTAAGTCCGAGACCAGCATGCAACCGGGCGAATGCGTGATACAAAACGGTGGCCTGGCCTGCTCAACTGCGACCTGGGGCGTCACGCCACAGGCCCAGAAAACAGGTACTTCGTCATTGCGAATCGTAACCGCATCACCGAATTCGGGCTGGTTGATATCTCGAATGCCAATCCTGCCTGGATCACCGAAGTGGACCGGGGCGCCATGTACCGCGGGAAAACGAGTGCAAATCTGGATCGCGCGTATTGCGTCTGATGGAATCATCGGCCGCATACTGACCACCATTTTACTCGCGAAGCGACCCGCGGGATTGCAATCGATATCGGTGCGATACATGGGTACGTTAACGCCTTCGCTGACATTACGAACATCGAGGCCGTCATCGATTAATGCCTCCTCGAAGGAGAACGAGCATCCGAGTACGAAAGATACCAGGTCGTCACGCCAGATATCGCTGATGTCATTAACTTCATGACTGAGTTCGCCGTTTTCGAAGACCCTGTAACTGGGAATATCGGTACGAATATCCAGGTCTTCACCGAGTTTGGGTATGTTGTAATCACCCGGGCTCGTGGTCATGCCAATCAAGGGGCAGGGCTTGGGATTCGACTGGCAGAATTGCAGGAATTCACCGGCGTAATCGGCAGGGAGAATACACAGGTTTCCCTGCACAAAACCGCGCGAGTAACCGGAGGTGTTGCTGGTGAATTCGCCGCTTCGGATTTTACGACGCAGTTCGAGAGGTGAAATTTCCTGGTTCATATTGAATCGAAATAGGGTTTAACCCGGGTTTTACAACTCTTTGGCCCGTTCGCGCAATACATTTTTCTGAATCTTGCCGGTTGCGGTTTTAGGCAGTACACCAAAAACGACTTTTTTCGGGCGTTTGAAGCGGGCCATGTTGTCCGCGCAAAACTCGATCAACTCCTGCTCGCTGGCCTCGGCATCTGTTTTCAGTTCGACAAATGCGCAGGGAACTTCGCCCCATTTTTCATCGGCCAGTGCCACCACCGCGGCCTCGCCGACCGATGAGTGCTTGTAAAGCACGCCCTCGACCTCAACCGAGGATATGTTTTCACCACCGGAAATGATGACATCCTTGGCGCGGTCCTTGACCTGGATGTAACCATCGGGATGAATCACCGCAATATCGCCACTCAGGAACCAGCCATTCTTGAAGACATCGGTAGTGGCACCGGTATCCTTCAGGTATCCCTTCATCACGGTATTGCCGCGAATAACAATTTCACCCATGGTTTCGGCATCCCAGGGTACCGGCTCACCGCTTTCCGGATCGATTACATCGACTGCCTCGGTCATAGAAAAACGAACGCCCTGTCGAGCCTTCAGTTCCGCCTGGTGTTCAATCGATTGCTGGTACCAGTCATCCTGTGGCGCCGAGTGCAGTATGTGCCCATAGGTTTCGGTAAGTCCGTAGACGTGCATGACCTCGAAATTAAACTGCGCCATGCTTTCCAGCACCTTGGCCGGCGGCGGAGCGCCCGCGGTCATCGCGTAGATGGTTTTGTCGAATACTTTCTGCTCTTCAGTCGGTGCGTTGGCGAGCATGTTTAATATGATTGGCGCGCCGCCGAAATGAGTAATCTTGTGCTCGTCGGCAAGCTCGAAAAACAATTTCGGAATAAAGGCGCGAATGCAGACCACGGTTGCAGCCAGTGCGGTCATGGTCCAGGCATGCCCCCAGCCATTGCAATGGAACATCGGCACCGTGTACAGGTAACGCGGATGCGGCGGCAATGCCCAGGAAATGACGGTACCCATGGTCATCAGGTAAGAACCGCGGTGGTGGTAGACCACACCCTTGGGCAGGCCGGTGGTTCCCGAGGTGTAGTTCAGGGTCAGCGCCTGCCATTCGTCTTCAGGGGGTAGCCATTCGAAGGTGTCGTCGCCACGATCGACCAGGTCTTCATAAAAGCTGAAAGCGACATTAGTCGGTAATTCCGGTTTTTCAGCAGCATCGGCGTCGTCGATGATAATGATTTCAGGCTGTAGCTCACAGCTTTGCAAGGCTTCCTCCAGCACAGGCCAGAGTTGACGATCACAAATGAAAACCCGGGATTCACCATGATCGATGATATAAGCCACGGTCGCCGCGTCCAGGCGCGTGTTAATCGTATTTAGCACGGCACCTGACATCGGAATCGAGAAATGGCTTTCGAACATTTCAGGGGTATTGAAGGCGAATATCGAAACCGTGTCGTTCTTGCCGATGCCTCGTGCCGCCAGGCTCGATGCGATGCGGGTGCAGCGATTACGCGTCTGCGCCCAGGTGTAGCGCCGCTGGTTATAAATCAGTGCTTCGCGTTGCGGGTAAATATCCGCCGTGCGCTGCAGGAAAGATAGCGGCGTCAGGGGAACGAAGTTGGCGGCGTTGGGATCCAGTTGATCGTATTCGATAGTCATAATAAACCCAGTGCTCCTTCAATGAAGTATCTTAGTATACAGAGTGTCCCAAATCGGCCAAGGCAAGGCGCAGTCCGCAGGAAATGGTATACCCTTTTCAAGGGCTGCAACGCGGCCTTGGCCGATTTGGGACTCTCCCTTCGGGCCAGCCAGGAAGTAGTCATCTGCGTTGTTGTGCTCCTTTGAATTAGCTATTGCTAGTCCTGCAGTCGCACGCCTAGCAGCTGACTGCTTCCTGACTGGCTGTATTCTAAGATACTTCATTGAAGGAGCACTAATTTCTGACGGGCGAACCCGCATCCAGCATGCTGTTAATGCGCTCGCGCGTAGCAGCGGTGGCAACCAGGGTCAGAAATGAACGTCGCTCGGCATCGTAGAAATCCTGCTCGCTCCAGACTGTGCCCGGTTCGATATCACCACCCGTTACAATTCTGGCCATTTCGCTGCCGACATTGACGTCATGTGGCATGAATACGCCCTTGTCACGGGAATCTTCCAGCCATTTGACCATTTCTTCGAACAAGGGTCTACCCGGCATGGAAAGGGTGGGACGTTCGAAAGGCACCTGGCCGGACGCATCGTCGATCGCCTTAATCGCTTCACCAAGGATTCGATCGCGATTGATGACGAAGCGATCATGAGGTCGCAGCATTGCCTGCCGCTTGGCTATAATGGGTGAAGTTGCAGTTTTACCATAACCGAGATTCATGAATGCCTTCCAGCAGGCGTCTGAAATATCATCGCCACATTGCAATAACTCGATCCATCGATACAGGGTTTCCTTGCAGCCGCCGCCACCCGGAACGACGCCGACCAGCGATTCAACCAAGCCGGTGACAGAATTAGCGTGGCAGATAACCTGCCTGGCGTGTAACACGACTTCGAATCCGCCACCGATGGATAAGCCTACCGGTGCGGCGACAACCGGAAACGAGGCCGTCTGCATGCGATGCACGGTGTTCTGAAAATCCT
>JAOTXY010000185.1 GCA_029862125.1 Gammaproteobacteria bacterium | reverse complement strand
TGCGGTTGGGACCATCAGGTATTTACCGGCGCGAATATTGGTGCCGCGAATTTTGTTGACCTGTTTGATCAGCGTCACCGAACTGCGGTATTTGCGCGAGATTTGACTCAGGGTTTCACCAGTTTTTATTTTATGCCGCACCCAGTTGATGCGTTTGCCGGGAGGGACCTTCGCGACTTCGATTTTGAATTGCTCTGCCTTGCCACGCGGCAGCAACAAGCGGTGCGGGCCTTTGGGAGCCGTTGCCCAGCGGTTGAACGCAGGATTTAGCTGATACAGCTGGTTAACCGAAATGCCGGCGAGATCCGCAGCCAGGGCGAGATCGATTTGCCCATCCAGTTCGACGATTTCGTAACTGACCTCATTGTTGACCGGCACCAGGTCGAGCTGGTATTTGTCCGGATTGGCGAACAATTCCTGGAGGGCGAACATCTTGGGTACGTAAGATCGGGTTTCCTTGCGAATCTTGGTAAGGTGCCAGAAATCCGTGGGGCGCTTACGCTTTTTGTTGTAACGCACCGCCTTGCGGATTTTACCCGGTCCGGCATTGTAGGCGGCCAACGCCAGTTCCCAGTCCCCGTTAAACTGACGCGCAAGACTGTCGAGGTAATTGATTGCGGCGTGGGTTGATTCGATGATGTCGCGACGCCCGTCGTACCACCAGTTTTGCTTGAGCCCGAGGAAGCGCCCCGTTGATGGAATAATCTGCCACATCCCGGAAGCGCGGCCGTGAGAGTAGGCGAAGGCCTGGTAGGCGGATTCAACGATTGGCAGCAGTGCCAGTTCGGTGGGTAGATTTCGTTTTTCCAGTTCGTCGAGCACAAACGGCAGTATCGGCCGGGCGCGTTCCATCACGCGTTGCAGATAACCGGGATGATCGAGGTACCATTTGAGCTGAGCCGCTACCCGCGGATTGTCGACCGGGGTAAGCTGCATGCCAGTTTGTAATCGATACCAGGCGTTATTTTTCCTGCGCTTTTCCTGCAATGAAGCTTCGATCGCAGCGACAACTTCAGCTTCGGCCTGGCGTTGTTTTTGCAACGCCAGCTCAGCTTGCTCCGCCTCAAACTCGATATCGAGACTCATCGGAACCTTGACCACGGATCCTGGTTCGGAAAGCTCCGGTATTTGCTTCGGGCTAGTCGCCGGGATTTCCTGAAATGCGGCGGCTTCAGAAAAATCATCGAAATACTGGAACTGTCCGGCGTCGATGTCTGATTCAGATTGCTGAGTTTGCAGCGGTATCGCGACTGCTGCCACTGGCTGCTCCTCGCTGCCCGGTGCGGTGCTCAGGTTGGCACAGCCGGCCGCTGTTAGCGCGACGAATGACGCGGCAAGTACTTTCCAGTCCCCGAAACGGGGCATTTGCTTGATAAACATTAGTATCGATCAGACTTAATGGCTAGAATATATGTTAAGTGTAACCCCGTATTCATAACTTTCAAATGAGATTTTGGCGACAAACTACTGAAAGCAAAGGATTTGCCAGTATCGATGACTGGTATCTTAGCGAAACAGGGCAATATCTGCTCAATGAACTGGAAGAGAAGATCAGTCCGATACTATCTACCACATTTGGTTACTATTCGTTGCAAATTGGTTGCCCGGGCATAGCAGGACGTCTACAGGAAAGCTGTCGCGTCAAGCACCAATTCACGCTCGATGACCTGGGACTACCCGCAAAAGTCCATGCCAATCCATCGATGCTTCCGATTGCATCCGACAGCGTTGACCTGGTAATCCTGATGCATCACCTGTCCAATACCGGCGAACCGCATGCGGTGCTGCGCGAAGCATTCCGAATTCTAATCCCGGAAGGCAAGCTCGTGATTATCGATTTCAATCCAGCCTCGCTCTGGGGATTGCGCAATTTTTTCCAGTCATGGCTGGAGCATGTACCTTTCAAGGGGCACTTCTATACCGCCAGGCGTATCGATGACTGGATGCGCCTGCTCGGCTTCGATCAGGATCTTTTTTATCGTGTCGGCTATCTGCCACCCATTCAAAAACCCTCGATTACCCGCCACATGAGCTGGCTGGAAAAGGGGTCCCGAAACTGGCTGCCGGTGCTGGGAGCACTCAATCTACTGGTTTACAGCAAAAATATTTCACCCTTGACCCCGGTTCGACATCGCTGGGTGACTCGTAAGTTATTGCCCGGCAAGATTGCGCGGCCCAGCGTCGGCCGTGACATGAAGTACGACCGTTGAATCCGGCATGAGCACACAAATTGTGATGTACACCGACGGGGCCTGTCGCGGTAATCCCGGCCCGGGTGGTTGGGGTGTGGTATTGATCTACCAGGATAATCGCAAAACCTTGCGCGGCTACTCCGCCGAG
>JAOTXY010000184.1 GCA_029862125.1 Gammaproteobacteria bacterium | reverse complement strand
GAGTACCCGGCATATTCCTGCTGGTCCCTACATGGGCGTGCTACCGTTGCGCTGATGACGGGGTGCGAAGCCCCACCAACAATGTACCGAATTGGGTTGAAATGGCAACAGGCCGACCCCTCCGGGAAATCTCCCCGGTTAAGGGCTAGGGACGAGTGATATGGTGAAGATATCTGAATGTCATTACGCATCGTCATAAGAGCATAGACCGACAGAGATTTAATAGGTCAAAGAGTTACGGGTGCAATACAAAAAAGTAGTAATGTCATGCGATCATTTTCTGTAGTTTTAAATGGTTCTCATAGAAGTTATAGCGTCTTCGACTTAGGGTTTTGTCGAGGACCGAATGCCAGCGTCCAGTGAGGACTTGTGAGCGGAGAAAGATCATTTTCTCCGCATTTTCAAGTATCCAGAATTGGCCTGGTGCCTTGATGCGCAGGTTGATCACTCGGCGAATAGCGCTCTCTATTGTTCCGCTGCCGATAGGGATGCCCATGGACTGATATTTTTGGTATTGGAACTTTTCATGATCACCGAAGTAATCGTTGAGCTTCTTGAGTGCTTTGCGTTTTTGACGTTTTCGATGCAGCCGCTCAGAAATAAGCAACTCGATATCTTTGATCCGACCTTGCCAAAGCAGCTCTTTTACTTGAGTTGTGACCTGCTCATATTCGTAATCCCAAATACCGCGGCCCTGATGAAGTAGATCGACGATTGGAGCCAGATTCTGCTTCGCGTGCGTATAATCGAGTACCCGATGTACCGTCGATGAATCGAGAGATTTTGCCAATGGATCAATCCGTTCCCAAATGCCGTTTCCGCCATCCGCACAGAAAGTGATTGAGGCTGCATCTTTAAGATTAATTCGCTCAAGATATTTTGTTAGAAGTTCGAAGACTCTATCCATATTTTCCACTGTACCGTCATAGATAGGAGGGCGTTTACGGTCAATTTTTCCCTTTTCATCGACACAACTTATCGAGAATAACCGTGGTTCCATCCAGTCGGTTGAATAACCACACCGTTTGGCTCCCTTCTTTTTACGCCCTCGACGCGTTTGCCGATGCCTGAGCCGACCGCCATCAATACACACCAAAAGGCGTAACCCCTTTTGCTCCCATGATTTATCGATGACGTTGTCGCACCGATTCTCCATAGTCATATCAACGACCTCATAACATACATGGCGCAATAAACGTTGATCCATTTTAATGCCTAAATCATCAAGGACCATCGAAGCGGTTTCAAATGACGGGCACAGAGCCGCCAATTGAACACTGCGGTGAAGTAATTCCGGGCTGCATTTGCAGTGAAACCCCAAATATTCCAATCCTAAATGCCGTGTCACGTCCTTGCGGTAACGACGACGGCGACGATCTTTGGGTTTGGCCCGCAAAAAAACAGGCGACTGAACCTCATAACGTCGACCGGAGCTTAAGCGGATTTTGATTTTTCGCCACCCGATAAAACGACAGGCCACGCACTGCCCAACGCCACGTAACAGATTCATGAATGCCGCATTACGCAGAACTTCCTGAATCTTCGATATGATCTTTTCTTCCGCCGTCATGATATGCTCTTCTATGATTTCACGTTCAAATTCCGCAAAATCATCAGTCCCGATTATGGACCGAATTTCGTCGATTGGACTTGTCATGGCCACCACTTTTCATTGGATAGCCTGCCCGGAGTCTTTCAATTCTCACAAACAGAGACGATCTCGATAATTCCGCTGCAACGGATAAACGTAAATATCCTTGACCGGCACCCGAATCCTCGTATGCCGGTCTTGACGTGTACGCCCCTTGGTCTGCCCCGCATAGCGCCAATTCGCCGCCTGGTAGCACGTACCCAAATAGCGGCTCGTATCAACAAACGTCTCGACAAGCGCGACTTTACTGCCGTAACACTTGAGCCAATCAGCTGAAAGCCGCCGAACTACTTGCGAAAGAACATGACTTGCCAGGTACTTGATATGAACCCAGGGTAGAATAAGAAAGCGGGTGTTATTCGTCAGAAGATTTACATTCGCCTCCCGAGTCGTCGCGCTCCAGCCGATGAAGCGGTCTCGATCCTCACACTTCCAGGCTGCAGCGCCGAAGAGAAGGCACCCCAAAACAACGCCATCGGCACTGCGAATCAAGTATTTCATGTTCTGACCGACAGGCCGAGAAAAACTGAGGTAGTGGCAGGTTTTGAGCAGGTAATTGAACAATTTCTCATCTTCGGAGCAACTGCGGGCATTTACCAATTCAATGGGGTTCACAGCACACAGGGGTAAATCGATAACTGAACGATCAACGTCCACGTCCGCAATTACAGGGAAGTTTTTCGCTCCGCTGCTCTGCCGCGGTGGCAGTA
>JAOTXY010000183.1 GCA_029862125.1 Gammaproteobacteria bacterium | reverse complement strand
AAGGAAGAGGGTGCAATGATGATTGATATCCTGAAGCGTCTCAGGGGCGACATGACCATCCTGCTGATTGAGCATGATATGGATGCGGTGTTCAGCCTGGCGGACCGGTTATCGGTGATGGTAAATGGCCATGTTATTGCCACCGATACGGTGGAAAATATCCGCGCTAACAAGGAAGTGCAAAAGGCCTACCTGGGTGATGGCCATGCTTGAGCTGAACGGCGTCGAAGCTTTTTACGGCAGCATGCAGGTCTTGTTCGGTATGAACCTGCGTTGTGAAGAGGGGCAGGTTACGACACTGATTGGTCGTAATGGCATGGGCAAGACTACCACCGTGGGTTCGATCATCGGCACGTTACCCGGTCGTAATGGTGAGATTCGTTTCGATGGCAAAGTGATCGACGGCATGCCGGCCTATGAAGTTGCGCAGCTCGGCATCGGCCTGGTTCCGGAAGGTCGGCAGATATTTCCCAACCTCAGCGTACGCGAAAATTTGATTGCGACGGCCGCCAATTACAATGCAAGCGACGATCCCTGGACGCTAGACAGGGTGCTCGAGTTTTTCCCGCTTTTGCAAAAACGCTTGCATAACCAGGGTAGCCAGCTCTCGGGTGGCGAGCAGCAAATGCTGGCAATCGGAAGGGCGCTGATGTTGAATCCGCGCCTGCTAATACTCGACGAGGCGACCGAAGGACTGGCACCACTGATCCGCCAGGAAATCTGGGTTCGGCTCGCACAGTTGAAGCAGTCAGGGCTAACCATTTTGCTGATCGACAAGAATATAGATGAATTCGCGGATATCTCCGATCGGCATTTCATTGTCGAAAAAGGTCAGGTGGTCTGGCAGGGCAATTCGGGGGCACTGACCGCAGATGCGGCGCTGAAGGCCAGGTACCTGGGTATTTGATTTCAGCATGAAGCGGTATGGATGCTTATCTGCAGCACTTTCCGATTAAATAATGGCGTGACGGATTTTCGCGGAGACCCATTCGCTGACGATTACTGTTGCGAGAATGACCAGCAGTATCAATGAAACCTGGGTCCAGGCCAGGGTCGAAATCGATGAGTCGAGCTGCAGGCCGATGCCACCGGCACCGACCAGCCCCAGCACGGTGGATTCGCGGATATTGATGTCCCAGCGAAACACTGAGATCCCGGCAAATGCGGGCATGATTTGCGGCACAATGCCAAAGCTCAGCTGTTGGCTGCGCGCCGCGCCGGTGGCGATGACGGCCTCTACCTGGCTATGATCGATTTCCTCGATCGCCTCGTACAGCAGCTTGGCGCAAAATCCGATCGAGCGCAGGCCGATCGCGATAACGCCGGCGAGTACGCCGGGCCCGATCAAGGTCACCAGCATCAGCGCCCAGATCAGCGAATTGATCGAACGCGACGAGACGATGATGAACAGCGCCACCGGGCGCACGAAATGTACGCTGGGCGTGGTGTTGCGTGCGGCGCAGAACGCAACCGGCACCGCGATCACGATCGCGATCATGGTGCCCAGCGTGGCGATGTTAATCGTATCCCACACCGGGGCCCACAGAACTTCCATGTAAGACCATTTCGGCGGTACCATACGTTCGGCCATGTCCGCGGCCTGCTTGGGCGCGTCGGTGACGAAAAACCAGATGGTCTTGTCGGAGATCAGGCGCCAGCAGTAGACGAAAATCGCAACCCCGAGTAACCAGCCGAACCAGACCGCGAACTGCGCTTTGGTCGTGCGGCGCTTCCAGATTTTCGTATCTGCCTGTTGTTTGACCGGCATTACTGCACCCACTTGCGGATATAGCCGGAAGTGTATTCCAGCACCATGACGATGCCGATGATGACCAGCAGAATCGCCGCCGCGGAATCGAACTCGTAACGGTCGAAGGAGGTTAGCAACGTGGCACCGATGCCACCGCCACCGACGATGCCGACTACCGCCGACTCGCGGAAATTGATGTCGAGGCGGTAAATGCCGAGCCCGATCATGCGCGGCATGACCTGCGGCTGCACCGAATAGTTTAGCCATTGCAGCCAGCCGGCGCCGACCGATTTTATCGCCTCCGCCTGCACCGGGTCCATATCCTCGATATCCTCGGCCAACAGCTTGCCGTAAAAGCCGATGGTGCCGACGCTGAGTGCCAGAAAACCTGCGAACGGGCCGAAACCGAACAGTTTAACGAAAAAGATGGCGAGGATTATCTCGGGGAAAGTGCGCGACACCGCGAGAATACCGCGGCAAAACAGGTAAACCGGCCTGTATGCCAGGTTACGGGCAGCGCCGAGCCCGACCGGGACCGACAGGATGATGCCGATTACGGTCGAGGTGATCGTCATCCACAGGCTTTCGAGGATGCCGTCCTGGATCGAGTCCCAGCGCGATACGAAGTCCGGCG
>JAOTXY010000035.1 GCA_029862125.1 Gammaproteobacteria bacterium | reverse complement strand
CTTATTGATTTATAAACGATGTCCCCGTGGCACAACTGGATAGCGCGACGCCCTCCTAAGGCGTAGGTTGCAGGTTCGATTCCTGCCGGGGACACCACTATTTTCCTGTCGAACAAAACAGCCTGCCCTTGACGATTGTTTTATGACCCATTCGACTTACCAGCAAAAGAAACAGGATTTAAGCGCCCAGCTGCGTCACAGCACAGAAGCCGTTCGTCTTGAAAAAGCCACATCCAACCTGTTCAGAACCCGCGGTAAAGCAGGCGGACCAAAGCTTGACGTTCGCTCACTTAACCAGGTGCTGGTTGTCGATTCGGCAAACCAGGTCGTTGAGGTCGAGGGTATGACGACTTACGAGCGGCTTACCGAGGCCTGTCTGC
Source organism: Gammaproteobacteria bacterium (assembly GCA_029862125.1). Taxonomy (GTDB): domain Bacteria; phylum Pseudomonadota; class Gammaproteobacteria. The sequence continues at coordinate 32,218 of JAOTXY010000035.1, read as the reverse complement.
AACAACACTGCATGCCGCTGGTCGTGCCGCAACTGAAATCAATTACGATCGGTGGCGCGGTTTCGGGTATCGGCATCGAGTCATCTTCTTTTCGCCATGGCCTGCCGCATGAGTCGGTAACCAGTATGGATATCCTGCTTGCCGACGGTGAAGTCGTTACCTGCACCCCCGAGAACGAACATGCCGACCTGTTCTTCGGCATTCCGAACTCTTACGGGACACTGGGTTACATTCTCAAACTCAGCGCCCGCACCATGCCGGTTAAACCTTTTGTCGAGCTGCGACACTTGCGTTATACCGATATTGACGACTACTTTTATGCTGTCAATGAGGCCAGTAAAAGCGACGTGGATTTTATTGATGGCTCGATTTTCAATGATCGCGAGCTTTACCTGACCCTGGGCAGGTTTACCGATACGGCGCCCTACACCAGCGATTACACCTGGCTGAAGATATTCTTTCGCTCGATCCGGGAACGCAGCGAGGATTACCTGAGCATTCACGATTATATCTGGCGCTGGGATACGGACTGGTTTTGGTGCTCGAAAAACCTGTTTGTGCAAAACCTGCCGATGCGGCTAATCCTCGGTCGAAAACGGCTCAACTCGATTTCCTATCAGAAGGTCATGCGTTGGAATAATCGTGTCGGGTTCACCGCATTCATCAATAAACTGCTGGATCGCCACCCGGAAGGGGTGGTCCAGGATGTTGACATCCCGATCGAGAAGGCGCCTGATTTTCTGCGTTTTTTTGTCGACGAGATTGGAATTCGCCCGGTCTGGATGTGCCCTATCGGCGGCCATGACGCGACACGGCGTTACCCGTTATATCCGCTCCATGGAGACGGACTTTTCATCAATTTCGGTTTCTGGGATATCGTGCCCAACCCCGACAAACATGAAAGCGGCTATTTCAACCGGAAAATAGAGGCAAAAGTGAGCCAGCTAGGCGGCATTAAATCTCTCTATTCCGATGCCTACTATGACGAGGACGAATTCTGGCAGCTATACGATGGTGAGCAGTATTTCAAGCTCAAGCAGAAATACGACCCGCAGGATCGCCTCAAAAACCTCTACCAGAAGTGCGTACTCAAGCAATAAATTACCTGGTCGGATTATCCATCGGCCAACGCACGGCAGTTCTTACAGCGCGACAATCAGGCGTCAGTCAGTTCCCGTTAGGGCTCAGATTGAGTGACTTGTTCCCGGTAAAGGTGAGCACGCGACCAGGGCAACTGGTTATTTCGGCTTCTTGAAAATACAACCTGGAACAACTGCAACTCGCCCACGTTGAAAGCCGCGATCGAGCCGGCAAGATAGAGCCGCCAGGCCCTGACAAATTCCTCGTCCATCAGCGCACGAACTTTGTCGGTGTTTTGCTCGTATCGGTGTAGCCAGTGTTGCAGCGTCCTCGAATAATGCAGGCGCAGGTTTTCGGTGTCGAGAATCGATAGCTTATTCGGTTCGAATATCTTCATCATTTCCCTGAGGCTCGGCGGATAAGCACCCGGGAAAATGCGACGCTCTATCCAGGCATTCATCGGCGCCGGACGGTTACGGCCAATCGTATGGATCAGCCCCCGTCCTTCCGGCTTCAGGCAGCGGTCTAATACCTTGCCCAGGGTTGGGAAATCTGCTTTACCGACGTGCTCCAGCATTCCGACCGAGACAAAGGCGTCGAATTGGCCTTTGATGTTGCGATAGTCGTCGAGGACATATTGAACCTTGTCGGCCAGGCCTTCCTTTTCCGCCACGCTATGGGCATGCGCAACCTGCTCTTTTGAAATGTTGTAGGCCTTGACGTTGACACCGTAATGCTTGGCCATGAAAAGCGCCAGCCCACCCCAGCCACAGCCCGCTTCGACAACGCTATCGCCGGGCTTGAGCTGCAGCTTGCGGCACACATGGTGCAATTTGGCCACCTGCGCCTGTTCGAGCGTCATATCCGGATCCGAAAAATAGGCGCAGGTATACTGCATGACCTCGGTATCCAGCCATAACCTGTAGAAATCGTTACCGATATCGTAATGGTGATAGATATTGTCTTTGGCCTTATCGTGAGAGTTGGCAATGCGTCGGTGTCCCAGCCAAATTATGGCTCGCTTAAACCAGCCGCCTCTGCCGCCGTCCTCGAGATTCGAATAGATAATCTCCGAAAACCTGACCAGATCGCCTTCAACCGTGGCCTGACCGGTCGAATACAAATCGCCGAAATAAAGCTCGGGATTCAAAATGGTTTTGATCATCGCACTGCGATTGTAGTAGCGAATAGTCGCGATCGGATTCGTGACCGGCGGTGTAACCGCGACGCCATCCCAGAGAATTAGCACAATGGGCGGATTTCCCACCACTTCCAGCATTTGCCGGGCAATCCAGCGGTCCAGTTGAGTTACAACAGAGGGGGTCACGCGGGTGTTACGCGGTTCGGACAGGATCACCCCTGGCCTTGCCGAGACAGCTATATCTTCCTTAGCTCCATGTGACGCGTGTTCAGCAATCTCATTTTCAAAATTAGCATTCGCACTCATCGCTTTCACTCACATCTAGAGTTCCACGGAATCTAAGAGTAATAAATTTTTAGCCTTATTACAAAGCCGAAGACCCAGATTCGCCAGTTCTAATGCGTACAACATGATCCAGATCAGTTACAAAGATCTTACCATCACCGATTTTACCGGTTTTAGCGGATTCTATAATCGAATCAATGACCTGGTCGACCAGCTCATCGTCAACCGCGACGTCGATTTTGACCTTGGGGATATAATCGACCACGTATTCCGCACCGCGATATAACTCGGTATGGCCTTTTTGGCGACCAAATCCCTTGACCTCGTAAACAGTCAATCCGTTGATACCGATATCCGATAAGGCGCTACGAACGTCGTCCAGTTTGAACGGCTTGATAACTGCACTGACTATTTTCACTTCGACTCCTGCGATTTACGTTCAAATACAGCCATGGATTCAACATGCGCGGTTTGCGGAAACATATCCATTATGCCCAGATGTGTCATGCGATATCCCTGGGAGCAGATGATAGCAGCATCTCGCACCAGGCTGGAAGGCTGGCAGGAGACATAAACAATGCGGATCGCATTAAAACGCCCGATCAGTTGGGCCATTTCAAGTGCCCCTGAACGTGGTGGATCAAGTAAAATCTTGTCGTAGCGTTGGCGCATCCACACAAAATCTTCGTCGGGCCGGGATAAATCAGCACTATGATAATCGGTATTGCTGATATGGTTTGCTATTGCGGATTCACGCGCACGCGTCAGCATCGCGGCATCAACCTCGACACCGCTAACCTGCGCGCAACGCTGTGCCATCGGCAGGGTGAAGTTACCCAGGCCACAAAACAGATCGAGTATCTTGTCGGTGGGCTGCAAATCCAGCAAGCGTAGCGCCTGGGCCACCATTTTCTGGTTAATTTCGTTGTTGACCTGAACGAAATCAAGTGCATTGAACGCAATTCGTATTTGACCGTTACCAACGGGGTCCAGGTTAAGTCCCTGCTCTTCGGGAAACAAGTTACAAACCGTCTCCGGGCCACCCGGCTGTAGCTGAAGGTGGAAGTTATGCTGCCTGCCAAATTCGATCAGCAGATCGCGATCATGTTCCGACAATGGCTGCAAATGCCGAAAAACCAGCTGTATATGATCCGCGTCAGCGGCAACTTCAATTTGCGGTATCGATGCGCACGCCTCGAGCTGACCAATCATCTCGGACAACAGGTCAAGTTTATAACCAACCTCCGGTATCAGGACTTCACAGCGGTGCATATCCGCGATAAACGAGGTATTGCGTTCACGAAATCCGACCAGGACCCTGCCTTTGTTCTTTACATATTTAACCCCCAGGCGGGCCTTCTTGCGATAACCCCATTCCCCGGCTCGCAAGGGTGGCAATACTTCTTCGTACTGAACGCCGGCATGCGTCATCATCTCAAGCAGGGCCCGCTGCTTAAGCTCGACCTGGTCATCATTTGCGAGGTGTTGCAGGTTGCAACCACCACAGACCTGGAAGGCTTCGCAGCGAGGTCTGATGCGTTCGGGCGATGCTTCGATGACCTCGAGCGTTGTCGCCTGGTCAAAATTACGGTTGCTCTTGAGGACCTGGATGCGCACGCTTTCACCGGCCAGTGCGCCGAACACAAACACTGTCTTGCCATTCACATGAGCGATACCACGCCCCTCGTGTGACATTGCATCGATGGTGACCTGCCTCGGTTCGGGTAGCTTGTTGCGTCGCCCGCGTCTAGACATCGTGCCACGCGGCTTCAAATTCGAGCAGGTGCTGCTGACCCGAAGCTTTCAATTCTTCCCTGACCAGCTGACATTCGGCCTGGTACCGGGTTTGATCGTAATTGCCACGGCTACGCTCAAAATTTAGGTAAACGAGGTAGGTATTGAGCACGTCGGTTTCGCAATAATCCCTGATTTCTTTTATCTGGCCCTGTTGATAGGCATCCCAGACCTTGGAGCCACTCATGCCCATTTTCCCCGGAAAACCGCAAAGACCGGCAATTTCATCCAGCGGGGCGCTGGCACGCGGCTGGTAGGCCGCTAAAACATCCATCAGGTCGGTGTGACGTTCGTGGAAGCGGCTTAAATAGTTGTTGTAGCGAAAACTGTTATCGCTTTGTCCGGTCTCCCAGTAGTGCGCCGCGTTGATAGGATAAAGCAAGCTTCGATAATGCATAACGGGTAAATCGAAGCCGCTGCCATTCCAGGAAACAAGGCGAGGTGTATAGCGTTCGATGCCACCGTAAAATCGCTGCAGTAAATCCTGTTCGTTCGCGTCGACGTCTCCCAGCGACCAGACCTTGAACTGATCCCGGGTGCGCAATACCGCCGATATCGCAACGATGCGATGCAAATAGTGCCGCAGGAACTCGTTTCCTGACTGCTGCCGCCGCATCTGGAATACGGCTTTTGCAACATCATCATCCGACAGACCGTGCAGATCATATATCTTGCGACAGCCATCAATGTCGGGAATAGTTTCAATATCGAACACTAGAACGTTCATCTTCAAGCCTGTCTCAGGGATTATCGAAAACTTCGGTTGTCAGGTAGCGATCACCCCGATCGCACATGATTGTCACGATATGGGCATCGGACAATTCCTGCGCGAGTCGTAAGCTCGCGCACAGGTTGCCGCCCGAAGAAATACCGCAAAACAGACCTTCCCTGGCGGCCAGCTCGCGGGTGAATTCCTCGGCTTCTTCGCGCGACACGTCGATGATTCGATCGACAGCCTCGGGGTTATATATGCGCGGCACATATTCCACCGGCCAACGCCTGATGCCGGGAATGGAAGACCCGTCCGCGGGCTGCACGCCGATTATCTCGATCTGCGAATTGACCTCGCTGAAATATCGCGAACAACCCATGATTGTACCCGTAGTCCCCATGGCGCTGACAAAGTGTGTTATCCCCTGCTTCGTCTGCTGCCATATCTCAGGTGCAGTGGTTTCGTAATGCGCACGGGGATTATCCGGATTGGCAAACTGATCGAGCATCTTTGCTTTCCCCTGCGCATTCATTTCTTCGGCAATATCACGTGCCTTCATCATACCCTCTTCCTGGGTGACAAGGATAATTTCGGCGCCAAATGCCCGCATCGTAGTAAGTCGCTCATGGCTCAGGTTATCGGGCATGATCAATGTCATACGGTAACCACGCATTGCCGCTACCATGGCCAGGGCAATTCCTGTATTTCCGCTGGTTGCTTCGACCAGTGCATCACCCGGCCTGATTTCACCACGCGCCTCGGCATGCCGGATCATGCTATAGGCCGGACGATCCTTGACCGAGCCGGCGGGATTGTTGCCCTCAAGTTTTACCGAAATCTGATTACCATTTCCGGCGTTAAGCCGCTGTAATGTTATCAGAGGGGTATTTCCGATATAATCATGCAAAAACATAAAATAGAAAGACAAACCAGCCAGGACGGAATCTTAGAAAAAGATTTTACTTTAATAGCGTCGGGCACGCCAAAGCAACTGCCTGCATCTCCTGCCAGTATCAGGAAAAGTAACCACCGGGCTAGTGTGACTTCAAGGAGTCTGAGGAAAGGATTCATGCTAAATCGCCGATTTAAAGAATCAATTTTCAGCGTATTACTGGTGCTGGTTTGCGGCATGTTCGCGGCCCAACCCGTGATCGGCCAGGTCATCATCGTGAAAAGTAGCGATAACGCCTATTTCGATCAAACCATCAGTACCCTGAAGAAACATGTTGATCCAGCTGCACGATTCAAGGTGCTGAAGGCAACAGAGCTTGGCGATGAGTTGACCCGTATCAGCCGCAGCGATCTCTTTGTCGCCCTCGGTCAATCGGCGGTTGAAGCGGTCAATCAACTCGACACCGAGGCAGATTCTATTAATGCCTACCTCACACTGGAGCAATACCAGGAGCTGAATCTTAATCACCATCTGACCATTGTGCTCGATCAACCAATGCATCGTTATCTCGCCTTTTGCAAGCTCATGCTCGACATTGAAAGCATCGGTGTTATCGAGGCAAACCGAATCGATCCCAACCAGTATCGAACTCAAATCCTGGACAAATTTCAGCTCCGGTTAAATCAGTACCGCATAGATAAGGCCAATAAACTGCTACCGGTGTTGCGAGACCTACTGAACCAAAACGATGTACTGCTGATGCTACCCCGACAATCGATTTACAATCGTGACACGCTTAAAGGTGTGTTGCTGAGCAGCTATCGGAATCGTAAGCCGGCAATCAGCTATTCCCCGGCCCATGTAAAATCAGGTGCCATTGCATCAATTTTTTCATCTCCAGTTGACATTGGCAGACACCTGGCATTGCTATTAAATCAAAAGCTGAATAACGGGGTTCACAATGGCCCCCCGTTTCAATTTGCAAGGTTTTACACCATAACGACTAACTTGCGAGTTGCAGATGCGCTGGGAATTGATTTACCCGAGGAACGTGAACTGCGATCAAGAATAGACGAGTTGCAACCGTGAAACGCCTCGGCATCAAGTATCAGATCCTGCTGATCACGCTCATTCCGGTGTTTCTGATTGACCTGCTTTTTACCTATCAACATATTAATGGCAGCATCGAGCAGGCCAATGAACAACTACAGAGTAAAGGCCAGATCATCGCCCGCCAGATCGCCGGTGCTTCCGAATTCAACCTGTTTACAGGTAACGATAGTCAAATCCAGTATCTGCTGGAGCAATCTGTCGGTAGCAACAATATTGTATTGGCCTCGATTTACGATCAGCAAGGTAAACTGATTGCGGAATCAGCTTCCAAGGATTTTCAGCAATCCGAGGTCGCCGAATACTATTACTCTCGCGAGACCATTCAGTCGCAAAGCAATGAGCACTCTGACGTGTTTGCGCCTGACAATAATGATGCGCGCTCGACTAGTGTTCTTGGCTGGGTACACCTTTACATTTCACGCCAGCAATTAAAGCAGACGACCGGGCTGATCATCAGCGACTCGATCGTGTTCTTTATCATGATATTAATCATGGCAGTGATCCTGACCGTGATTATCAGTCGCAGAATCACGCAACCTATTTTTGGTTTGATGGAGCATTTGAAGTACGTCGAAACCGGTCAACTCGGCAAAACGATTGAACCTTTGGAGGCGAACGAGATTGGTGCGCTGCAGAAGGGTTTCAATCGCATGACCCATGCCTTGCTCGCCAACCGACGCCATTTGAACCGGAGAATTCAGCAGGCTACTCAACAACTCAACGAAGCAATATCCAACCTCGAAACAAAAAACCGGGAACTGGGTCTGGCGCGTGATGAGGCGCAAAAGGCAAACCGGACCAAGTCCGAGTTTCTCGCCAACATGAGCCATGAAATACGAACCCCGATCAATGGCATCAAGGGCTTCATCAGCTTACTGAGTCAATCCAGTCTTGAACAATCGCAGCAGCGTTATGTCGATATTATCCTGAAATCCACCAGCGACCTCACCAATATCGTCAATGAAATCCTGGACTTCTCGAAAATGGAATCCGGTAAATTACAACTCGTGGATGAAGAATTTGATCTCTACGAAGTGCTCGAACAAACCCGTGACATACTTTTCATCAATGTATTAACAAAAAGCATCGATTTGAACCTGATTATTTATAGTGACACGCCACGCTGGATCGTCGGTGATAAATTAAGACTGAAACAAATCCTGCTAAATCTTATCGGCAATGCGATCAAGTTCACCGATCACGGCCGGGTGGTGATAAAAGTGAGCCTCGAAGACAGGAGTTTCGAGCAGGTCGATATTAAAATCACGGTGGAAGACAGCGGGATTGGCATTTCAGAACAAGACCAGCAATCCCTGTTTCAGGCTTTCAGCCAGGTTGAAAGTTCTGACACGAGACGCTTCGCAGGTACCGGTTTGGGCCTGGTTATCAGTAAAAACCTGGCAACCCTGATGGGTGGCGACATCACCATGGTTTCGACGCCGGGCGAAGGCTCGAAATTCACCCTGAACCTGCCATTCGACCTGGGAGAAAAGGCCGGGACTGTTGTTCTCAATGAGGCAGAAAATCCAAGAGCCCTGGTATTCGCCGCCGATAATTATTGCCTGATGGAAACCCGCACACTTTTTGATCGGGCAGGAGTCAATACCGAATCTTTCCTGATCGATAATCAAAAAGGGACCGATCCTGTCCTGCAGTGCATCCAGCGTAACCTTGCATATGTAGAATTGCTGATTTTCGATATCCGACACTTAAGTATTGATCTTGAAAAAGTCGTTGCCCGGGAGGTTACCGGCAACGCTCGCATATTGGTCATGGACTACGACGAAGGCTTCCAGTCAGCAATCAGTCCAGGCAGGATTGAGTTTGTTTCGATCATTAATACCAGCCAGGCTGTTGCAGCGATAGCCGCGAGGGTAACTGGAAAGGAAACCGAAAAAGAAATGGACGAAAACGAGTTACAGATCAGGCAAAAGCGAGTCTTGCTGGTCGATGACAACCAGGTCAATCTAAAACTGGCAGGCGAACTCATCCGTCTCTGGGGACACGAAGTCGTAGAAGCGGAAAACGGGATTGAAGCTCTGAAATACTATAACAAAGAGCCTTTCGACATCATCATTCTCGACATACAAATGCCCGATATCGATGGTGTCAGCCTGTTACAAATGATGCGGGAGCATAACCCCGGGGACAAGACTCCCATTGTCGCATTAACCGCTAATGTCCTGAACGACGAGGCTGGACGACTGATTGAACTGGGATTCGACTACTTTCTCGGCAAACCTCTGGATGAAGAGAAGTTTCGCTGCTTACTCGACGGTGAACCGGTACACAAGGCAGTCGATGCCGAAATAGCCGATACTGCCGATTCCAGTGGGGATTGTTCGGTGGACTACGAGAGGTCTTTAGCCCTGTCGGCAGACAACGAGTCTTTGCTCAAGCAGATATTTGAAATCTTGCAGCGCGACATTCCTGATCAACAACAACAACTCGAAAGCGCCCTGGCCGAGCTTGACCAGCAGCGTCTTGCAGCCATTGCTCATAAACTCCATGGTGTTACCTGCTACGCGAGCCTGCCAAGATTGCAGCGTAATATTCTCGGCTTTCAAAAGCATCTGGCACGCGACAGTAATATTCCGCTAGAAAAACCAGTACAGAAATTGAACAAGGAGTTAACCGCCGTAAAACTGGAAGTTGATCGCTACCTGGAACTTATGGACGCAGAAGGCAAAGCGGGCTAAGACTCCAGCACCACCATTGCCACGACATAATGCTTTTCATCAGACAGTGAAAGCAGCGCATTTTTGATTTCGAGGCGAGCAATCAAATCATTGGCGCTACCCAGGAATCGCAGCAGTGGTTTACCTTGCTTGTCATTCTCGATTTGAATCGAATGAAATCCGAGTTGTTCGCCAATTCCGGTTCCCAGCGCCTTGGCCACAGCTTCCTTCGCGGCAAATCGGGTTGCCAGGAATAGATTGGATTGCTTACGTCGATCAAACTCTGTCAGTTCGTCGTCGGTCAAAATTCGTCGCGCGAAACGCTCACCGAACTTTGCACTCAGTTTTTCGAAGCGAGCGGTTTCTGCGATATCGACACCAATGCCGACTATCATAATCCCTGGCTTCTGGCGTCTAAAATCAGCCGCTTAATATCCCGGATCGCCTGCTCGAGCCCGAGGAAAACGGCATCGGCAATAATTGCGTGCCCAATATTTAATTCACTTACCAATGGGTTGGCGGCAATCGGTTGCACATTATGCCGATTGAGTCCATGTCCCGCATTGACCTGTAAACCTTTAACATGCGCGTAAGCTATCGCCTCGTTTATTTCTGCCAGTTTTTGCAGCTTTTCATCACCCTGCGCATCGGCATAGTGCCCGGTATGAATTTCAATACAGGGGGCGCCACACTCGATAACCGCATCGATCTGATCCCGACTGGCATCGATGAAGGGTGAAACTCGCGTCCCGACCTCTGCCAGTCGAGCACAGGCGGAGCGAACCTGTTCGAGCTGACCTGCAACATCCAGGCCGCCTTCAGTCGTTAGTTCTTCACGTTTTTCAGGCACCAGGCAGACATCTTCAGTCTTGAGCTCGCAGGCAAAAGTAATCATTTCGTCAGTGATGGCAATTTCCAGGTTGAGCTTGGTATTGACCACCTGCTTGAGCAACAGTGCATCGCGTTCCTGGATATGACGCCGGTCTTCGCGTAGATGAAAGGTTATCGAATCCGCACCGGAATACTCCGCAACCTGGGCAGCGTATACAGGATCGGGAAAGCGGGTACCGCGAGCCTGGCGCAAGGTAGCAACGTGGTCAATATTGACCCCCAGGGTTACAGCAGTTGTCATTTTCGCCTCATCATTTCAAGCAGGACATCGCGCGATTTTAGCGTTTTTCCGTGCAAGTTAAAGTCAATAGTACTGCGCAACACCGTTTTGGCCAGGCGTAACACGGAATCCTGCTGGTAATCGCCCCGGATCCAGTCGATAACCACCCGCCCGCTTACGGAATCCCTGGCAGAATCAGCACAGGCAACAAAGCCGCTATTGATTACAAACTGGTAAAACGCCTCCGCCTGGATCTCCTGCCCACTAACCGCATCAACAGTAAGATCGGGGAAGTAACCAAGTTGCTTCATCAATTCGAGCTCAAACCTTCGCAACCCGGCTTCGCCGATATCGTCGACGGACTGTTGCAATAATGACTGGTAACTCGCAAATATCGCCGGATTAGATTCACCTTGTGGCAGCAACGCTCCCAGTAACTCGTTCACGTACAGTAATGCCAGGTAATTCTTTTCATCGACCGGTAAAGCCTGACCTTCGATGCCGGTCAGGGTCTTTAGTTCCTGCCTTCCGGTCCAGCTGATACTGAGCATCACAAAAGGCTGGTAAGGTGTTTTTGCCGGATTCCGGCGGGCACCCCTGGCAATCGCCCGGATACATCCATGATCGCGGGTAAAAAAATCCAGTATCAGGCTTGAATTCTGCCAGTCACGCCGACGCAGAATAAAGGAAATCTGGTCACTAACCCTGGGTTCCATCCGAGTAACCAAAGGCTGCCAGCGACTGTTCGTCATCAGACCAGTCAGCGCGAACTTTCACCCACAGCTGCAGATAGACTTTTGCATCTATCAGTCGCTCTATATCACTGCGCGCCAGCGATCCGACCTTTTTCAACAGGTTTCCGCTTTTACCGATGACGATCGATTTTTGCGATTTACGTTCAACCCAGATGGTTGCCGATATACGCGTGATATCCGTCTCCTCGATGTAGTGATCTATGTTAACCGTGATTGAATAGGGTAATTCCTGTTTGAGCTCGCGGAACAGTTTTTCACGCACGATTTCCGCACTGATAAATCGCATCGATTTATCCGTCAGTTGATCGTCTGGAAATTGCGGTACACCAACGGGCAGGCGGGCGACTATAAGCTGCTCGAGGTACTCCAGGTTATCGCCGGTAAGGGCCGACACCGGCACACATTCGAATCCTGGAACCTGCTTTGAGATTTGATCCATTATCGGCAGGCAGGACTCGCGACTTTTTTGATCGATCTTGTTAAGCACAATCAAAACCCGGTCATAGCGTGCAACTCTTTGCAGGATTTTTTCATCGTCCTGGTTGAAATGAGAAACGTCGAGCAGTACACATATCAGGTCGGCATCATCCAGCATACTGGTTGCGGCACGATTCATATAGCGGTGGATCGCTTTTTTGTTGTTATCGTGAATCCCCGGGGTATCAATAAAAATACACTGGTATTTCTCGGTTGTCTTGATACCGAGAATTTGATGCCTGGTGGTTTGTGGCCGGTGCGCAGTAATACTGAGTTTTTGACCGACTAGCGCATTCATCAATGTCGATTTGCCGGTATTGGGTTTGCCAATCAGTGCAACGTAACCACATTGAAACTCGTCAATCATGTTCCCAGTTTGTCTAGTATTTTTTTTGCGGCCTGTTGTTCCGCTTTTTTACGACTGGACCCCTTGCCTTTACTCTGTAGTTCGAGATCAGTGATATTACAGCTGACGGTAAAAACCTGGTTATGGGATTTACCACTGGTTTGTTCCACCTGGTAACGGGGCAAATGCATCTTTCTCGCCTGCAGATACTCCTGCAATTGGGTCTTTGGATCACGTAGGTTGGCGTTTTCATCAACGGTTTGCAACTGTTCCTCGTATAAACGCAGAACGGTAGCTTCTGTCTGTGCATAATCACTGTCGAGGTAAATGGCGGCAATCAATGCTTCCAGTGCATCAGATAGTATGGATGCTCGACGAAATCCCCCACTTTTCAACTCGCCGCCACCCAGGCGAATATGATCACCCAGGCCAATATCCATGGCGATTTGTGCCAGTGATTCTTCTTTTACCAGGGATGCGCGAATGCGACTCAGGTCCCCCTCGTCGGCATCGGTGAAGCGCAAGTAGATATGATTGGAAATAATCAGATTGAGGATGCTGTCGCCGAGGAACTCGAGCCGCTCGTTATTTTTGCTGCGCGAATAGCTGCGATGGGTAAGCGCCTGGTCCAGTAAATCCTGCCGTTTGAATTGGTATCCGGTAAGCGTGCAGAATTTATCGGCATTCACCGATCGATCACTGCGATTTCAACGAAATGAGCGCCGATAAACAAGGGCCCGATGAAACTATTCCTGACCTCGTAATCGACGGTTATAGTAGTTTTGCCATCCTTGCGTTTCATGGTTACATCCTCTCGTTTGATGGATCTGACCTCATTGATAAGCAGGCGTCTTTGCAGGGATTCCCATATCTCCTTCTTGGATTTTGGGTTCAATCGATCGTCCATCACCAATGTCTCCAATGTAGACTTGAGCTGGTAATTACCGTAATACATTGGAAAAACCTTTAATAACAATATCAGCAACAATGCAAAAATACCGAACACGGCAATCCAGCCAAAACTGGACATGCCTTTTTGTCGATGCCTCGAGCTCATTGATCTCTTCATCATCAGTTCCTCAATTCGAAATTTTATCGCCAACCCGGGATATATTTAATCCCGTCCCATCCTTACGCCAGTCCCAGTGCATCCATATCATCACCGCTTTTCCAACCAGGTTTTCCTCGGGTACGTTGCCCCAAATTCTGCTGTCATTGCTGTGATTGCGATTATCGCCCATCACGAAATACTCCCCTTCGGGAATGAATACTTCGCCATTAACACCAAATGTCGAGCCAGGATTGTTCATTATCGTATATTCCGCCTGGTCAAGTTTCTCGATATACACCTGGCAGTTAGCAGCTGCCCGGTCACATCCATGTGCGTATTGCATCTTATTCAGATCGCCCAATCCCTCGTAAACACGGTCTGGCTCAATATCCAGCAGTTTGCCATTAATCGACAAGCGTTGATTATAAATGGCGACATGATCCCCGGGTAATCCCACAACTCGCTTTATATAATCCTGTGATTCATCCTTAGGATAGCGGAAAACGACGACATCGCCACGTTTTGGCTTGTTACCGTCGGTAATGCGGGTTTGCCAAACCGGTAATCTCAAGCCATAAGTAAACTTGTTTACCAGGATAAAATCGCCAACTAAAAGCGTCGGCATCATTGAACCCGAAGGAATACGGAATGGTTCAAATAAAAACGCGCGTAACACCAGAACCGCAATCAGCACTGGAAAAAAGGCCCGAGAATATTCGATAACCAGCGGTTCCTTCTTAATTTTACTGGTTGCAGTTGGTTGCCGCAGACGAGCGAACACCAGTACATCGGCAAGCCATAACAAGCCCGTCACCGCGGTTAGAATCAGCAATAAAAACTCAAAATCAAAATGGAACATTCAGTACGTCTCTACGTCGTGCAATATCAGTAACTAGCTATCTACCTTCAAAACTGCAAGAAAAGCATCCTGTGGAATTTCGACACTGCCTACCTGCTTCATACGCTTTTTACCGGCTTTCTGCTTCTCAAGCAATTTACGTTTTCGCGTGACATCACCACCATAGCATTTGGCTGTTACGTTCTTGCGTAAAGCCTTTACATTCGTGCGCGCAACAATGTTTGAACCGATGGCAGCCTGTATCGCCACGTCAAACATCTGTCGTGGAATCAACTCTTTCATTTTGGAAGCAAGTTCCCGACCCCGGTAATCCGCGTTACTGCGATGCACGATCAAAGACAGCGCATCTACTTTTTCAGAATTTATCAGTACATCGAGTTTAACCAGGTTTGACGCCTCGAAGCGCAGAAACTCGTAATCGAATGAAGCATAACCGCGACTAACCGATTTCAGGCGATCAAAAAAGTCGAGCACAACCTCGCTCAAGGGTATCTCGAAAACCAGTGACACCTGGTTGCCGAGAAACTGCATATCTTTTTGCACTCCCCGCTTTTCGATACAAAGCGAAATCACCGCGCCGATATAAGCTTCGGGTAACAGAATATTCGTCTGGATAATCGGTTCACGAATTTCGTTAATCTTGTTAATCGCTGGTAAATCTGCCGGGTTATGAATTTCGACCAGTTCGCCGGCCGTCGTTTCCACCTGGTAAACAACGGTAGGTGCCGTGGTAATAAGATCAAGATCATATTCACGCTCCAACCGTTCCTGCACGATTTCCATATGCAACAAGCCTAGAAAACCACAACGAAACCCGAAACCAAGCGCTTGCGACGATTCCGGTTCAAACTGCAACGCGGCATCGTTTAGCTTCAGCTTCTTAAGTGCCTCGCGGCAGTCCTCATAGTCGTCAGCACTGATAGGAAACAGGCCGGCAAATACCCGTGGCTGGACCTGTTTGAAATCTGCCAGCGCCTTGTCGGCCGGATGCTGCGCCAGGGTTATGGTATCGCCGACCCGGGCTAACTCGATATCCTTGATTCCAGCGATAATAAATCCTACGCTGCCAGCTTGCAGGTTTTCAGTATCCTTGCGTTTCGGCGTAAAGACTCCGACCTTCTCAACCAGAAATTCCTGCCCGCTCGACATCATCTTGATCTTTTGTTTGGGCCTGATCTGACCTTCCATGACGCGCACCAGGGTAATGACTCCGACATAGTTATCGAACCATGAATCGATTACCAGCGCCTGGGTCTTATTCCCCTCTGAACCACTCGGCGGCGGGATTTTTTCAATGATCTGCTCCAGCAGATCCTCGATTCCGATACCGGTTTTGGCACTGATTTCGATCGCTTCGGAAGCATCGAGTCCAATGATTTGTTCTATTTCCTGTTTAACCCGCTCTGAATCCGCCGCCGGCAAGTCTATCTTGTTCAGCACTGGAATGACTTCCAGGTCGAGGTCGATCGCGGTGTAGCAGTTGGCGACGCTTTGCGCCTCGACGCCCTGGGAGGCATCAACAATCAACAAGGCGCCTTCACAGGCCGCGAGTGATCGTGACACCTCGTAGGAAAAGTCCACGTGTCCCGGGGTATCGATAAAATTGAGGGAATACTCCCTGCCGTCGCGGGCCTTATATTTTAGTGAAACGCTTTGCGCCTTGATGGTGATGCCACGTTCGCGTTCCAGGTCCATGGAATCGAGTACCTGGGCTTCCATTTCGCGCTCGCTCAAACCCCCGCAAAGCTGGATAAAGCGGTCCGCCAGCGTCGATTTCCCATGATCGATGTGGGCAATAATGGAAAAATTGCGTATTAGCTCCATGCGCATAAATAGTAGCCGTCCCGCCCGGCTTCATGATTTAACAAAGTAAGTGGAATGCCAGCGTATAGAAACCTGGCTATGGGTGTAAAAAACCTGCAGAGTTTACGCTAAAGCCAATGCAGCTATCAATGCCGATTCATCGAAAAAATAGTGACAGATTTCCGTATCGCCGTGACAGAGCACCGGAACGCGGGCGTCGTAGCGCCGGATTAGCCCGGTATCCCGGTCGATATCTATCTCCTGCCAGCTAACCGATGGATGTTGGCGGTTAAATACCACCAGTGCTTTGCGCATCGCATCGCACAAGTGGCATTGTTCCCGGTAATAGAGGGTTAGCTCCAATCAGCCGATTCCCGGTTATGAATCCTCGGGGCGAATTGCGAGAAATACCGGCCCGGCCCGGCGCTGCACCAGAAGTGCTACCGATTTGCCGGCCTTCAAATCATCGGTTATCAGCGCAAAATCATCCAGCGACTCGATTTCCTGATTATCAATCATGGTGATTACATCGCCTTTCAAAATTCCGGCATCGCTTGCAGGCCCGTATTCGTCCACTTCGACAACCTGCACTCCATTTTCGATTTTGAGCCGCTTGCCGTCCTCACTACTCAATGCCTCGACCTTCATACCCAGCGCCGAATCCTCACCGTGTTGCTTCTCATCAGGCGTGTATGACGCCTGGGTTATCGCGGTCGGCAATTGAGCAATATCAACACCAATGGTACGTCGCTTTTTATCGCGTATTACCGTAACGCGAGCCTGTTCGCCAACCTTGGCGCGTCCGACCAGCGGCGGTAAGCCACTGGAACGCATCACTTTCTTGCCATTGAATTCGACGATGACATCACCGACTTCGAGGCCTGCCGCAGCTGCGGGACTATCATCCAGAACCTTGGCCACCAGGGCACCATGCGGATTTTCCATGCCAAACGATTCCGCCAGCTCGCGCGTGACTTCCTGGATTAACACGCCGAGCCAACCACGGGAAACCGAACCGGTTTCCTTTATCTGATCGGCAACATCGACTGCCATTTCGATCGGGATGGCGAAGGACAATCCCATAAAACCACCGGTGCGACTATATATTTGCGAGTTGATACCAATCACTTCACCATCCAGGTTAAAAAGCGGGCCGCCGGAATTTCCCGGATTGATTGCGACGTCGGTCTGAATGAAAGGAACGTAATTGTCACTAGGTAAACTGCGACCCTTGGCACTTACAATTCCGGCCGTTACACTGTGATCAAACCCAAAAGGTGAACCGATCGCGAGTACCCACTCGCCAACTTTAAGCTCATCCGAATCTCCGAATTGCAGAACCGGTAAATCATCGGCATCAACTTTTAATACGGCAACGTCAGATGCCTGGTCCGAACCAATAATCTTGGCCACGAATTCCTTGCGATTGGACATACGCACGATGACTTCATCGGCACCGTCAATGACATGGTGATTGGTTAGAATATAACCGTCTTCGGAAACGATGAATCCTGAGCCCAGGGATTGTGCATCACGACGTCTGCGATCGAATTCATCGCGATCAAAAAATTTCTCGAACAGCTCTCCGAAAGGTGAACCCTCGGGTAGTTCGGGAATATTATATTCCCTTGTACTGGACGATCTCGGTTTGGACTTGGTACTGATATTGACCACTGAATCTTTAGCCTGATCGACAATTTTCGTGAAGTCAGGCAATGCAGCCTGGGTCGCCAGGGGCAAGATTAATATAAACGCTAAAACGGTTTGGCAAATATACTTACTAAAAATTTTCATTGGTAACTTCCAGATAATTTCAAATACAGTTTTATGACCTTGTATGAGGTCCGGGGTTCACATGGATATCAATGATATAGGGTCTAAATTGCGGACCTTCAAGAGAATAAATAATAAAACTAGCTATTTTAAACCCAGCAAAGAAACCCGCAATTGCGGCTACAACCACCAGTCCTTCGGTCGCCGCCAGCAGCGTGGCCAAAAATCCAGCGCACACCATTCCCAGCAGCGGTAATCCGTATATGGTTAAGCTCGCCTTGACCAGCGCTGATTCAGACAGCCCCAACTGCAACCTGTCACCCGGCTTTAAATCATGATCGGTTTCAATCAGGATGGGTTTACTGCGATGTCCGAGCAAGCGGCCGAGGGCACCGGTACCACAGCCCTTACTGAGTTCGCACTGGCCACAGGTTGAGTTGCGTTGAAGCTCGAGTTCAACCAGTTTGCCATCGCGCCGTGTGACAACTGCTGATTCAGTAATCATCCATGTATAATCGGATCGAACCGAAGATAAGTCAATTTTGATATCAATTTATTGTGCTGGGTTGCACGATAATTGTGTGGGCAGCCAATCCCGTTTTCATGATTACTGCTGCTGGTAGGATACCGATTCTGCAACTTCCTTTACGGTCACGGCGGGTACCTCACCGATCGCAGTCACCGAATAATTTTTCACAATTCGGATAAATGCGTTAACCGCGCCCATCGACGAACCGCCCTGCGACGCGATGCCGGATTGACGTTCAATAAATACCGAAAGCGAAGCCAGGCCGTCGGTATAAACCATTTGATGCACAAAGTCATCAGAACCCGGGATTTTGCGTTTCATTACCGATTCGCGCCAGAAACCACCGGGTGTTTGCCCAAGCTGCCAGGAATTATCAGCCGCAAAAGATTGCGAGCTATCGCCACTGTGAAAACGCACCAGGGTGAAATTTTCGTCAATTTTCGGCATCGTATCTATCACCGGTTTATCTTCGCCTTCAAACAATTCCAGGCTGGTAAACATGACTTTCTCAACAACCGTGCCGTTTTCATTGATGAGGCTGGATTGCATCATTAAACCATTGTCCTCGTTAATCCAGAACTTCATACCATATCGATACTTGTCTTTGGGATCGATATGCACTACCACGGCATTCATGTTAGCTACGCGATCTTTACCCAGCAGTTTCATCTCGTAATATTTTTCCAGCCGAGCGATGTCTTCCGGGATAAAAATTGGAGAAAAACTGTTCTTGCGCGACAAGTCAACGATAACCTTGCGACTCGAGGGCCAGATGCAGGTCAGGTTCTGATTGTCACGGATCACCTCACGCGCCTCGCCATTAAGCGAAACCAGGCGCTCCTTTTCTCCGTGGGCGTCCCTGTAATGAGAGATCTGCATACTTTCGAGCTGATTTTCGTGTACGTAAACAAAATCGCCACGATAGTTGAGATTGCGCATCGCGTCGGACATCTTCTGCACCCAATCCATCGCGGGGTCAGCCAAAACAGGAATGCTAAACAGCGACGATATCAGGATTGGAACCAGTCTCTTTGATAAAAAAGCCAACTTGCTTCCCGGGTTATTGTTGTGAATCAAATCCAGCCACCCGTGCCTGTGGGATCAAACTTTGCATTGAGTTAGAGTACTCGGTGTGCGTTACCAGGTATGCATTCAACTTCTGTTGTAGCCCGGGTGATTCACGCTCTACCTTCCAGCGCATACCGAGTGGTTGTACGTTGGTTGAAGCCGTGACCACACCACCCTGTATCTGCTGCTTGGCAAGTTGTTCAATTTTTTGCTGGTCGGCCGAAACGAGGCCGTCATCGTTTTGCCCCGTCCCTTGCTTGAGCGGTTGCCACAAGGCGACCGTAACTATCGCAACACTGGCTGCCACGGCCAGCCCTGCAAAGGGTTTCAATGGTGTCCAGCTCAGGATCGAAGCATTTCTTGCAGGCGTTTCAGTCACCGGCTGCGCGGCGGCTTGCTGCAGGTTTTCATCATGTATTTGAGCCATGACGTTGCTGTGGAAGCTGGTATCAATCGCCTCGGGTAATTCATGCCGCATGACTTCACCTATCATGTGGTAACGCCGTGCACGATATTGCAAATTGACATCAGCAATCACTTCGTCAAGGTTAGCATCGGCATTTTCACCGGGGTGATCGTCCAAAAGGAACGATAATTTGTCATCTAGATCTGTCATTTCCAAGTCTCGTATTAAGCCACTATTCATGTTACGGCTGTTATTATCTGTTACTTAGTCACTCTAACAGGGGTCTAAGTTCCTTATCGATTACGTCTCTGGCACGAAAAATTCTCGATCTAACCGTGCCAATCGGACAATCCATCACTTCCGCAATCTCTTCATAGCTCAAACCGTCCAGTTCGCGCAAGGTAATTGCCGACTTCAGATCATCCGGTAAATTCTCGATAGTGCTGAAAATCGTTGTCTTTATTTCCTCTGTTAACAACAGGTTTTCTGGATTGGAATATTCCTTGAGCCCCGAATCACCCTCAAAATGTTGGGCATCATCGACATCGACCGTATACCCGGGAGACTTCCGCGCCCGCGACGCCAGGTAATTCTTGGCCGTATTGGCTGCAATCCGGTAAAGCCAGGTGTAAAACTGGCTATCGCCCCTGAAATTCTGGATCGCTCGAAACGCCTTGATAAAAGAATCCTGCGCAATATCCTGGCACTCGGCATGATCAGATACAAACCTGCCAACCAGATTTACTACCTTGTGCTGATACTTTTGCACCAGGATATCGAAAGCGCCAGTATCTCCAGCCTGTACCCTTTTCACCAACTCTGCATCAAGCAGATTAGTCCCCATTGATAACCCTGGTTTGTTTATATTGGTCGGAGATAACTGAAATTTATACTCCGTACTCCGTGATAGAGACTGATTATATATCAAAAAGTTCTACCCACTCCGGGGTTTTGAGATGCGAAGGATTTCACTATACTGGGTCGAACTTCTACCCAGGGTAGTCATGCCGATTCAATCTAAATTTGACGTAATCATCGTCGGTTCTGGCGCAGCCGGCCTGTCAGCAGCGCTGCATTTGCCGACATCGCTAAAGATCGCGATTCTTGCCAAAACGCCCGGTGAACAGCACTCAAGCTACTGGGCGCAGGGCGGGATTTCGGCAGTGCTCGAGCCTGAAGACAGTATCGACCAGCATACCCTCGATACAATCGAGGCAGGTGCCGGCCTGTGTGACGCATCGGTGGTAAAATTTTGTGCCGCTGCCGGCAGGAAAAATATCGAATGGCTCGCAGACCTGGGCATGCCGTTTTCGCGCGATCGCCAGGATATCAGCAGCAGCGGTTTTCATTTGACTCGCGAAGGCGGACATAGCCGCCGCCGGGTTGTACATGCTGCCGACGCCACAGGCAAGGCTCTTCAACAAACGCTGGAAGCACACGCACTCGAACGCGACAACATTAAAATATTCAATCAGCACGTGGCGATCGACCTGATTAACAAGCAGCAGAAATGCGCCGGCCTTTATGCCTTTAATCGAAAGAGTCAGCGTGTCGACGTGTTCAGGGCTCGTAAGATAATCCTGGCCACCGGCGGTGCCAGCAAGGTTTATCTTTATACCAGTAATCCCGATGGCTCAACCGGTGACGGCATTGCAATGGCCTGGCGTGCCGGATGTCGCGTCGCCAATATGGAATTCATTCAGTTCCACCCGACCTGTCTTTATCACCCGGAGGCAAAGTCTTTCCTGATTACCGAAGCGATACGTGGCGAAGGTGGCAAATTATTGCTGCCCAACGGCGAACGTTTCATGGAGCGCTTCGATGAACGCGCAGAGCTCGCGCCGCGGGATATCGTTGCGCGCGCCATTGACCATGAGATGAAGCGTCTCGGCATCGATTGCGTGTATCTCGACATCAGCCATAAAAGCAGGGCTTTTATCAAATCACATTTCCCAACCATTTATCAGCGATGCCTGGACTTCGATATCGACATCACCAAACAACCGATACCCGTCGTACCCGCAGCCCACTACACCTGCGGTGGCGTGATGGTCGATATGAATGGTCGCACTGACCTGGAGAATTTGTATGCCGTCGGTGAAGTAGCCTACTCGGGTCTGCACGGGGCCAATCGAATGGCCAGCAACTCGCTGCTCGAATGCCTGGTGTTTTCGCAGGCGGCAGCCAGTAATATCACCGCCGAGATCGATACCACGACCGCCTTACCGGCACTCGAGCGCTGGGATGAGTCCAAGGTTACCGATTCGGATGAAGACATCGTGGTGGCACACAACTGGGACGAACTGCGGCGCTTCATGTGGGATTACGTCGGCATAGTACGCACCAATAAGCGGCTGGAGCGGGCACTTCACCGTGCCGAGCTGCTGAAAAGTGAAATCAACGAGTACTACGGCAACTACAAGGTATCGCCCGATCTGCTGGAGCTGCGTAACCTGGTCGTGGTTGCTGACCTGATCATCCGCTCAGCGCTGATGCGCAAGGAGAGTCGTGGCCTGCATTTCACCCTCGACTACCCGGAATCCAGCGACAAGTTCCTGGCCCCAACCATACTCGACCCCAGCCAACTCAAAAAAAGCCCAGCCAAGCTCGCCTCGATCTAACCCCGCAGAAAACACTTTGTTTGAAAGCCATCTAACCGGCGAAAACCCGGGTATATCTTTTCAGAAGCGCCGTTAATACATCCATGTAGGCTCGCGCCCGGAGTGCCGTATCACAACATCCCTGTTGCGCAGCGTTCTGAAAAGATATACCCGGGCCTTCGCCTCGATTGTGCCAAAATTCATATTGATCGCTTTCGAAGAATAGATTTTTGAAGCACACCCAAGATTTGTATTAATAGCCACCTCGGTATATGTCCCGCAAAAGTGTACCGAGGCATGGATGCCGAGGTCCAAGCGATTCCATGGATGGACCAACCGGCGCGCAAGCGCCGGTTGGGAGCGCCTTTTGCGGGACATATACCGAGGTGGCTATGGTCGCTGGTTTTGAATTACGTTAAGTTGAGGTCTGGGTGTTAGAATGAATGGATGATTGAGCAGGAGACGATTTCGATACAAACCGAGGGACGCGCGACGATCAATATTACTCGCGAGGTTGAAGAGGTGGCGCGAGCGTCCGGAGTTGTGCAGGGGCTTTGCCATGTTTTTGTACATCACACCAGCGCTTCGCTGATAATTACCGAAAACGCGGATAGCGATGTGCGCCGGGATCTCGAAAACTATATTGCTAAACTGGTACTCGACGGAGACCCTGCATACCGGCATGACCAGGAAGGTCCCGACGATATGGCTGCGCATATCCGCTCGGTGCTAACCCAGTCCGAAATCACTATCCCAATCCAGGCCGGAAGGCTCGCGCTGGGCACCTGGCAAGGTCTATTTTTGTGGGAGCACCGTTACCGGGCTCATCGCCGTAACCTGACGATTACACTCACCGGTTCGTAAAGATTAATGTCCACATAAAAATTTGAATCTTGCCATTACCGCGTAAAACCGGAGAATGAAGACAAAACAGGCAAACAACTTAGGGGGCAAGCATGAAAATCATCCTGTTAGGACCACCCGGCGCCGGTAAAGGCACGATCGCGAAAGCCTTGATGCAGCATGACGGATCGGTACAGATATCAACTGGAGACATACTGCGCGAGGCGATTGCCGCGGGTACCGAGTTGGGAAAACAGGTGGAAGCTGTAATGGCAGCCGGTGACCTGGTTACCGACGAACTCATCATGGAAATCATGGAGCAACGTTTGCAGCAGGAAGACTGTAAGCAGGGATATTTACTGGATGGGTTTCCGCGCACGATACCCCAGGCAGAAGCCCTGAAAGCGCTGCTGGCAAAACTCGGAGAAAAACTCGATTGCGCACTGGAGTTGGACATACCGCGCGACGTCATTATCGACCGCCTGACCACGCGTCGAACCTGCACCAACTGCGGAGAAATTTACAATGTTAAGACCAAGCCGCCAACGGTCGAGGGCGTCTGTGATGTCTGCGGTAGCCAGATCGTACAGCGCGATGATGAAACCGAAGAAGCAATCGAAAATCGCCTGCAGGTATACAACCAACTGACCGCTCCACTGGTCGCGTTTTATCGCGATGAGGGCCTGTTGGTCAGTGTACCCGGATCTGATATCGATAGCGTCATGGAAGCGATCAGGAACCGGATTTAATCCCTGGTAGTCAATCTAGCGGGTTTCGATTTCGATGCGCTCGATACCTGCAACGAATACCTGCAGCCCGTCGAGCGTAGTAAATCCATCGCTGTGGATATCGTCTTTCATAACCCGGTAAGACTTCTTGGCGCCTGACTGGGTGTTGATGACGTGCACGGTTACAACCGCGGTTCGCTTATCGAACTCGAGATAAATCATCACACCGGCGGCGATCGACATGATAATCATGAACCCGATCGCCGCATTACGCAGGTGTTTTTTCCTGCGTTCGGCATCGGGATTTGCAACCTTCCTGAGTTCGGGTTTCGAACGTGCCGCTAGCATCCACATACATGCGACGATTACCGCCAGGGTAACGAGTATTTTGCTGATCATTTAAACTCGAGCTTCGAATTCAGTTCTAGTTGCGGGAAAAGGTGACCAGGTGGTCAACATTGAGCCGGATCCCGATGCGTTCGTTAATTTTATGGTTATGGTGGCTCGGTGCAAGGCACATAACCTCTATTCCACTATCCATTCGTAAAAAATACAGGAAATCAGCACCCCGAAACGCCTTTTCGACAACAATCGCCGAGTCATCAGACTCGTCATCATGGATAACATCATCAGGTCGAATTAATACATCTACCATCGAACCGGGTTCAGCTTCGATCCTGTTGTCACCTTCAATAACACCCAGCGGAGTCTTGACGGAATTCGCGCTCTCGACCGTCGCCGGAATAATGACCCCCTGCCCGATAAAATCTGCCACGAATCGATTAGCCGGCCGGTGATAAAGGTCATAACCGCTGCCCTGCTGCAGGATGCTGCCTTCGTTCATGACGCAGATCTGGTCGGCCATCGCAAAGGCCTCGTTTTGATCGTGGGTTACCAGTATGGCGGTATTGTTCTCCTGTTTAAGGATACTTCTGACCTCGCGCGCCAGTTGTTCACGAAGTTCCACATCCATGTTGGAAAATGGCTCATCCAGCAACAGGATACTGGGACGAGGAGCCAGTGCACGCGCCAACGCAACTCGTTGCTGCTGCCCCCCCGAGAGCTGGTGCGGATAGGCGTGCGCATAGGCGGGCATGCCAACGATCGCAAGCAATTCCTGGATGCGTGTCTGCTGTTCCTGTCCGCTTAAACCCTTCAACCCGAAACGCACGTTGTCTTCAACCCTTAGATGCGGAAACAGTGCAAAATCCTGGAACACCATACCGATATTACGTTTTTCGGGAGGCAGGTAGATTTTCCTGGAACTGACTTCGACATCGTCTATCAGGATGCGCCCGCGCCAGGCCGGTTCAAAACCCGCGATGGCACGTAAAACCGTCGTTTTACCGCAACCGCTAGGCCCCAGCATGCATCCAATTTCGCCCGGTTGCAGCGTAAAGGTAACCTGGTTCAAGACCTGCAGATCTCCATATCCAGCATCCAGTTTCTCGACCTCTAGCTGGGATGTCATGAGCCAACTCGTGAAGCGCTAATACTATGGCTTAACAGGATAACAGGCACCAGTCCCACAACCACTATCATCAAGGCCGCGGTAGACGAATCGGCCAGGCGTTCATCCGACGCAAGTTCGAATGCGCGTACCGCAAGCGTGTTGAAATTGAAGGGACGCAGTATCAGCGTCGCCGGCAGTTCTTTCATGACGTCGACAAATACGATCAGAAATGCTGTCAGCACCGTCCCTTTCATCAGGGGTAAATGGACCTTCATCAGAATTTCAATGGGCGTGTACGCCAGCGAACGTGCGGCCTCGTCCATCGACAGTTTAATCTTGCCCAGTCCCGATTCAACCGATTGAATCGAAACGGAGAGAAAACGAACCATGTAGGCAAACATCACCGCAAACAGGCTGCCACTTAACAGTAATCCAGTGGAATATCCGAAATGTTCGCGCATTAGGCTGTCGAGGCTGTTGTCGATCCACGCGAAGGGAATGATGACGCCAACGGCAACCACGGTACCGGGTATCGCATAACCGGTTGCGACCATGCGAATCGATGTCGCAACCGTATTGCTGCTGAACAGCCGTTTACCGTAGGCCAGGAAAAGTGCAATCACAACCGCGAGCGCCGCAGCGCTTAATGCGAGGCTGATCGAATGGAGAGTGAGTTTCACGAAGGAGATATCGATCATGTGCTCGTAGGTTTCAAATGCCCAGGCGGCAAGCTGGTAGGCCGGCAGCAGGAAACCCAGCAGTAACGGGATAAAACAGGCGCAAAACGCGAGGCCGGCATGGTATCCAACGAGCCGATACTGGGGTAAGGCACTGTAGCGATTCGAAGTATGATGATACCGGGACTGCTTGCGTGACCAGCGCTCGATGACGACAAGCACGAATACAAACATCAGCAGGATAGCGGCCAGCTTGGCCGCCGCGGTACCATCGCCAAGCCCGAACCAGGTACGAAATATCCCGGTCGTAAAAACGCCTAATCCGAAATAGGAAACCGCACCGTAATCGGCCAGGGTTTCCATCAGTGCCAACGATAAACCCGCGACAATCGCAGGCCGGGCCAACGGCAATGCGACCCGGTAAAAACTCGACCAGACCGAACAACCCAGGGTCCGGCTCACCTCCAGCACGCAAACTGACTGCTCAAGAAAGGCAGCACGCGAGAGCAGGTATACGTAGGGATAAAGCACCAGCGAAAACATCGTTACCGCACCACCCAGCGAACGCACCTCGGGAAAAAAGTAATCGTGCAATCCCCAGCCGGTCGTGTCCCTGATCCAGGTTTGCACCGGGCCTGCATAATCGAACATCCCGGTATAGGTATAGGCGATTATGTAGGCCGGAAAAGCCAGCGGTAGCAGCAAGGCCCAAGCAAAAAAACGCTTCCCTGGAAAAATACATACGCTGGTCAACCACGCACATCCAACCCCGATCACCAGGGTGCCAGCGCCGACACCCAACATCAGCAGCGCCGAGTTTACCAGGTACTCACTCAGTACCGTATCGAGTAAATGCTGCCAGACCTCGTTAGTTGGATGGATGATAAAACTCGCGATGGTGAAAATCGGCAAACTGAACAGCAGTGCAACCAGTAGTATTCCGGGTTTCCATAGTCGTTGCAGGTAGGGATAGCTTGCGGTCACTGTAGTCTGATGGTTACAACCCAAAGATAGTTAAGGCCGCCAGGATTCCTTAAAACCCGGCAGTTTCATTTTCCTCAATCCAGCTAAATTAACTGGTTTGCATACTCGTTTCAGCGCTAAACTTGCCATACGTGGAAATAACCCAAAACCACGAAAATACGCACAGATTCTAATGAATATAGATAAGAACGTAAATAATAACAGTTCTCATTCGCATTAAATTATGAATACCATTCCGGATAATCAAACCCTGTCAGCTGAAAATCGTATCCAGTGGCAGGGGGTCGCCGAATACCTCGAATCGAAACAGGTCGGGGCCGGGGTGATCGAAAATATCGAACGTCTCGCGATCGCGAGCCCCTATGCCCTGCAGCAACTACATCGCCACCCGGACTGGATTGACGCCCTGCCCCGACTCGAAAAATTTACATTGGAATTGGAAATCATTGACCTCGAGGCACAGGACAAAATTGATCTGCAACACCTCAAGAAACAATTGCGCCTGTATCGACATCAAAAAATGGTCGAGATTATTTATCTCGACGTGGTGGCCTCTATCCCGGTCGAGATGATCCTGCGTCATTTGAGCGACCTCGCCGACCAGTCGATCAGGACCGCCCTCAAGGCCTGCCAACTGCAATTATCGGCAAAACATGGTCAACCCCTGGAATCTAACGGCGACGTGATGGAGTTGAATGTTATCGCCATGGGTAAACTGGGTGGGCGCGAACTTAATTTTTCTTCCGATATCGATCTGATCTGCTGTTATGACAGCGATGGAGAACTCTCCGGCTACGGACAACTGAGTTACCAGGAATACTTTAATCGCCTGGTAAGGCTCACCAGCCAGGTGCTGAGCGAAGCGACTGCAGAAGGTTTCGTTTATCGAGTTGACCTGCGCTTGCGACCCTGGGGGGAATCCGGACCGGTGGCCCTGAGTCACAGTGCGCTCGAGCACTACTACCAGCTACACGGGCGCGAGTGGGAACAGTATGCCATGGTCAAGGCTCGCGTGTTAACGGGTAGCGAGGCCAGTCGCAAATACCTTGTATCAATGCTCAAACCCTTTGTGTACCGCAAGTATCACGATTACCGGGTGTTTGATGGCCTTGCCGGGCTCAAGCAAAAGATTGATTCGCAGGCGAAATCCGGACGGATGCGAGTCAATATAAAGGTTGGCCAGGGCGGGATTCGGGAAATCGAGTTTTTCGTGCAGGCATTTCAAATCCTGAAGGGCGGACGTAATCACCAGTTACAGAAGACCGGGATTTTTGCCTGCTTTGACGCGCTCGAGCAAGATGAAATTGTCGATAGCGAAACCATTCAAAAACTGCGTGAAGCCTATTGCTTTCTAAGGTTGCTTGAAAATCGCATCCAGATGTACAACGACCAGCAAACCCATGATTTACCGGATAACCTGGAGCAACAGGCCCGCATTGCCAAGACCATGAACATTGCCAACTGGGATACGCTGCTTGTTCAACTGCAACAACATCGGGACCGGGTCAGTTTTTATTTTAGCGAGTTGTTCAAACAGGAAGTCGCATCTATTGCTGAACCGGTTCTTGACGACGGTTTCGCCGACGCTACCGACGACAGCAGAGAGTGGGAGTTCATCACTAAATCCAATATCGACAAGGCGGAGGCTATTAACCAGCTGCTCAACCGGTTCCTGCAATCTAAAGCCTGGAGCTTTATGTCAGCCAAGGCCAAGCAGCGCTTCGGCACCCTGATGCCGATTTTGATCGAGGCCATTCGACCCAGTGCCAATCCCGATATCCTGTTTCAACGTTTCATGCGCTTGTTTTCATCGATAGCGGGACGCAGTGTCTATTTTGAACTGCTGTTTCAGAACCAGGCCTTATTGCAAAAACTCTCCTCCCTGTTCGAAAAAAGTGCCTGGATTGCCGGGGAAGTCTCGCAGTACCCCATGTTGCTCGAGAACCTGATCCAGGCGGGTGACCAGAACCGATTCGATAAAGCAGTTTTACTGCAGCGTTTGCAACAGCAGCTTGCCAACATCGAGGGCGATACCGAGCTCGAACTTGATAGCCTGCGATTATTCAAACGCGAACAAACCCTGGTGATCGCCTGCGCGGAGCTGGCCGAAGAGATCGACGCCGACCAGGTTAGCCGCTGCCTCAGTGAACTCGCGGAGGTCGTGCTGGAGTCAGTCTACCAGCTAGCCGAAAAAGCCTTGCAACAACAGTTCGGCATACCAGAATGCAGTGTTGCCGGAATCCGCCGTAAGGCAAATTTCGGGATCGTGGGCTACGGCAAGCTTGGCGGCTCCGAGATGCACTACCAGTCGGACCTCGACCTTATTTTCCTGCACGACTCCGAGGGTGAACAACAGCATACCAACGGTGACAAGTCGGTCGAAAACTCGACCTATTTTGCGCGCCTGGCACAGAAAATTATTTCCATGACCAGCGTACTGACAGCGTCGGGCAAACTTTATGAAATCGACTCCAGGCTGCGGCCGGAAGGATCTTCGGGTCTGCTGGTATCATCGACGCAGGCCTACCTGCGTTACCAGCTGGAAAAGGCCTGGACCTGGGAGCACCAGGCGCTGGTACGCGCCCGCGTGGTTGCCGGTGACCCGGCCCTGGTGCCCGAGTTTAATCGCATCCGCGAACAGGTACTCAGGATACCGCGCGACCTTGACAAACTGCGCCATGATATCGCTGAAATGCGGGAACGGATATATCGCAACAAGCGCCCCCCGGAGGGTGAGCGTATAGATTTGAAACAATCTCGCGGCGGTATGGTCGACATCGAATTCCTGGTGCAATTCTGGGTGCTTGCAGAGGCAAATAATATTGGCTCCGATTGTTTATATTCTGATAATATTCGCCTGCTAAACGAGTTATTTCGGTTAAATCTGATCACCAGTTCGCAATCGCAACTGGTTGAAATTTACCAGACCTATCATCGGTTGTTGCACGAATCCGTGCTGCAAAACCAGTCCGCCGAAGTTGACGCCGAAATAATTGCTGAGCAGGTAAACCATGTTGTTAACTGCTGGAACGAATGTTTCAGCTTGCAGGAGAATTGAAAATGTCGATGGATGATCGCGATGGCTTCATCTGGTTTGACGGCGAAATGGTCGCCTGGCGTGATGCCACGGTACACGTCTTAACCCACACCTTGCACTATGGCATGGGCTGCTTTGAGGGTGTGCGTGCTTATCATGCCGACCAGGGTACTGCAATTTTCGCGCTGGACGCGCATACCTCGCGCCTGCTGGATTCCTGCAAGGTACTCGGCATGGCGATTCCTTTTGACAAAAAGCAATTGATGGAGGCCCAGGTCGCCGCGGTACGCGACAATGATCTTGAAAGCGCCTACATCCGGCCGATGGTCTTTTACGGCTCCGAGGGCATGGGTTTGCGCGCTGACAACCTGAGCGTGCACTGCATCGTCGCCGCCTGGGAATGGGGTTCCTACCTTGGCCAGGAGGGACTGGAAAAAGGAATTCGCATCAAGACCTCTTCCTATACGCGCCATCATCCGAATATCGCCCTGACCAAGGCCAAGGCAAACGGACAGTACATCAACTCGATGGTCGCACTCGGTGAGGCACTGAAAGACGGTTACGACGAGGCCCTGTTGCTCGACCCTGAAGGATATGTCGCCGAAGGCAGCGGTGAGAATATCTTTGTCATTCGCGATAGCGTAATCTATACGCCTGAAACGACAACCGCATTAAACGGCATTACGCGCAAGACCATTTTCAATCTCGCCGCAGACCAGGGCCTGGAGATTATTGAAAAGCGACTCACACGCGATGAAATTTATGTTGCCGACGAAGCTTTTTTCACGGGCACCGCGGCAGAGGTCACACCTATTGCTGAGCTTGATAATCGACCTGTTGGCAGTGGCACGCGCGGCCCGATAACCGAGCGCCTGCAATCCGATTATTTTGATCTGGTGCATGGTCGTAACGAAAAATACCTAGACTTGCTAACTTTTATAAAATAGATAATCCATGGTCAATCCAGATACAGCATCTAATCAGGGCGCATTTTCGACACCCAATGCGAAAACCGCAGTTGAAGTTAAAATGGATGATTTGCCAATCCACTGCCCGCAGGAAGGTTCCAGTTTGTGGAATTCACATCCTAAGGTTTATATTCCCGTTGCGGAGAATGGTGGCGAAGCCAGGTGCCCCTACTGCGGTGCGCTATTCAAACTACTTTAAATCTCTACTCGCGGAATACCGCAGAGCCCAGGCTAAACCACAGTTATCAGTCACTCGCAGCTGCGCTTCAACTTCGAAGCTCAGGTTTTAAACTAGAATCAACATTCCTTGCAGGCACAAAAAAGGGGAAACATTGTTTCCCCTTCGTTACCTGGACTATTACTTACTTAGCTAGACCGCAGCGGCCTCGCCTTCGGTGACAGCCTTCATGCTCAGGCGAATACGACCCTGCCGATCAACTTCAAGCACCTTGACCTTAACCATGTCGCCTTCCGACAGTTTGTCACTGACGTTTTCGACGCGTTCGTCAGAAATTTGCGAGATATGCACTAGCCCATCCTTGCCCGGCAAGATGTTAACAAAGGCACCGAAGTCCATGATCTTGGCAACCTTGCCTTCATAGATGACGCCAACCTCAACATCGGCGGTCACCTGCTCGACGCGGCGCCTGGCTTCATCACCCGCGGCTTTCTCAACCGACGCGATTTTCACCATGCCGTCATCATCAACCTCGATCGTGGCACCGGTTTCCTCGGTAATCGAACGGATCGTTGCCCCGCCCTTACCGATCACATCGCGAATTTTTTCAGGATTAATTTTAAAGGTGATCAGGCGTGGCGCGTATTCAGACATTTCTTCACGGCTTTCGGAAATGACCTTCGCCATTTCACCCAGGATATGCAAGCGCCCATCCTTTGCCTGGTCCAGTGCCTTTTGCATGATCTCGGTGGTGATACCGTCAATCTTGATATCCATTTGCAATGCGGTAATGCCTTCGGTAGATCCGGCAACCTTGAAATCCATATCACCCAGATGATCTTCGTCGCCGAGAATGTCGGATAGCACCGCGAAATCA